>NZ_JBHJUV010000029.1:0-79944 GCF_042268025.1 Streptomyces sp. NPDC056161
ACCAGCCGGAAACCCGCCAGCATCTCCCGGAACCGGTCCGGGCCGACGGCGATCATCAGGGACAGGCCGATCGCCGAGTCGAAGGAGTACCGGCCACCCACCCAGTCCCAGAACTCGAACATGTTCTCCGGGTCGATACCGAACTCCGCGACCTTCCGCGTGTTCGTGGAGAGCGCCACGAAATGCCGCGCGACCGCTTTCCCGTCGCCCCCGAGGCCCGCCAGCAGCCAGTTGCGGGCCGAGGTCGCGTTGGTGATCGTCTCGATCGTGGTGAACGTCTTCGACGCGACGATGAACAGGGTCTGCGCCGGGTCCAGGTCACGGACGGCCTCGTGCAGGTCCGCACCGTCCACGTTCGACACGAACCGGACGGTGAGATCACGGTCGGTGAAGCTGCGCAGGACCTCGTAGGCCATCGCCGGACCCAGGTCGGAGCCGCCGATCCCGATGTTGACCACGTTCCTGATGCGCCTGCCGGTGTGCCCGGTCCACTCCCCGGACCGCACCCGCCCGGCGAAGTCGGCCATCCGGTCGAGCACCGCGTGCACACCCGGCACCACGTTCTCACCGTCGACCTCGATCACCGCGTCCCGCGGAGCCCGCAGCGCGGTGTGCAGCACGGCCCGGTCCTCGGTCACGTTGATCTTCTCACCACGGAACATGGCGTCCCGCAGCCCGAACACATCCGTCGCCACCGCCAGCTCCCGCAGCAACGCCAGCGTCTCATCCGTCACCAGATGCTTCGAATAGTCGATGTACAGATCACCGACCTGGAGCGTGTACCCGGCGCCGCGCCCCGGGTCGGCGGCGAACAGGTCCCGCAGGTGGGTGCCGCCGAGCTGCTCACGATGCTCGGCCAGGGCGGTCCACTCGGGCGTCTGGTTGAGCCTGGTACGGCCGTCTGCGTTCATATCCGACTTCAGCCTTCTTTCCTGCCTGTCCCTGCTGCCTGCGGCTTGCCCCGCTGCCGGTCCCAACCTAATTGATCAGGGCCTGGCAGGACCTGCCGCGGCGCCGTCGTCCGGTACGGCAACGGGCAGGTCCGCCGTGCGCACCGGTATCAGCGAGATGACGGCGAAGGCGAAGAGGAGGGCGGCGCACAGGGCGGGGCCGTTGAGGCCGAACGCCTTGGCCGCGATGCCCCCGAGGAGGGCACCGAGCGGTGCTCCGGAGGTCGAGGCGGTACGGAACGCGGAGGCGATGCGGCCGGTCATCGACTCGGGGCTGCGTTGCTGCATCAGCGTGACCTGGTTGACGTTCCACACCATGGTCATGGCGCCGAGCAGAGCCATGCCGACGAGGAGCGCGGTCAGCTGCCGCACGGACCCGATGAGCAGGAGGGACGCCGTCTGGATGCCGCCCGCGACGAGCAGGGCGCCCGCTCGTCCGATGCGCCGCGCGACGCGCTGGGTGAGGAAGCCGCCGGTGATGCTGCCGACCGAGTACGCCGTCATGGCGGCCGCGTATCCCCCGCTGCCCGCGTGCAGCCAGCGGGTCACGTGCAGCACCAGAGTGCCGATCAGGGCGCCCATGCCGATGTTGCACAGCAGCGTGGCCACACAGGTCGCCCGCAGGGCCGGGTCCCGCCACAGCACGCGCAGCCCCTCGCCGATCTCCGCGCGCAGCGTGCTCCCGGCCGGGCGCGGCTCCCGCCGGAGCGGCCGGATCCGCAGCGACGCCACAAGGGCCGCGGCCACCAGGAACGTGCCCGCGTCGGCTGTGAACGGCACGAACGCCCCGGCCACCAGCAGCAGCGGCACGAACGGGCCCGCCAGCAGCCCGCCCGCGACCCGCTGTCCGGTCATCAGCCGGGCATTGGCACCGCCCAGCGCCCCGCGCTCCACCAGGGACGGCAGCAGGGCCGTGGCGGCGTTGTCGAACAGTGTCTGGAGCGCGGTGAGCGAGAAGGCGAGCGTGAGCAGCAGCGGGATCGAGGCGTGGCCGAGCCCCACGGCGAGCGCGAAGGCCGCGACGAGCAGACCCCGTACCGTGTCCACGACCCACATCGCCCGCCGCTGGTCCACCCGGTCCGCCACGGCGCCGCCGAGCAGTCCGAACAACAGCCACGGAACGTAGCCGCAGGCGGTCACGGAGGCGATGACGAGGGGGTCGTCGGTGAGGCGCACGGCGAGCAACGGCAGCGCGGAGGTCCGCAGGGCGTCCCCGAACCGGGAGACCACCGCGGCCGTCCACAGCCGTCCGAACCCTCCGCGCCACGCGGGCGTGATCCTGCCCGCCGCCTCGACCGTCGCCACAGTTCCCCCCTCACGATGCGCCGATGAGAACACCGTAGAGGGCACCACTGACAATCGGCCCGCGGTCGCCGGGCGGTGGAGGTGCGAAACAACTCCGGCCGGACGCCCGAGGGCGTCCGGCCGGTCCGCAACTCCTAGATTTCGCCGCGCAGTTTGGCGAGCGCCTCGGCGAGGATCGCCTCACCGTCCGCGTCGCTGCGCCGCTCCCGCACGTACGCGAGGTGCGTCTTGTACGGTTCGGTGCGCGGCGGGTCCGGCGGGTTGTCCCGGTCCTGTCCGGCCGGGAATCCGCAACGCGGGCAGTCCCAGGTTTCGGGTACCTGCGCGTCGCTGGCGAAGCTGGGCTGCGTCTCGTGCCCGTTGGAGCACCAGAAGGAGATGCGCAGACGCGGGGCGGATTCGCCCCGCTCGGCCTCGCCCATCGGCCCCGCCCCGACCCGGCTTCCTCGGATCGCGTTGCCACTTGCCACGGTCGTAACTCCCTGCGTGATGGTGCCGCGAAGCGAGTCGGCGTTCCGCTTCGCTGCGAGCGCCACAGTCTACGTAAGGCCCAACGCGCGTCCGGTGATTGGAGTTACCGTCCCCCTCAACCAGACGCAAGCCCCATGATAGGCCGCGCTCCGGGGCGCGTACCGACCATGGGGCTTCACGTTTGCCACGTATCGGGTCACTCAGCTCGTCTTCATGACGATGCCGAGGACGACGATGCACGCGAACCACAGCAGACCGATCACCAGGGTGATCCGGTCAAGGTTGCGTTCGGCGACCGACGAACCGCCGACGGACGACTGCATGCCGCCACCGAACATGTCGGAGAGGCCGCCGCCCTTCCCCTTGTGCATCAGCACCAGCAGCATCAGCAGCAGGCTGAAGACGATCAGGGCGATCGAGAACCCCAAAACCACGGCTGGACCAACTTCCTCGGATTCGGATGGACGACGGGGGCCGGCAGACACCCGCCGGCCCCCGCAAGGGTACGACGGATCCCGGCTGCCGCCTACTCACGGTTCTGCCAGGTCGCCATGGGGGCGCCCCGCACCGGCGCGGCGCCCCCGTGGCTCACTGGTCGCGGAATCGGATGATCTTGACGAATTCGTCGGCGTCCAGCGAAGCGCCGCCCACCAGGGCACCGTCGATGTCGGCCTGCGCCATGATCTCGGCGACATTGCCCGACTTCACGGAGCCGCCGTACTGGACGCGTACCTTGTCGGCCACGTCCTGTGAGTACAGCTCGGCGATCTTGGCGCGGACGGCGGCGCAGACCTCCTGGGCGTCCGCGGCACCGCAGACCTTGCCCGTGCCGATGGCCCACACCGGCTCGTAGGCGATCACGATGGTCTCGACCTGCTCGGCCGTGAGGTCCTTCAGACCGCCCTCGACCTGGGTGAGGGTGTGCGCGACGTGGTTGCCCGCCTCGCGGACGTCCAGTTCCTCGCCGACGCACAGGATCGGGGTCAGGCCGTGCTTGAACGCGGCCTTGGCCTTGGCGTTGACCTGCTCGTCGGTCTCCCGGTGGTACTGGCGGCGCTCGGAGTGGCCAATGACCACATACGTGCACTTCAGCTTGGCCAGCATCGGTCCGGAGATCTCACCGGTGTAGGCGCCCGAGTCGTGCGCCGAGACGTCCTGGGCACCGTACTTGATCTTGAGCTTGTCGCCGTCGACCAGAGTCTGCACGGAGCGCAGGTCGGTGAAGGGCGGCAGGACGGCGACCTCGACGGCCTCGTAGTCCTTGTCGGCCAGGGCGAAGGCGAGTTTCTGGACGTGCGCGATGGCCTCAAGGTGGTTGAGGTTCATCTTCCAGTTACCCGCCATCAGCGGCGTGCGCGTGCTCATGCTTGGTCAGTCCTCCAGTGCGGCGAGGCCGGGGAGCGTCTTGCCCTCAAGGTATTCGAGGGAGGCGCCGCCACCGGTCGAGATGTGGCCGAATGCGGTCTCGTCGAAGCCGAGCGTACGCACGGCTGCGGCGGAGTCTCCGCCGCCGACGACGGTGAAGCCGTCCGAGTCGACGAGGGCCTGGGCGACCGCCCTGGTGCCCTCGGCGTAGTCGGGGTGCTCGAAGACACCCATGGGACCGTTCCAGAAGACGGTCGCGGCGTCGGCGAGCTTCGCGGCGTACAGGTCGCCGGACCGCGGGCCGATGTCCAGGCCCATCTGCCCGGCGGGCATCTTGTCCGCGTCGACCACGGAGTGCTCGGTGGCAGCCTTGGCCTTCAGGTCCGGGAACGCGGGGCCGACCACGACGTCGACCGGGAGCACCAGCTCGACGCCCAGCTTCTCGGCGCGCTCCAGGTACTCGGTGACCGCCGGGATCTGGTCCTCCTGGAGGAGGGAGCTGCCGATTTCGTAGCCCTTCGCCTTGAGGAAGGTGTAGGCCATGCCGCCGCCGATGAGGAGGCGGTCGGCCTTGCCGAGCAGTTCGTCGATGACGGCGAGCTTGTCGGAGACCTTGGCGCCGCCCAGCGCGACGGCGTAGGGGCGCTTGACGTCCTCGGTGAGCTTCTTCAGGACGCCGACCTCGGTGGCGATGAGGTATCCGGCGTAGTGCGGCAGCCGGGCGGGCAGATCGAAGACGGACGCGTGCTTGCGGTGCACGGCGCCGAAGCCGTCGCCGACGTAGACGTCCGCGAGGGCGGCCAGCCGGTCGGCGAACTCGCCGCGCTCGGTGTCGTCCTTGGACGTCTCGCCGGGGTTGAAACGCAGGTTCTCGATCACCGCGACCTGGCCGGGCTGCAACCCGTCGACGGCGCCGTGGGCGGCGGGACCGGTGGTGTCCTGGGCGAACGCGACGGGCGCGCCGAGGAGTTCACCGAGCCGCTCGGCGGCGGGCAGCAGCGAGAAGGCGGGGTCCGGGGCGCCCTTGGGACGGCCCAGGTGGGAGGCGACGACCACCTTGGCACCCGCCTCGGCGAGGGCCTGGATCGTGGGCAGGACGGCACGGATGCGGCCGTCGTCGGTGATGACGCCGTCCGCGAGCGGGACGTTGAGGTCGGCGCGGACGAAAACCCGCTTGCCGTCCACGCCCGCGCTGAGAAGTTCGTCGATGGTCTTCATGAGTGGGGCTCCTGAGGAGGCTCTTGATCCTACGAGGGCTGTTGCTTCGCAGGTCGGCCGGGTTCGGCCTGGACGCGCGTCAGGGCTCGGGCAGTGCGGCGGCGCGCTGCCCGAGCCCTGTTTCATCGCATCAGGTGCCTGCGGTGGCCGATCAGAGCTGGCCGCCGACGAAGACCGTCAGGTCCACGAGGCGGTTGGAGTAGCCCCACTCGTTGTCGTACCAGCCGATGATCTTCACGTTCTTGCCCTCCTGGACCATGGTCAGGGAGGAGTCGAAGGTGCAGGACGCCGGGGCGTTGACGATGTCGGAAGAGACGATCTGGTCCTCGGTGTAGTCGAGGAGACCCTTCAGCTCGCCCTCGGCGGCCTTCTGGAAGGCGGCGTTGACCTCTTCCTTGGTGACCTCGCGGCCCAGCTCGACGACCAGGTCGGTGACGGAGCCGGTCGGGACCGGAAC
Source organism: Streptomyces sp. NPDC056161 (assembly GCF_042268025.1). Taxonomy (NCBI): domain Bacteria; kingdom Bacillati; phylum Actinomycetota; class Actinomycetes; order Kitasatosporales; family Streptomycetaceae; genus Streptomyces; species Streptomyces sp. NPDC056161. Next base: position 5,767 of record NZ_JBHJUV010000029.1, read on the forward strand.
GCGCATCGCGATGCCGTCCAGCTTGCCCTTGAGCTGCGGCAGCACCAGGGCGGTGGCCTTGGCGGCACCGGTGGTGGTCGGGATGATGTTCTCCGCGGCGGCACGGGCGCGGCGCAGGTCCTTGTGGGGGAAGTCCAGGATGCGCTGGTCGTTCGTGTACGCGTGCACCGTCGTCATCAGGCCCTTGACGATGCCGAAGTTCTCGTCCAGGACCTTCGCCATCGGCGCCACACAGTTGGTGGTGCAGGAGGCGTTGGAGATGACGTGGTGGTTGGCGGCGTCGTACTTCTCCTGGTTGACGCCCATGACGATGGTGATGTCCTCATCCTTGGCCGGGGCCGAGATGATGACCTTCTTGGCGCCGCCCGCGAGGTGCTTGGCCGCGTCCTCGCGCTTGGTGAAGATGCCGGTCGACTCGATGACGACGTCGACGCCCAGCTCGCCCCACGGGATGTTCGCGGGGTCGCGCTCGGAAAGCACCTTGATGGTGTGACCGTCGACGGTGATCGTGTCGGCGGTGTGGGTGACCTCCTGCTTGAGGCGGCCCAGGATGGTGTCGTACTTCAGCAGGTGAGCGGTGGTCGCGGTGTCACCCAGGTCGTTGACAGCCACGATCTCGATGTCTGCACCCTGCTCCAGCAGCGCGCGGAAGTAGTTACGACCGATGCGGCCAAAGCCGTTGATGCCTACGCGGATCGTCACGAACCGATCTCCTCGTTGGTACGCCGGCCTTCGTTTGCCGGCGAGCTGTATGGGATGTCCCCGACCACCCCCGACCCTACCCCCCCGAGGCCCCAGCCGTGGCATCGAGACGCCCCATACACGACACGGTGGTCCGTACCCGCCAGTAGAGGTACGGACCACCCGCACCGTGCCTGCGCCACACCGCCGCCCACCCCGGCCTCGCCCGCGCCCGCTCCCTGCCTCGCCCATTTCGCGACCGACCGGACGCGCTCACTGACGGGACGGGACACCAGGCCACCGATTTCATCCCTTTCGCCGATTTCAGCGATTTCACCGATACGAGTTATGCAAGCCCGGGTTGCGGGCCGCCGGGCAGGGCGTTCGAAAGTGTGGCCGGTGACCGGTAGTTGGGGCGGGTGGCGGTGAGGGGGCGGGTGGTGGCGGGGAGTACGGGTGGTGGTGAGGGGCGCGGGTGGCGGGTGCGGGTGGCGGGGGTACGCGGCGGGCACGTGGTGACCAGATGGGCGGGCGCCGCGGGCAGGCGGTCGCCGGACGGGTGGGCGACCCGGGCATGGGGTCGCCAGACGGCTGGGCGTGCAAGGTACGGGGGAGCGCCGCGGGTACGTGGTCTCCAGCAGGCGGACGGCAGACGGGCGGATGCCGGGCGCATGGGCGACAGGTCCGTGGGTGCCGGGAGCGCGGATGCCGGGCGCATGGGTGACGAGCAAACAACTGCCGGAAACGTGGGTGACCGGCGCTCGGCGCCGGGCGTGAGTCATCGGCTGCGGTGTGGTGTTCGGCGCGAGGTCACGCGTTGCACCGGCCCGTGACGCGTCCGGTGCTGACAGTCGCTCTCCCGGCTCGGCGCCTGGATCGGCACCCGGCCTGTCCCTGCCCGCCGCACGGCTCCTCGACGCGACCACCCGTCAGGCAGGCGTGCCCGCTGTCGCGTCGACCGCCCGGTGTCTCTGCTCCTGATCGGCCTGCCGAACTCCCGGGCAGGTCGGCTGCCGATCACGGCGTCCGACACGTCGTCAGTACGGCGTCCGGTACGGACCGGTCGCGGTAACCGCGTCCGGTACAGGGCGCGGTACGGAGTCCGGTACAGGGCGCGGTACGGAGTCCGGTACGGGCGGCCGCTGCGTCCGCGTCCCACGCAGAGCGGCCGCAAGTCGCCGGTCGCCGGTGACCGGTGACCGCGCCTCGCGTGGACTTCGGCTACGGGAGAGCCGGCCGGTCGACGCCACGGGTTGTCCGCCTTCCCCTCGGCGAGATCGGCGCGCGTGCCTGTGCCACCCGCGAAGCCGAAGCCGGAAGCAGAGGCGGAGCCGGCGCCGGTGGAGATGGCGGTGGAGGTGGCGGTGGCGGTGGAGGTGGCGCCGAACCGGACCGGTCACCCCACCAGGTTGTCCGCCATCTCCTCGGTCAGATTTGCCTCGGTGCCCGGGATGCCCAGGTCGGCGGCGCGCTTGTCGGCCATGGCGAGCAGGCGGCGGATCCGGCCGGCCACGGCGTCCTTGGTCAGCGGCGGGTCGGCAAGCGCGCCCAGTTCCTCCAGTGACGCCTGCTTGTGCTCCATGCGCAGGCGGCCGGCGGCGGCGAGATGCTCCGGAACCTCGTCGCCGAGGATCTCCAGGGCTCGTTGGACCCGGGCACCCGCGGCGACGGCAGCCCGCGCCGAACGCCGCAGATTGGCGTCGTCGAAGTTGGCAAGCCGATTGGCCGTGGCACGGACCTCGCGGCGCATCCGCCGTTCCTCCCAGGCCAGCACGGACTCATGGGCGCCGAGGCGGGTGAGCAGGGCGCCGATGGCATCGCCGTCGCGCACCACCACGCGGTCCACTCCGCGCACCTCGCGGGCCTTCGCCGCGATCGAGAGCCGTCGGGCGGCACCGACCAGGGCGAGCGCCGCCTCCGGGCCGGGGCAGGTCACCTCCAGGGAGGAGGACCGGCCGGGCTCGGTCAGCGAGCCGTGCGCCAGGAAGGCACCGCGCCAGGCCGCCTCCGCATCGCAGGTGGCCCCCGAGACCACCTGCGGGGGCAGGCCCCGGATCGGACGGCCCCGGCCGTCGACGAGGCCCGTCTGCCGTGCCAGCTGGTCACCGCCGGCGACCACCCGTACGACGTAACGCGACCCGCGACGCAGCCCGCCGGGCGCCATCACGATCAGCTCGGAGCTGTGGCCGAAGATCTCCAGGATGTCCCGCTTCAGCCGCCGGGCCGCCATCGCGGTGTCCAGCTCCGCCTCGATCACGATGCGCCCGCTCACCAGGTGAAGGCCGCCGGCGAACCGCAGAATCGCGGAGACCTCCGCCTTTCTGCAGCAGGTCCGGGTGACGGGAAGCCGGGAGATCTCGTCCTTCACCGCTGCCGTCATCGCCATGGGCCGATCCTTCCATGCATCCGAAAAATACGGTCGTACGCGGCGGCCAACAGCTCCGGGTCATGCCGGGGAGAGCCGTCGGTCCGGGCCACCGGCGCCAGCTCGACCGCGGCTCCGAGCCGCTTCGCGGCCTCGGTGAGCGAGTCCCGGTCGGGCACGGCGGCCTCGTCGGCCAGCACCACGTCCAGGGCGAGTTTAGGGGCGTGTCGCCCCAAAACCTCCAAATGACGCTGCGGGGAGAAGCCCTCTGTTTCTCCCGGCTGCGGGGCGAGGTTCAGGGACAGGACCCGGCGCGCCTTGGTCTTCGTCAGGGCGTCCAGCAGTTCGGGCACGAGCAGGTGCGGGATGACCGAGGAGAACCAGGAGCCGGGACCCAGCACCACCCAGTCCGCGTCCAGGACCGCCGCGACGGCCTCGGGCACGGCGGGCGGGTCGTTCGGCACGACGTGCACCGACTGCACCTCACCGGGGGTGAGCGCCACCGTCGCCTGCCCGCGCACCGTGTCGACGTCCTCCGGCCGGTCCGGGTCATGGCCCTTGACCAGGGCCTGGAGTTCCAGCGGCACCGCGGACATGGGCAGCACCCGGCCGTGCGCGCCGAGCAGCTTGCCGACCAGGTCCAGCGCCTGGACATGGTCACCGAGCTGCTCCCACAGGGCGACGATCAGCAGGTTGCCGACCGCGTGGTCGTGCAGGTCGCCCTGGGAGTGGAAGCGGTGCTGGATGACCCGGGCCCAGGTCTGGCCCCAGTCGTCGTCCCCGCACAGCGCGGCCAGCGCCTTGCGCAGGTCGCCGGGCGGCAGCACCCCCAACTCGTCGCGCAGCCGCCCGCTGGAGCCGCCGTCGTCGGCCACCGTCACGACGGCCGTGAGGTCGCCGGTGATCCGGCGCAGTGCGGCGAGCGAGGCGGACAGGCCCATGCCGCCGCCGAGGGCGACCACCTTGGGCTGGGCGCCCCGGCGCCGCGGGCGGGCGCCACGGGCCTCGGCGGGGCGGCCCGCGCGTGTCTCGGGGACCGCCAGACGCAGCCTGCTCAGCCGCGGAGTCCGTGGTGTCATTCCCTGCCCATGTCCCGGTGCACGACGACCGTCTCCACACCCTCGGCCGCGAGCCGTGCGGCGAGCTTCTCCGACGTGGCCACCGAGCGGTGCTTGCCGCCCGTGCAGCCGATGGCGATGGTCACGTAGCGCTTGCCCTCGCGGCGGTAGCCGGCCGCGATGAGGCGGAGCAGTTCGGCGTACCGGTCGAGGAACTCCTTGGCGCCGGGCTGGTTGAAGACATACGCGGCGACCTCCTCGTTGAGCCCGCTGTACGGACGCAGCTCCGGTACCCAGTGCGGGTTGGGCAGGAAGCGCATGTCCGCGACCAGGTCGGCGTCGACCGGAAGGCCGTACTTGAACCCGAAGGACATCACGGTGGCCCGCAGCTCGGGCTCCTCCTCACCGGCGAACTGGGCGTCCATCTTGGCGCGCAGTTCGTGCACGTTGAGACTGGAGGTGTCGATCACCAGGTCGGCGTCGCCGCGCAGCTCGCGCAGCAGTTCGCGCTCGGCGGCGATGCCGTCGACGATGCGGCCGTCGCCCTGGAGGGGATGCGGGCGGCGCACCGACTCGAAGCGGCGCACCAGGGCCTCGTCGGAGGACTCCAGGAAGACGATGCGCCGGGTGACGCCCCGGGTGTCGAGGTCGGCGAGGGATTCACGCAGGTTGTCGAAGAAGCGACGGCCGCGTACGTCGACGACGACCGCGATCCGGGCCACGTTGCCCTGGGAGCGGGCGCCGAGCTCCACCATGGTGGGGATCAGGGCGGGTGGGAGGTTGTCGACGACGAACCAGCCGAGGTCCTCCAGGCATTTCGCGGCCGTCGACCGGCCCGCTCCGGACATGCCGGAGATGATCACCAGCTCGGGGATGGCCGACTCGGGGACCCCGGCCGACGTGATGTCCGTACTCACTGCAGCTTCGCTTTCCTGGACCGCGTGCCGCGGCTGATGCTCGCCCTCTTGGTTGTGCGTCTGATCTCGTTCGCCTGTGTGCTGTGCGTCGTGCTCGGTCATCTCTCCTGCCCCCGTCGTTCGTCCGGGGCGCCCGCGGTCACGGGCTCCCCTGAGGAACCCCCCGTCGCATCGGGTTCCTCGTCATCAATGATCTCTCCTGTCGCCGTGTTCACGGCGGGTACGGGCGGGGCCGCTCGGGCGAATGCCGCGGCAACGGTCTCGGCGGTCTTCCGGCCGATCCCCGGCACCTCCTGGATCTGGTCGATTGTGGCGGACCGCAGCTTCTTCACCGAGCCGAAATGCTTGATCAATGCCTGTTTGCGGGTCTCGCCGAGGCCCGGCACGTCGTCCAGGGGGCTCGCGCGGAACCGCTTGGCGCGCTTGGTGCGCTGGTAGGTGATGGCGAAGCGGTGGGCCTCGTCACGGACACGCTGGAGCAGATAGAGGCCCTCACTGGTCCGGGGCAGGACCACCGGGTCCTGGTCGTCCGGGAGCCAGACCTCCTCCAGGCGTTTGGCGAGGCCGGCGACGACAATGTCGTCGATACCCAGCTCGTCCAGGGCCCGCTTGGCAGCCGCGACCTGCGGGGGGCCACCGTCGACGACGACGAGCTGCGGCGGATAGGCGAACTTCCTGGGACGTCCGTCCTCGTCCTTGAGGCCGCCCTCCCCGTCCTCGTCCACCCATTCGCCGGTCTTCTCCTTGTCGGAGAGGTAGCGCCTGAAGCGCCGGGTGATCACCTCGTGCATGGAGCGGACGTCGTCCTGGCCCTCGAAGCCCTTGATCTGGAAGCGCCGGTACTCGCTCTTGCGCTGGAGTCCGTCCTCGAAGACGACCATGGATGCCACCACGTCGTCACCCTGGAGGTGCGAGATGTCGTAGCACTCGATCCTGAGGGGGGCGCTGTCCAGGTCGAGGGCGTCGGCGATCTCCTCCAGAGCGCGCGAGCGCGTGGTGAGGTCGGAGGCGCGCTTGGTCTTGTGCAGGGCTAGCGCCTGCTGGGCGTTGCGCTGCACCGTCTCCATCAGGGCCTTCTTGTCGCCGCGCTGCGGGATGCGCAAGGAGACGTTGGACCCGCGGCGCTCGGCCAGCCACTGCTGCACCGGTTCGACCGGCTCCGGCAGCGCCGGGACCAGTACCTCCTTGGGTACGGCGTCCCCCCGTTCCTCGCCGTAGAGCTGCTGGAGGGCGTGTTCGACGAGGGCCGCCGTGGTGACCTCCTCGACCTTGTCGGTCACCCAGCCGCGCTGGCCGCGCACCCGTCCGCCACGGACGTGGAAGATCTGCAGAGCCGCCTCCAACTCGTCCTCGGCGACGGCGATCAGATCGGCGTCGGTCGCGTCGGCGAGCACGACCGCGTTCTTCTCCATGGCCTTCTTCAGGGCCTCTATGTCGTCACGCAGCCGGGCGGCCCGCTCGTACTCCATCTCCTCGGCCGCCTCCATCATCTGCTTCTCCAGACGGCGCAGGTACGTGCCCGTACGGCCGGCCATGAAGTCGCAGAACTCCTCCGCCAGTTCCCGGTGGTCCTCGGCGTCGATCCGGCCGACGCAGGGGGCGGAGCACTTGCCGATGTAGCCGAGCAGGCAGGGGCGCCCGGTGCGGGTGGCGTTCTTGAAGACGCCGGCCGAGCAGGTACGCACCGGGAAGACCCGCAGCAGCAGGTCGACCGTGTCACGGATGGCCCAGGCGTGCCCGTACGGCCCGAAGTACCGTACGCCCTTCTTCTTGTGACCGCGCATCACCTGGACCCGCGGGAATTCCTCGTTCATCGTCACGGCGAGGTAGGGGTAGCTCTTGTCGTCGCGGTACTTGACGTTGAACCGGGGGTCGTATTCCTTGATCCAGGAGTACTCCAGCTGCAGCGCCTCGACCTCCGTGGACACGACGGTCCACTCCACGGAGGCGGCTGTGGTCACCATCGTCCGGGTGCGCGGGTGGAGGTTCGCCAGGTCCTGGAAGTAGTTCGCCAGGCGCTGGCGCAGGCTCTTGGCCTTTCCGACGTAGATCACCCGGCGGCGCTCGTCTCGGAACCTGTACACCCCGGGAGAGTCCGGAATCTCTCCCGGCTTGGGACGGTAGCTGGAGGGGTCGGCCATGTCTCACACCCTACTGTCGAGCGGTGACAGCCCGGCGAGGCTGTGGACAACGCCGCTCCGCCCCCGGTCGGGCCGCCCCTGGCCCGCCCGGAAACCCGTCTGCGGCACCTGGCGGCAGGCCCACGGGTGATCCGGAGGACTCCGGCGCCCGGCACGGTGGCCCGGCGGGGGTACGTGTCGCACCGCCGCGTCCCGCCCGCCGGCGTAAAGCCGTGCTGCCGGACCTCCCGACGTCCGGGCCCGCGCTCGTTCCACTGCCGGGGTCCGTCTCTGATCGACGAGCATGCTCTGCCGCGGGGCCCGGACGCCTTCCGGGCACCCCTCCGCGTCGGGCAGCCCCGCCATCCGCCCACTCGGCGGCGCCGACCGAGGGGCCGAGGGGCCGAGGGGCCGAGGGGCCGAGGGGCCGAGGGGCCGAGGCTGGCGAACGCCCTCGCGACTCGTCAGTCACGTACGGAGGTCGATCGCGGCGATCCACCACCACGGAGCCCTGACCGGGCACCGCGGATCGAACGGGACGACGCGCCGTCAGGGCCGCCGTCCACACGAGACGTGCCCGCAGCCCGGGCCACCGTCAGAGGGCCGCGATTGTCCCCACGCCGACGCCGAGGTGTCGCCAAGTGGTTGTCGGGGATTGGTCAACACGCTTCAATGCGGTGGAACTCGGGGGCGCGAACGACGGCGTACGGATCGGCGTACGGATACACGGGCGCCCTGGCGCCCGCCCCGGTGACCACTCTCCGAAGACCCTGAAGACCCACGTGAACGGTCTGACCAGCCGTAGCGAACCTTCACAGAAAGGCCCCTGTGCATGCTGCACGGCACACAGCACGCGGACCTCGCCAGCGAGGAACTGGACACGGCCTTGCGGGGCGGCCCCTTCCATGTCGCGCTGCGCGCCGCGATCGCCGCCCGCGGCCTGCCGCTCCAGCGCGTCCAGCACCACCTGTCGCGGCACGGGGTCAAGGTCGGTGTGACGAGCCTGAGTTACTGGCAACAGGGCGCCCGACGCCCCCAGCGCCCGGAGTCGCTACGGGCCGTGCGCGCGCTGGAGGAGATACTCAAACTGCCGGAGGAGTCTTTGATCCGGCTGCTCGCCGATACCGACGACGGTTCGGCCACGGGGCGCCCCTCAGCCCGCTCGTACCGCTCCCAGATCGAGGCATCCGGCGTCCTTGACCGCCTTCGGGGCGAGCTGGGCTGGACCCTCGACGGCGGGCTGCACGCCCTGGGCCACCACGACCGGGTCCGGGTCGGCGCGCGCCGAGAACTGGCGGCCCGCGAGTCGCACCACATCGTGCGGGCGCACAAGGACGGGGTCGACCGGTTCGTGGCCGTACACCACGGCGACCCGGGCTGCGTACCTGACCGGATGACGGTGCACGCCCTGGAGAACTGCCGGACGGGACGCGTCCGTTGGGACCAGGAGACCGGTGTCCTGGTCGCCGAACTACTCTTCGGCACCCGGTTGCGTTCCGGTGACACGTTCCTTTTCCGGTACGGCGTCGAGGACGGCACCGCCGGGACCTCGCACGAGTACACGGGCGATTTCGCCTTTCCCGGCGGCCAGTACGCCCTCCAGGTGCGGTTCGACGCGGGCGCGCTCCCGGCCCAGTGCCACCGCTTCACCCAGCACTCCGCCGCGGCGCCGCGCAGCGGACGGCAGGACTTGTCGCTCAGCGGGGTGCACCACTCAGTGCACCTGGTCGAGCCCCGGACACGGCCCGGCATCGTCGGGATCAGCTGGGACTGGGAATGAGCCAGCCGTCCCGACCTGGCCGCCCGGTCAGGCGCCGGGCCCTGCGATGAGCCTGCCGCCAGACACCTTCACCGGCAGTTCAGGAAGCGGCTCGGTGGCCGGAGAATGCAGCACCTTGCCCGTCAGGGCGTCGAACTCGCTCCCGTGGCAGGGGCAGATCAACTTCGTCCCCTCCAGCTTGTTGATGGGGCACTGCGCATGCGTACAGATCGTGCTGTGGGCCTTGAACGTCCCCTGTGCGTCCTTGCTGACCACGACGTTGTGATCCTGGTACAGCCGAGCACCGCCCTCGGCGACCTCGCTTTCGGCACCGAGCTCGACCGGCGCGGTGGGCGCCGCGTCCGTCGTCCCGGTGCCGGAGACCGAACAGGCGGCGAGCCCGAACCCGGCGACCGGGAGGGCGGCTGCTCCTCGAAGGACGGTACGTCGGCTCGCGGAGGGTCGGTCGGGCATGGAGATCTCCACTGGATCAGAGGGTGGTGCGGGAGCCGACCCTATCCGGCGAGATCCCCGGGGCCGCACTCCGGGTGACGAGACCCCGGGACCCGGGGCCGGGCCGACAGCCGACAGCCGACAGCCGACAGCCGACGATGCATCCACGTAAACGCTTACGCAAGCGTTTACGCGCACCACCCAATTGGGATACCTTCCGCCAGAGGGTCCGCCGCGGTGCCGGGGAGGAAGTGCGATGCCCACAATGGCCGACGTGGCACGGAGCGCCGGAGTCTCCGTGGCGACTGTCTCCCACGTCCTGAACGACACGCGCCCGGTGCTGCCGCACACGCGTCAGGCGGTGCTGGACGCGATCGACCTGCTCGGCTACACGCCCAACACGCTCGCCCGCTCACTGGTGACCTCCCGGACCCGCTCCATCGGGATCGCGGTTTCGGCGATCAGCAACCCCTATTTCACGGAGATCCTGCGGGGTGTCGAAGCCGGTGCCCTGGCGGAGGGCTACGGCCTGCTGATCGCCGACCCCCACGACGACCCACGGCACGAACTCAAGGCCGTCCGGTTGCTGCATGAGCGCCGTGTGGACGGCGTGATCGTCGCCCCGTCGGCCGAGCCGCGCGACCTCGTCGCCTACCTGAGCCGTCACGCCGTACCCACCGTCTTCCTGGACCGGCTGGTGGACGGACATCTCGACGGGTCCTCCGTCGACCCGCCGCCCTTCGACCAGGTCTGTGCCGAAGGCGCCGAGCCCATGGCCCAGGTCGTCGCCCACCTGGCCGGACTCGGCCATCGCCGGATCGGCCTGATCGCCGGGCTCCCCGGACTCAGCACCACCGGCGACCGGATCACCGGCTACCGGCACGGCCTCGCCACGGCCGGTCTGCCCCATGACGCACGCCTCGTGGCGCACGGCAACTCCGAGTCGGCCGGCGCCGAGCGCGCGACGGCGGCGCTCCTGGCCCTCGCCGCTCCGCCCACGGCGCTGGTCACCGCCAACAACACGATGACCATCGGCGCCCTGCAGACCCTGCGCGACCGCGGCCTGCGGGTGCCGGACGACATCGCCCTGTGCTGCTTCGACGACTTTGTCTGGGCCGACCTGTTCTCGCCCCGGCTCACCGCGGTCGCCCAGCCCAGCAGGGAGATCGGTGCACAGGCCGTCCGGGTGCTGCTGGACCGTCTGGCCACACCGGACCGTCCCGCGCGGACGATCCGGCTCCCCTGCGCCGTCGTGCACCGTACGTCGTGCGGCTGCCCCGAGCCCTCCACGTGGCCGTGGCCGCTGGAGCCCCCTCAGCAACCACAGCCATCCCAGCAATCCCAGCAATCCCAACAACCGGATTACCCCGAACACCCTCGGAAAGGAAGCGTCTCGTGATCGTCGTCGCCGGTGAGGCCCTGATCGACCTGGTACCGCAGGGCTCGGGTGCCCTGGCGGACCTGAAGCCGGCGCTCGGCGGCGGCCCCTACAACACGGCCGTGGCCCTCGGCCGCCTCGGCTCCCCGGCCGCCTTCTGCTCCCGCGCCTCGTACGACGCGTTCGGCGAGTCTCTGCTCGACAGGTTGCGCGGGGCCGGTGTGGACGTCTCGGGCGTACAGCGCGGCACGGAGCCGACGACGCTCGCGGTCGCCACCGTCGACGGAAGCGGATCGGCCTCCTATTCCTTCTATGTCGAGGGCACCGCCGACCGCTTCTTCGCGGCCCCGACCGCCCTCCCGGCCGGGGCACGCGCCGTGTCCTTCGGTACCTGCTCGCTCGTCCTGGAACCGGGGGCGAGCGCCTATGAGGAGCTGATGCGGTCCGCCTCCGGACAGGGACTGTTCACCACGCTCGACCCGAACATCCGCACCGGCTTGATCCCGGACCCGGACGCCTACCGGGTCCGCTTCCGGAGCTGGCTGCCCTACGTGACGCTGTTGAAGCTCTCGGAGGAGGACGCCGGGTGGCTGGGCGGCGGCCCGCAGGAGTGGCTGGCCGCAGGGCCTTCGGCCGTGGTGATCACCCGGGGCGGTGACGGGCTGACCGCCTTCACCCGGGACGGCTCGGAGTACTCCGTGCCGGGTGAGAAGGTCGACGTCGTCGACACGATCGGTGCCGGCGACACGGTGAACGCCGCCCTGCTGCACGGCCTGTCCACCTGGGACGCCCTCTCTCCCGAGGGGCTTGCCGGTCTGGGGGCGGACGGCTGGACGCGGCTGCTGCGGTTGGCGGCGCGTGCGGCGGCGATCACGTGCTCGCGTGCGGGGGCGGAGCCGCCGTACGCCGCCGAACTGGGGGAGCTGTAGGGCACGGCGGAGGCAGGGGCAGCGGCTGCGCCTGTCGTTGAGGGCTGTTTTCTCGGTGTTGTTGTCAAGGATCGGCTGGGCCCGAGGTTCATGGCACCGGTGAAGCCGCAGGGCCAGGCTGGTTGTTGATGGAACGAGCGGTGCCCCGCGGGAAGTTCCCGCGGGGCACCGCTTTTTGAGGACTTGTCAGGACCGGACCGTCACCTGGACGACGGCGGCCGGACGCATGCTCATTCCTTGTGCGTCCGGCTCGTCTTCTTCGCGGGAGCCGCTTTCTTGGTGACTCCGGCCGCCTTCTTCGTCGCCGTGTTGTTGGCGGTCTTCGCCGTCCTGGCCGTGGCCGTCTTCTTCGCGGTCGATTTGGCCGCCACGGTCTTCTTGGCCGCGGCCCGCCGCGGAGCCGGAAGCGGGGCCGCGTCGCTGATGCGGTCCGCGCCGAGGATCTCGCGCAGGAACTTGCCGGTGTGACTCGTGGGCACCCCGGCGACCGCTTCCGGTGTGCCTTCGGCGACGACGAGTCCGCCGCCGGCACCGCCCTCCGGGCCCATGTCGACGACCCAGTCAGCGGTCTTGATCACGTCGAGGTTGTGCTCGATGACGATGACCGTGTTGCCCTTCTCGACCAGGCCGGAGAGGACCTTCAGCAGCTTGCTGATGTCCTCGAAGTGCAGACCGGTGGTCGGTTCGTCCAGGACATAGACCGTGCGTCCGGTGGAGCGGCGCTGGAGTTCGCTGGCGAGCTTGACGCGCTGCGCCTCACCGCCGGACAGGGTGGTCGCGGACTGGCCCAGCCGGACGTAGCCGAGACCGACGTCGTGCAGGGTCCTTAGGTGGCGGGCGATCGCGGGGACGGCCTCGAAGAAGTCGAGGGCCTCCTCGATCGGCATGTTCAGGACCTCGGCGATGGACCTGCCCTTGTAGTGGACCTCCAGGGTCTCCCGGTTGTACCGGGCACCGTGGCAGACCTCGCACGGCACGTACACGTCCGGGAGGAAGTTCATCTCGATCTTGATCGTGCCGTCGCCCGCGCAGTTCTCGCAACGGCCGCCCTTGACGTTGAAGGAGAAGCGGCCGGGCTGGTAGCCGCGGACCTTCGCCTCGGTCGTCTCGGCGAACAGCTTGCGGACGTGGTCGAAGACGCCGGTGTAGGTCGCCGGGTTGGACCGCGGGGTCCGGCCGATGGGCGACTGGTCGACGTGTACGACCTTGTCGACGAGGTCGTCGCCGTCCACGCGCGTGTGCCGGCCCGGCACGTTGCGCGCACCGTTCAGCTCGCGGGCCAGGTGGGTGTAGAGGATGTCGTTGACCAGGGTCGACTTGCCGGAGCCGGACACGCCCGTGACGGCCGTGAACACACCCAGCGGGAAGGACACGTCGATGTCCTGGAGGTTGTTCTCCCGGGCGCCGTGCACCGTGAGCCGGCGGGACGGGTCCTGCGGACGCCGGACGTCGGGCAGCGGGATGGACTTCCTGCCCGCCAGGTACTGACCGGTCTGCGACTCGTCGTTGGCGAGCAGTTCCTTCAGGGAGCCGCTGTGCACGACCTTGCCGCCGTGCTCGCCCGCGCCGGGACCGATGTCGACGACCCAGTCGGCGACCTTGATGGTGTCCTCGTCGTGCTCGACGACGATGAGCGTGTTGCCCATGTCGCGCAGCCGGACCAGGGTCTCGATCAGCCGGTGGTTGTCACGCTGGTGCAGGCCGATCGACGGTTCGTCGAGGACGTACAGGACGCCGACCAGTCCGGAGCCGATCTGGGTGGCCAGGCGGATGCGCTGGGCCTCGCCGCCGGAGAGCGTGCCCGCGGCACGGTTCAGCGAAAGGTAGTCCAGGCCGACGTCGACCAGGAACCGCAGCCGTTCGTTGACCTCCTTCAGCACCCGCTCGGCGATCTTCTTGTCGCGGGCGTTCAGCGTCAGCTCGCCCAGGAAGTCCGCGCAGTCGCTGATCGACATCGCGGAGACCTCGGCGATCGACTTCCCCATGATCGTGACCGCGAGGACGATCGGCTTGAGGCGTGTGCCCTCACAGGTGGGGCAGGGCACCTCACGCATGTAGCCCTCGAAGCGCTCCCGGCTCGCGTCGCTCTCGGCCTCGCTGTGCCGGCGCTTGACGAAGGGGACGGCCCCTTCGAAGGGCGTGGTGTACACGCGCTCGCGCCCGTAGCGGTTGCGGTAGCGCACCTCGATCTGCGTCTTGTGGCCGTACAGCAGGGCCTTGCGCGCGCGCTGCGGGAGGCCGGCGAAGGGGATGTCCGTGCGGAACCCCAGTGCGTCCGCCAGAGCACCCACCAGGCGGCCGAAGTAGTCCTTGGTGTGCCCGTGCGACCAGGGGTGGATGGCACCCTCGTCGAGGGACTTGTCCTCGTCCGGGACGATCAGCTCCGGATCGACCTCCATGCGCGTGCCGATGCCGGTGCATTCGGGGCAGGCACCGAAGGGCGAGTTGAAGGAGAAGGAGCGGGGTTCCAGTTCCTCGAAGGACAGGTCGTCGTAGGGGCAGTACAGGTGCTCCGAGTACATGCGCTCGCGCTCCGGGTCGTCCTCGGGGAGGTCGACGAAGTCGAGCACGACCATGCCGCCGGCCAGGCCGAGGGCGGTCTCCACGGAGTCGGTGAGGCGGCGCTTGGCGGAGTCCTTCACCGTCAGGCGGTCGACGACCACCTCGATGGTGTGCTTCTCCTGCTTCTTCAGCACCGGCGGGTCGGAGAGCTGGATGGTCTCGCCGTCCACGCGGGCGCGGCTGTAGCCCTTGGTCTGGAGATCGGCGAAGAGGTCGACGAACTCCCCCTTGCGGTCGCGCACCAGGGGGGAGAGCACCTGGAAGCGGCTCCCCTCCGGCAGTTCCAGGACCTTGTCGACGATGGCCTGGGGCGACTGGCGCGAGATGGGGCGGCCGCACTCGGGGCAGTGCGGCTTGCCGATGCGCGCGAAGAGCAGCCGCAGGTAGTCGTAGACCTCGGTGATGGTGCCGACCGTGGAGCGGGGGTTGCGCGAGGTCGACTTCTGGTCGATCGAGACCGCCGGGGAGAGGCCCTCGATGAAGTCGACGTCCGGCTTGTCCATCTGCCCGAGGAACTGCCGGGCGTAGGAAGACAGCGACTCCACGTAGCGCCGCTGCCCCTCGGCGAAGATGGTGTCGAAGGCCAGCGAGGACTTGCCCGACCCCGACAGGCCCGTGAAGACGATGAGCGAGTCGCGCGGCAGGTCGAGCGAGACATTCTTCAGATTGTGCTCGCGCGCGCCACGGACGATGAGACGGTCGGCCACGCCGGTCCGCACCTTTCTTCAGAGAAGTGACAGGGGCCGGAGCCCCCGTGCTTCTTCAGACTAGGGGGAGCCACTGACAACGCCGGTCGGATCCCAGGTTGCATAACAATCCCCGGCCATCCAGCATGCCCGACGCCACCCTCGACGATATAGCACGCACATTCGATTTGCGGTACCAGCTCACAACCTTCACCCGAAGGAGTGGTCGGGCTAGGGTCGGCGTCATGACTGATCACGTCCACGACCTGGCGTCTGTACGTACCGCGTCCGAGCGGCTCCTCACCGCAGTCGCCGCTCTTGACAACGCGGCCGTGGCCGAGCCGTCACGGCTGCCCGGCTGGACCCGTGGCCACATCCTGGCCCACCTCGCCCGCAACGCGGACGCGCTCGTGAACGTCCTGGACGGGCGGCCCATGTATGCCTCCGCCGAGGCCCGTGACGCCGACATCGAGCGCGACGCCCCGCGTCCCCTCGACGCCCAGCTCGCCGATTTCGGCAAGAGCGCGGCCCGCTTCCAGGACGCGGCTGCCGTGCCCGCGGACTGGTCGCGGACGGTGGAGCTGCGCAACGGGGTCGTCGACTCGGCGTCCCAGGTGCCGTTCCGGCGCTGGGCCGAGGTCGAACTCCACCACGTGGACCTCGGGATCGGGTACGAGCTGGAAGACGTTCCGATGGAGTTCACGGCCCGCGAGATCGACTTCCTGACGGAACGCTTCCGCGGTCACCCGGGCGTGCCCACCACGCGCATCGGCGACGGCGAGGGCCGGGCCTGGACCACCGGCGGCGGCGCCGAGGGCGGTCCGGTCGCCGTCGAAGGTCCGGCCGCCGACCTGCTCGGCTGGCTCGCCGGACGGCGCGACGGCGCCGCGCTGAGGGCCGAGGGCGGCTCGCTGCCCGCGCTGCCTCCGCTGTAGGCCGGGCGGGGTTCTCGGGCCGCCTCCCCGCTATAGGGTGACGGCCATGACGTACAGGGGAGAGGTGACGGTCGGCGGACCGGCGGACGTGCACGAGCTCAAGGACCTGATGATCACCAAGATCGCGGTCGGGCCGATGGACAACAACGCCTATCTGCTGCGCTGCCGGGCCACGGACGAGCAGTTGCTGATCGACGCCGCCAACGACGCGGAGACGCTGCTCGGCATGATCGGTGACGACGGCATCGCCTCCGTCGTCACCACGCACCAGCACGGCGACCACTGGCAGGCCCTCGGCCGGGTCGTGACGGCCACGGGCGCGCGTACGTTCGCGGGTCGCGAGGACGCCTCCGGCATCCCGGTACCGACCGACGTCCTGGTCGACGACGGCGATGTCGTCCG
This sequence comes from Streptomyces sp. NPDC056161, assembly GCF_042268025.1. NCBI lineage: Bacteria > Bacillati > Actinomycetota > Actinomycetes > Kitasatosporales > Streptomycetaceae > Streptomyces > Streptomyces sp. NPDC056161. The sequence continues at coordinate 22,012 of NZ_JBHJUV010000029.1, forward strand.
GGTGGGGCAGGTCGAGTTGACCGCGCGCCATCTGGTGGGGCACACGCCGGGTTCGATCGCGCTGGTCTACGACGACCCGCATGGTCACCCGCACGTCTTCACCGGGGACTGCCTCTTCCCGGGCGGTGTGGGCAACACGCGCAAGGACCCCGCGGCGTTCGCCCGTCTGATCCACGACGTCGAGACGAAGATCTTCGACGTGCTGCCGGACGAGACCTGGGTCTACCCGGGCCACGGCAACGACACCACGCTGGGTGCGGAACGGCCGCATCTTCCGGAGTGGCACGCGCGCGGGTGGTGACCCGCCCGGCGGGATGACGGAAATCCAGCCCCAGGAACGACCGGAACCGACCCGGGATCGGCGGGGCCAGGACCGGCGGAGGCGCGGGCGCGGCGAAGGTAGTGGGAAGCGCGGAGGTGTGCGACCGGCGCGAACTCGACACTGTGCATGCCCCGCGCACGCGCCTGCCGCAAGCACACAGCGTGCGATCCCCGGCTCTGCATCCGGCGCGCACCCGGCACGCACGCCCCGCGCGAGTTCGCGGTGCGCGCCCCGTGTGAACCCTTCGCACACACCGACTCCCTTTGCGCGCTCCCGAAGCGCGCCGATGCGCGGTCAACTGGAAACAGCCCCGCGCAGGATGACGGCTCCTGGGCGGTACGGGCCGTCGGCCACTTCCATCCCGCCCTCGGCCGGCGGCCCAGGCCGCGGGCGTCCAGGAGACGGCCGTCCAGTCGGCGGGCATCCGCGCCGCGGGCATCCAGGCGGCGGCCGCCCAAGAGACGGATGTCCAGGAGACGGCCGACGGTCGCGGGCGGCGTTCACGCGCCGGCAACACGCGTTCCCAGCATGCGGACAATGACCGTCATGACCTCGACAAACGTGCCGTTCGCTGCCACTCTCCCGCCATGTACCTTGCCCCTCGTGCACTGTACGGCGCCGTCGCCGCCGCTCTAGCCCTGCTGGTCACCGCCGTCGGCTGCGCCCCGCAGCCGGAGGGCGAGGCGGCCACCACGCCGCCCGGTTCTTCCGGAGCCGCCTGCGCCAAGGGCGAGTTGGACACCGAGAAACCCGGCAAACTGACCGTCGCGACGGACGAACCCGCCTACGAGCCGTGGTTCAAGGACGACGAGCCCGCCAACGGGAAGGGCTTCGAGTCGGCGGTCGCCTACGCGGTGGCGCGGCAACTCGGCTACGACCGCAATGCCGTCGTCTGGCAGAGGGTTCCCTTCAACAAGGCGTTCGCACCCGGGGCGAAGACCTTCGACTTCGACATCAACCAGGTGTCCATCAGCGCCGAGCGCACCAAGGCGGTGGACTTCTCCTCCGGCTACTACGACGTGCGCCAGGCCGTCGTGGCGCTCAAGGGCTCGACGGCCGCGAAGGCCACCGGCATCGCCGGTCTGAAGGGCCTGAAGCTGGGCGCCCAGGTGGGATCCACCAGCCTCGACTACATCACCGACGTGGTGCGGCCGACGCAGGAACCGGCCGTGTACGCCAAGAACGACCAGGCCAAGTCCGCGCTGAAGAACGGTCAGGTCGACGCCGTCGTCACCGACCTGCCGACCGCCTTCTACATCACGGCCGCCGAGATCACGAATGCCGAGATCGTCGGCCAGTTCGAGAACCAGGGCGGTACGCCCGAGCAGTTCGGCCTTGTCCTCGACAAGGGCAGCGCGCTGACCCCGTGCGTGACCCAGGCCGTCGACGCGCTGCGCGAGAACGGCACGCTCGCCGGGATCGAGACGCAGTGGCTGTCCGACGCGGTCGACGCACCGGTGCTCAAGTGACCGTCCCGAACGACCGGTCCGGCCAGGAGGACTCGGACGACGACGACCGCTCCGGTGGCGGCACGGATGCCGCCACCGACGCCTACGTCCCGTCGTGGCGGCGGCTCGACCGTGAGCGCCACAAGCGGGTCCGGGCGCGGCGCGCCACGGCTGTCGCTGCATTGTCGACGCTGGCCACAGGTGCCGTCCTGTATCTGATCGTCGTCAACGCGCCCGGCTGGCCGCGCACCAGGGAGACGTTCTTCGACGGGCGGTACGCGCGCGAGGCGTTCCCCAAGGTACTCGAAGGGCTGTGGCTGAACGTCCGGCTGCTGCTCGTCTGCGGCGTCGCCGTCCTGGTCCTCGGCATGCTGATAGCCGTCGCGCGTACGCTGCGCGGCCCGGTGTTCTTCCCGTTGCGGATACTGGCCGCGGCGTACACCGACTTCTTCCGCGGGCTGCCGCTGATCATCAATCTGATGATCGTGGTGCTCGGCGTTCCGGCGCTGCGCCTCCAGGGCGTGACGGTCGACCCGGTGCTGCTGGGCGGTACGGCGCTGACACTGACGTATTCGGCGTACGTCGCCGAGGTGTTCCGCGCCGGCATCGAGTCCGTGCACCCCTCGCAACGGGCCGCAGCCCGTTCGCTCGGTCTCACCAACCGGCAGGCGCTGCGCCACGTGGTGCTGCCGCAGGCCGTGCGCCGCCAGGTACCGCCGCTGCTCAACGATCTCGTGTCGCTCCAGAAGGACACCGGTCTCGTCTCCATCGGCGGCGCGGTGGACGCCGTGCGGGCCGCGGACATCATCGTGGGCCGCAGCCTGAACTACACGCCGTACATCGTCGCGGGGCTGCTCTTCGTCGCGTTGACCATTCCGATGACCCGCTTCACGGACTGGGTGACGGCCCGCATGGACCGGCAGCGGACCCAGGGAGGCACGATATGAGCACAACACCGACGGACGGCTCCCCCGTGCTGCGGATGGAGTCCGTCCGCAAGACCTTCGGCGGCTCGGTCGTCCTGCGGGACGTCGACCTGGAGGTCGCCCCGCACACCGTGACGGCGCTGATCGGCGCCTCCGGCTCCGGCAAGTCCACGCTGCTGCGCTGCGCCAACCTCCTGGAGGAGATCGACGACGGGGCGATCTGGCTGGACGGGGAGGAGATCACCGACCCCCGGGTCGACCAGGACGCGGTACGGCGCCGGATCGGCGTGGTTTTCCAGTCGTACAACCTCTTTCCGCACATGACGGTGCTGGACAACATCACGCTGGCGCCACGCCGGGTGCACGGGGTGGCGCGCGCGGAAGCGGAGAAACGCGCCGGAGAGCTGCTGGAGCGGCTCGGTCTGGGCGACAAGGCGCGGGCGTACCCGGACCGGCTGAGCGGCGGCCAGCAGCAGCGCGTGGCGATCGTTCGCGCCCTGGCGGTGCGTCCACGGCTGCTACTGCTCGACGAGATCACCGCGGCCCTCGATCCCGAACTGGTGGGCGAGGTGCTCACCATGGTCCGGGGCCTGAAGGACGACGGGATGACGATGGTGCTCGCGACGCACGAGATGGGCTTCGCCCGGGACGTGGCCGACCAGGTCTGTTTCCTGGACGGAGGTGTCGTGCTGGAGCGTGGCACCGCCGAGCAGGTCTTCGAGGACCCGCGGCAGGAGCGCACCCGGCGTTTCCTGCGGCGGATCGTGGAGGCGGGCCGCCTTTGATCCTCCGGCCTTCCTCAGGAGACCGGTCGCCTTGAGAGACGGCTTCGGAGCGCCGGTCGGTGTACTCAAGGAATCGGTGTCCTCCAAGATCGGTGTCCTCCGAGAAGGAGACGGTCCGAGTTTTCGACCGTATTAAGACGTCGGCCGGCTTTCAAACCTATGCGTCGGCCTGTGCCGCGCCCGCCAGCGCGACCACCCGCTCCACGCCGAACACGTACCCCTGCACGCCGCACCCGGCGATGACGCCGTCCGCACGCAGGGAGACGTACGAGTGGTGACGGAACGATTCACGCTTGTGGATGTTGGAGATGTGGACCTCCACCACGGGCAGGCCGTCGCAGGCGTTGAGCGCGTCCAGGATCGCGACGGACGTGTGCGAGTAGGCGGCCGGGTTGATGACGATCCCGCAGTGTCCGAGCCGGGCCTCGTGGATCCAGTCGACCAGCTCGCCCTCGTGGTTGGACTGCCGGAAGTCCACCGTGCCGCCGTGCGCCCCCGCGGCCTTGGCACACAGGGCCTCGATGTCGGCGAGCGTGTCGGAGCCGTAGATCTCGGGCTGGCGCCGGCCAAGAAGGTTCAGATTGGGCCCGTTGAGGATCATGATCGGGGCATTGGCCAGGGTGCGGGGCACGGGTCCTCCGGTCCGTCGGGGTGGGCGGTGCGACGGCGACCGCCGCTCGGACCGGTTTATCACGGTGCGCCTGCGCCGCTGCCGGCCCTACTCTCGCGCCATGCCCACCATCGCGTATCCCCCGAAGCCCTCGCCCGGCGACCGCATCGCGGTGGTCTCGCCCTCGGCCGGCCTCCCAGGGCTGTTCCCGCGCCCGTACGAGCTGGGGCTGGAACGGCTGCGTGAGGACTACGGACTTGAGCCGGTCGAGTATCCGACGACCCGGAAGATGGGCGCGACGCCCCAGGAGCGGGCCGACGACATCCACGCCGCCTTCGCCGACCCGGACGTCAGGGCGGTCATCGCCTCGATCGGCGGCGACGACCAGATCACCGTGCTGCCGCTGCTGGACCGGGAACTGATCCGGGCTCACCCGAAGCCGTTCTTCGGGATGAGCGACAACACGAACCTGCTCGCGTTCCTGTACAACACCGGGATCGTCGGCTACCACGGGGCGACGGTGATGTGCGAGCTGGGCCGGCCCGGCGCCATGCACCCGCAGACCGCGGAGTCCCTGAGAGCCGCGCTGTTCACGTCCGGGGCGTACGAGCTGCGGCCCGCCGAGCGCTGGACGGACGTCAACGGCGACTGGGCCGACCCGGCCACCTTCGACGCGGAACCGGCCACCCGTCCCGGCACCGGATGGACGTGGCTGAACGCCGGTCAGGTGGTCGAGGGCCGCGGCTGGGGCGGGAACCTGGAGATCCTGGGCTGGCTGCTGATGGCCGACCGGGAGATCGCGCACGACCTCTCGGAGTACGACGGCGGGGTGCTGCTCCTGGAGACCTCCGAGGACCTGCCCAGCGGCACGGAGGTGTTCCGCACCCTGCGGAACTTCGGCGAGCGCGGTCTGCTGCAACGGTTCTCCGCCCTGCTGATGGGCCGTGCCAGGGCCTGGTCGCTCCAGCGGCCCAACAGCCCGCAGGAGGCGGCACGTCATGTCATGGAGCAGCGCGAGGCCGTGTGCCGTGCGCTGCGGGCGTACGCCCCGGACATGCCGGTCGTCTTCGACGTCGACTTCGGCCACACCGACCCTCAGCTCGTGCTCCCCTATGGCGGAACGATTCGCGTCGACGGCCCGGCCCGGCGCATCACAGTCACCTACTGACGCACGCCTCACCTCCGCGCGCCCCCGTAACCGCCTGTCACTGTGGGTAGTTGACGCGGCATGCACGATGTACGCACCGTCAGGGCACCTTCCATGCTGCGGCTCGCTGCCGCCTCACTCGTCGGGAGCGCGATCGAGTTCTACGACTTCTTCGTCTACGGGACGGCGGCGGCCCTCGTCCTCGGCCCGCTGTTCTTCCCGACGTTCTCGCCGCTGGCGGGCACGCTGGCGGCCTTCGCGACGTTCGGCGTCGGGTTCGTGGCCCGGCCGTTGGGATCCGTGCTGTTCGGGCACATGGGAGACCGTCGGGGCCGGCGGCCGGTCCTCATCCTCTCGCTGCTGCTCACCGGCGTGACGACGGTCGCGGTGGGATGCCTGCCGACCTACTCGACGATCGGGGTGGCCGCTCCGGTGCTACTGCTCCTGCTGCGCTTCCTGCAGGGGTTGGGGCTCGGCGGGGAGTGGGGCGGGGCGGTACTGCTGACCGCGGAGCACGCACCGCCCGAGCGGCGCGTCCTGTGGTCGAGTTTTCCCCAGGTGGGACCCTCGCTGGGCTTCACGCTCGCCAACGGCGTGATGCTCGCGCTGTCGACGTCGCTGTCCGACGCCCAGTTCGCGCAGTGGGGCTGGCGCGTGCCGTTCTGGGGTGCCGGGCTGCTCGCCCTGGGGGGACTGTGGCTGCGGTCGTCGCTCGCCGAGAGCCCCCGGTTCCTGGACATCGAGGAGCACGCGCGCGTGCCGCTCCTCGACGTCTTCCGGCACCACTGGCGGCTGGTCCTGCTGACGGCGGGGGCGCTCGCTGTGGGGTACGCCGTGTTCTACGCCGTGACCACCTGGTCCCTCGCCTACGGGACGGAGCGGCTCGGGGTGAGCAGTACCGTCATGCTGACCTGTGTCATGGCCGCCGTGGTGGTCAAGGGGGCGCTGACCCCACTGATGGCCCTGCTCGGCGACCGCTACGGGCGGCGGTCCATGTGCCTGACCGGGTGTGCCGCCGCCGCCCTGTGGATGTTCCCCATGGTCGCGCTCCTGGCCACCGGCGAGCCGCTGCTCATCTTCCTCGCCTTCCTCGGCGCGCTGGTCGCGTTCATCACCATGTTCGCGGTGATCGCCGCCTACCTGCCGGAGTTGTACGAGGCCCGGCTGCGCTGCACCGGAGCCGCGGTGGGCTACAACCTCGGCGGTGTCATCGGGGGTGCGCTCACGCCGATCGTGGCGACTGCGCTCGCCGAGAACTCCGGACGCGTGCCCTGGGGCGTGGGCGCCTATCTGACCGGGGTGGCGCTGCTCAGCCTCGGGTGCTTCGCCCTGCTGCCGGAGACCCGCCCGGTGCCCGCGGCGGCGGCCGAGCCGGTCACGGGTTGATCGCCAGTTCCAGATACGCCGCGAACAGCACCAGGTGCACCCCGCCCTGCAGAAGCGTGGCCCGGCCCGGCACGACGGTCAGGGAGCTGACGACCACGGTCAGGGCGAGCAACAGCATGTGCGTGGCGCCGAGGCCGAGGACCAGCGGTCCGGAGAGCCAGATGGAGGCGAGGGCGACGGCCGGGATGGTCAGCCCTATGCTGGCCATCGCCGAGCCGAGGGCGAGGTTGAGGCTGGTCTGCACCCGGTCGCGACGTGCGGAGCGGAGTGCGGCGATGGTCTCGGGAAGCAGTACGAGCAGTGCGATGATCACGCCGACGACGGCGTGGTGCAGGCCGGCTGCCGCCACACCGGACTCGATGGTCGGTGACACGCCCTTGGCGAGACCGACCACGCCGACCAGGGCCAGGCCCAGGAAGCCGAGACTGGTCCGGGCCGTGCGCGCCGAGGGCGCCTCCGCATGGTCTTCCGCGGAGATCACCTCGCCGTGGCGGGTGATCGGCAGGAAGTAGTCACGGTGCCGGACGGTCTGCGTGGCCACGAACAGTCCGTAGAGAATCAGCGAGGAAAGTGCCGCGAAGGTCAGTTGCACACCGGAGAACTCGGGGCCCGGTCTGCTGGTGGTGAAGGTCGGCAGCACCAGGCTGAGGGTCGCCAGGGTCGCGACCGTGGCAAGGGCGGCACCGGTGCCTTCCGGGTTGAAGACCGCGGTGCCGTGGCGCAGTGAACCGACGAGGAGGGAGAGGCCCACCACTCCGTTGCAGGTGATCATCACCGCGGCGAAGACGGTGTCCCGGGCCAGCGTTGAACTCTTGTCACCGCCGTCGACCATGAGGGTGACGATCAGGGCGACCTCGATGATCGTGACGGCGACGGCGAGGACCAGGGAGCCGAAGGGCTCGCCCACCCGGTGGGCGACCACCTCGGCGTGGTGCACGGCCGCCAGGACGGACCCGGCGAGGACCACGGTCATCAGCGCGACGAGCGCGCCGGGCAGGCTGCGGCCCCAGGTGAAGACGAGCAGGACCACCGCGAGCACCGGCACGAGGAACGTCCACTGAGTGAGCGACCTGAGCCGAGAGATCATGCGGTGATGGTTGCAGAGGCGTACAGGGTTCGCATTCCGGTCCTTTCCGGCGCAAAGCCGAGTCGGCAAGGGTGGGGTGCGGGAGCGCGGCTCGGCCTCGCAGGTTCGGGGTGTCCGGCGCGTCGGCCTGAACCTGTCCGGTCTCCCGTGGGCGGGCAGGGAGCCTCACCAGCGGGCGCGGCTCCGGAGGCGGGCGGTGGGCGTGACGCGCCGCCCACCGCCTCCGGTTCTTTCCGCCTTCATCGCGGTCGGACGTCGGCCTTCACACCGGTCATGCGTCGATGCTGTTCTTCGATCCTTCGCCGGGCGATTTCGCCGCCGCGGGCGCCGACTGCCTCCTGGTTGCCATCAGGCTGGTGATCGTGGTGACGATCAGGACACCGCAGATCACGGCGAGCGAGACCGGAATGCTGATCTCCGGGACGTGCACCCCGGACTCGTGCAGGGCGTGCAGCACCAGCTTGACGCCGATGAAACCAAGGATGGCGGACAGGCCGTAGGAGAGGTGGACCAGCTTCTTCAGCAGCCCGCCGATGAGGAAGTACAGCTGACGGAGCCCCATCAGGGCGAAGGCGTTGGCGGCGAAGACGATGTACGGATCCTGCGTCAGACCGAAGATCGCGGGGATGGAGTCCAGCGCGAACAGCACGTCGGTCGTACCGATCGCGAGCATCACGACGAGCATCGGCGTCATGACACGCTTGCCGTTCTGCTGGATCCACAGCTTGGTGCCGTGGTAACGGTCGGCCACGCCGAACCTGCGCTCGACTGCTTTGAGCAGCTTGTTCTCCTCGTACTCCTCCTCTTCCTCCCCCGACATGGCCTCCTGGATCAGTTTCCAGGCGGTCCAGATCAGGAAGGCACCGAAGAGGAAGAAGACCCAGGAGAAGCTCGCGATGATCGCGGCCCCGGCCGCGATGAAGACGGCCCGCAGGACCAGGGCTATGAGGACACCGACGAGCAGTACCCGCTGCTGGTACTGCGAGGGCACCGCGAACTTCGCCATGATCAGGACGAAGACGAAGAGGTTGTCGACGCTCAGCGACTTCTCGGTGATGAAGCCCGCGAAGAACTCGCCGGCCGGCTGTCCGCCGGCGAAGACGAGCAGGCCGAGCCCGAAGAGTCCGGCCAGGGCGATCCAGACCACCGTCCAGATGCCCGCTTCCTTGATCGACACGTCGTGGGGTTTGCGGCCGATGAAGAAGTCGACCGAGATCAGGGCGGCGAGCCCCGCGATGGTCAGGACCCACAGGGCCACGGATACATCCACTGCGCCTCCGATACGTGAACGGCAAAGAGTCAGCGTGGTCGCTGTCGGAGGTCTCTTCCACCCGGGTTGGGCCGACGCCCCGGGATCTGGTCCGATCCGTATTGACGGGTACGCCGCAGCAGACAGGGAGTACTCCCCTCCGTACGGAAAACAGTACCCCAATCACCAAGTAAAGGTAAAGCGATTGGCAAAAGATTGATCAAATCGCCTGGTCAGAGGGCTTTACTTGATCTTGGTTCGGGCGATGGCCACCTGGGTGAGCACATGGTCGAGCACTTGACTGCCGGGCGGGACGAGCGACGGCTCATACGTCCAGGCATGACCGACCCACGGGTCGGCGAGGTGGTCGTCGGGCACCGGCGTGAGTCGCATCAGCGAACGCCACAGCGGATCCAGCAAAGGACCGTAGGCGGTGGCGTCCTGACGGTCCGCGACCATCAGCAGGTGGACGCCGACCGACGGACCCTCATCGGCGAGGTAGCGCAACGCGGTGACGGCCCGGTCGTCGAATCCGTGCGGGAAGTCGTTGACGATCAGCAGGTGCTGGGCGGCGTCGAGGCCCGGCGGCAGCGCATCGGCAGCGCCCCCGCGCAGCGCCATCTGCACCAGATCGACGCGCTGGGCGAGTTGACCCAGGACCTTGGTCACGCCCGCCGCACCGGCGGCGGGCGGATCGGCCGGCACACCGGCCCGAACCAGCGGTGCGAGAGTCCGGGCCGCCGAACCCGCCGGATCGATCACGTGGACGGCGACCTCGCCCGCGGGATGCGCGGCGAGCATCCGGGCCGCGACCGCCACCGCCGTCTCCATCGCCCGCTGCCGCAGCTCGGTGGCGTCCAGGAACAAGCCCTCCCCCGACGCGGCCCCGCTGTCGATCCACACGCCCCGCTCCAGGGGCAGGCGAACCAGCAACGGTATGCGCAGCGCCGGGCTCTCCGGCAGATGGAGGTCGCCCAGCCGCAGGGCCATCGGGGACTCCGTGGGTACCCGGTAGCCGTGCCAGACGGGGTTGTCCCAACGGGCGTACGCCGGCGGAAGCGCGGGTTCGACGACCTCGGCCTCGGCGGTGAGCTGGACCAGGTCACGGTCGAGGGCCGCCGCGGCCTGGTCGACGAGCTGAGCACGCTTGGCACGGGCCGCCTCCCGCGCGGCATCACCGGCCGAGCCGAGTCTGCTGCGCGGGTCGGAGAGGATCTGGTCCAGCTCCTTCTCCATGCGGGAGTCCGCGAAGTCGACCGCGCTGCGATAGGCGGCCGTCGTCCGGGCCAGGTCCTCGAACATGCCCCAGACCTGGTTGTACAGCCGTTCCTCCAGGGACCAGCCGGCCGCGTCGCCGGCGATCGCTGGTGCGGGCGAGCCCGGCGGAACGGGCGGCGCCAGCGGTGGAGGCGGGGGTGGCGTCGCGTGTCTGCGGTTCGGGTGGGTGTAGTCGATCGGACCGCCGCCGTCCGCAGGTGGCTGCGCCGCGCCCGTCGTGCCGCCCTCGCGCGGGTACTCCCCCGGGCCGCCCGGCGCCGGGCGGGCGCTCGGTGCCTCGTACGGATGGGCGGGTCGCGGCGCGGCCGGTCCGGTGGCGGCCCTGGACGCGGAGCCCGGCTGGTCGGTGCCGGCCGCGGGCGCCGATGCCCGGCGGGCGCGGTCGCCGGCCGCCGGGCGCGGCGGCGGTGCCGCGACCGACCGGGCCGAACCCCGGGCCACCGCCTCCAGGATGCCGCCCGCCAGTTCGTCGGCCCGGGGCACGCCCAGATCGGTGAAGAGTGCGGCGAGGCCGCCCGCGTACCCCTGTCCGACGGCGCGCACCTTCCAGGCGCCCTGTCTGCGGTACAGCTCCAGCGCGACGACGGCGGACTCGGCACCCAAGCCGGTCAGGGTGTAACGGGCGATCTCCGTGCCGTCGAGACCGGTGACCGCCGCTCTCGGGGCGGCCACACCGCCGAAGCGCAGCGGCCCGCCCGCGCCGGACGGCAGGGCGAGCAGCAAACTGACCCGGTGCACGGCCTCGGGGAGGGCCGCCAGGTCCACGGCGAGCCGGTGGTCGGCGGCAGCCTGACGGGACACCTCGATACCCGGCAGCGTGGGTGCGCCGGGGTGGGCGACGCCCCCGTCGCCGTGTGCCCGGCCGTCCACGTCACCGAGCACGGCGCCCACCATGACCGGTACCCCGGCCGAGACCCGGATCTCCAGCCGGGCCCGGGACAGCGGGTGATTCTGCCCCCGCACCAGTTCGGCCATCATCGCCTTCCCCCTGTGTCCTGGTGTCGTACGCCGCTCTCCGCTGCCGCGGCCGTCCTACAGATGCGTCTGGATCGTCGGCATCAGGTCCTGGAAGGTACGGCCGTTGGCCGGGGTGCCGAGGGCGGTCATCGTCCAGCCCCCGCCGGAACGGTGCACCTTGGCCATGATCTGCGCGGTGTAGGCGCCGCCGCCGGCCAGCGTGTAGCGGGCGAGTTCCTGGCCGTTGGTCTCGTCGACCAGGCGGCAGAACGCGTTCTGCACTTCTTGGAAGGTCTGCCCCGTGAAGGAGTTCACCGTGAAGACGATCTGATCGATGTGGACGGGCACCCGCTGCAGGTCGACGAGGATCGACTCGTCGTCGCCACCCTGGCCGGCACCGCCGACGAGGTTGTCTCCGGTGTGCCGCACCGAACCGTCGTCGCTGACCAGGTGGCGGAAGAAGACGACGTCGACGGGCTCCTGGCCGGCGAACAGCACGGCGGAGGCGTCCAGGTCGATCTCCCGGGTGCGCGAACCGAACAGGCCACGCCGCGGGGCCGCCTGCCAGCCGAGTCCCATCCGCACCGCCGCGAGGGTGCCCCCGTCCTTCTTCTCCAGGCTGATGGCCTGTCCCTTGCTCAAGTTGACGGTCACGGCTGTTTCCCCTCTCGGCGTTCCCCTGCTGCCGCGGTATCCGCGGTTGACCAGAACCCTATGCAGCGCCACTGACAGTGCCGAACCCCGGTCCGCGCTTTGTGTCGGTGTTGCAACACTCTGCGCCCATACCGGGGTTCGGGACCCGTCTCGACGCTCAGGCCAGCCCCGCCTCCCGCATCTGGCGCAGTTCCTTCTTCATCTCGGAGACCTCGTCACGCAGCCGCGCCGCGATCTCGAACTGCAGGTCCGCGGCGGCGGCCCGCATACGCTCCGTCATCTCCTCGATCTGCTCGGCGAGTTCGGCGGCGGGACGGTCCGTCGGCACCGTCTCCTTGGCCTTGCCCTTGGCGGACTTGGCGGACTTGGCACCCTTGGCCGCCTTGTCGCCGAGCGAGGGGACCGGGGCCTTGGCACCTCTGCCGTCCTTCGTCTTGCGGTAGCCGGTGCCGAGCAGCTGCTCGGTGTCGACCTCTTCCCGGGCGATCTGCGCGACGATGTCGTTGATCTTCTTGCGCAGCGGCTGCGGGTCGATGCCGTTGGCCGTGTTGTAGGCGACCTGCTTCTCCCGGCGCCTGTTGGTCTCGTCGATGGCCCGCTCCATCGCCGGGGTGACCTTGTCCGCGTACATATGGACCTGGCCGGAGACATTGCGTGCCGCGCGGCCGATGGTCTGGATCAGCGACGTTCCGGAGCGAAGGAAGCCCTCCTTGTCGGCGTCGAGGATCGCCACGAGGGACACCTCGGGCAGGTCGAGCCCTTCACGCAGCAGGTTGATGCCGACCAGGACGTCGAACTCGCCGGAGCGCAGCTCACGCAGCAGTTCGACGCGGCGCAGGGTGTCGACGTCACTGTGCAGGTAGCGGACCTGGATGCCGAGTTCCAGGAAGTAGTCCGTGAGGTCCTCGGCCATCTTCTTGGTGAGCGTGGTGACCAGGACGCGTTCGTCCTTCTCGGTGCGCCGGCGGATCTCGTGCACCAGGTCGTCGATCTGGCCCTCGGTGGGCTTGACGACGACCTCCGGGTCGATGAGGCCGGTGGGGCGGATGATCTGCTCGACGACGCCGTCGGCTCGCGACAGCTCGTACTTGCCCGGGGTGGCGGACAGGTAGACGGTCTGGTCGATCCGCTCCTGGAACTCCTCCCACTTCAGGGGCCGGTTGTCAAGGGCGGACGGCAGCCGGAAGCCGTGGTCGACGAGGGTGCGCTTGCGGGACGCGTCGCCCTCGTACATGGCACCGATCTGCGGGACGGTGTTGTGCGACTCGTCGATGACGAGGAGGAAGTCGTCCGGGAAGTAGTCGAGCAGGGTGTTGGGCGGCGAGCCGGGCAGGCGGCCGTCGAAGTGCATCGAGTAGTTCTCCACACCGGAGCAGCTGCCGATCTGGCGGAGCATCTCGATGTCGTACCCGGTGCGCATCCGCAGGCGCTGGGCTTCCAGGAGCTTGCCCTGCTTCTCCAGCTCGGCGAGGCGCTCGGCCAGTTCCTTCTCGATGCCGTTGATGGCCCGCTCCATGCGCTCGGGCCCCGCGATGTAGTGGGACGCCGGGAAGACGTACAGCTGCTCGTCGTCGCTGATGATCTCGCCGGTGAGGGGGTGGAGCGTGGACAGTGCCTCGATCTCGTCGCCGAACATCTCGATGCGGACGGCGAGCTCCTCGTACACCGGGAAGATCTCGATGGTGTCGCCGCGGACGCGGAAGGTACCGCGGGTGAACGCCAGGTCGTTGCGCGTGTACTGGATGTCCACGAAGCGGCGCAGCAGCTCGTCGCGGTCGATCTCGTCGCCCACCTTGAGGGGGACCATCCGGTCCACGTACTCCTGGGGCGTACCGAGGCCGTAGATGCAGGAGACCGAGGCGACCACGACGACGTCGCGGCGGGTGAGCAGCGAGTTGGTGGCGGAGTGCCGCAGGCGCTCCACCTCCTCGTTGATCGAGGAGTCCTTCTCGATGTAGGTGTCCGACTGCGGGACATATGCCTCGGGCTGGTAGTAGTCGTAGTACGAGACGAAGTACTCGACCGCGTTGTTCGGGAGCAGCTCGCGGAACTCGTTGGCCAACTGCGCGGCCAGCGTCTTGTTCGGCGCCATCACCAGCGTGGGGCGCTGGAGCTGCTCGATCATCCACGCCGTGGTGGCCGACTTGCCGGTGCCGGTCGCACCCAGCAGGACGACGTCCTTCTCACCTGCCTCGATGCGCTTGGCCAGCTCGGCGATGGCCGTCGGCTGGTCGCCGCTGGGCCGGTAGGGGCTGACGACCTCGAAGGGCGCCACCGTGCGTTCGATGTGGGAAACGGGCCGCATGTCATCCACCGTACGACCCCGCACTGACAACGGGCTCCGCTCACCGGTTCTGCGGGGTGCGTGAGCCGTGGTGGTGCGCTGAGTGGGCCCCCTGGCCGATCCGCGGCGGAGGGGCCGTGACCTCCGGGCGGCGGCGCGGGTGCGGGGCGACGGCGGCGGCCGGGATGCCGGGTTTGCGCTCCTGCGGGGCCTGGACGGGCCTGCCCGCGATCATCAGCGGGTCGAAGATCACGACGGCGCCGGCGAGGACGAGGAAGACGAGGGGGCCGATCAGCATGGGCGCGAGCGTGGCGGCGGGCGAGGAGTCGCCGGTGGCGGCCGCGGTGCCGTGCAGATGGACCGTGAGGGCGGCCATTCCGGTGTAGTGCATGCCGCTGACCGCGAGCCCCATGACGAGGCTCGCGCCCACGCTCCACAGGAAACCGCGGATCTGTCCCGCCGCCCACAGCGCGGCCGTGGCGGCCACGACCGCTATCACCACGGAGGCGACGACGGTGAAGGTGTTGTACGTCAGTCTTCCGTCCAGGCGTATGCCCGCCATGCCGAGGTAGTGCATCGAGGCGACGCCCAAACCGGTGATCGTTCCGCCGGTGAACAGTGCCGTTCCGGTGGCCCCGCGGTAGCCGACGATGAAGATGCCGACGCCCACCATGACGATGGCGATGCCGAGGCTCGCGAAGGTGATCGGGATGTCGAAGCCGACCGGCGCCTCCGCCACGGTGAACCCCATCATGGCGACGAAGTGCATGGTCCAGATGCCGGAGCCGATGGCGGCCGAGCCCAGGGCGAGCCAGGCGGGCCGCCTGGAGTGCGACACCAGCAGGGACCTGGCGGTGCAGCGCAGTCCGAGGGCGGCACCGAGGCAGGCCATCACGAAGCCCACCAACGGGGTGACGGCCCCGTAACTGAATTCCTCGACCGTGCCCTGCATGCCCGGCTGCCCTCCCGCCCTCTTGAGTCCCGGAATACCCGAACCGTGCCCCCGTCCCAGGACCGCGCGGGCGGTCAGGGTTTCGCAGAGAGTATGACCCCCATCGGAACGGTCGAACGATTTTCCGGCAAAGAAACACGCCCTTGCCCCACTTGTGCGGCATCAGTGAGCGCCCGCGGGCAACTCCGTTCAAACTGTGCTCATCCCGTACCCCGCCACCGCCTACTCTGTGCTGTCTGTCCGATGCTTTCCGTACTCGGAACCGTTCGTGGTCATCCGTATTCACCCGACTTCGCAGGACGTGAGGAGTACGCATGCGCGTGCGCGCGATTGCCGCCACGACCACCGCGCTTCTGGCGGCCGCCGCCCTGGTCACCCTCGCCCTCGGCGCACGGGCCGGCGGCGTCGGCGGGCAGGTCACGGTCGTCGCCCACCGAGGAGCCTCCGCCTACGCGCCGGAGAACACCCTGCCCGCCGTCGACGAGGCGGCCCGAAGGGGCTTCACCTGGGTCGAGAACGACGTGCAGCGGACCAAGGACGGCGAACTGGTCGTCCTCCACGACGACAGCCTGACGCGGACCACGAACGCCGAGGAGGTGTTCCCCGGCCGGGCCCCCTGGAAGGTGAAGGACTTCACCGCGGCCGAGATCGCCCGCCTGGACGCGGGCAGCTGGTTCAAACCCGCGTACGCGGGCACGCGCGTGCCGACGCTCAAGGAGTACATGCGCCGGGTCGAGCACGACCACGAGAAGCTGCTCCTGGAGATCAAGAGCCCCGAGCTGTACCCGGGGATCGAACGGGAGACCGTCAAACTCCTCGGCAACGAGGGCTGGCTCGACCCATGGCACGCCGGCCGGCTCGTCGTGCAGAGCTTCAGCGCCGGCAGCCTGCGGATCGTCCACGACCTGAGGCCGGGTCTCACGACGGGTTACCTGGGTGCGCCACCGGTGGCCGAGTTGCCCGCGTACGCG
This sequence comes from Streptomyces sp. NPDC056161, assembly GCF_042268025.1. NCBI lineage: Bacteria > Bacillati > Actinomycetota > Actinomycetes > Kitasatosporales > Streptomycetaceae > Streptomyces > Streptomyces sp. NPDC056161. Next base: position 38,068 of record NZ_JBHJUV010000029.1, read on the forward strand.
GGCTTCACGGACCTGATCAACCCCGCCTACGGATCGGTTTCCAGCGACTACGTCGCCGCTGTGCACGCCTGCGACGGGCCGCACGGCAGGCCGCTGGGGGTGTTCACCTGGACCGTGAACGACGCTCCGACCGCGCGGAAGGCCGCCTCCTACGGCGTCGACGGCATCATCACCAACGAACCCGACCTGGTGCGGGAGGCGCTGAGCGCGCTCTGAGCCCGGGTTCTGAGCCCCTCGCCACGGAGCGGCCCGGCGGGCCGGCGACATGGCGTTGTCAGTGGCGGGCCCTACGGTTGGCGCATGGACAGCCATGGGCAGTACGAGCAGCGGGTCGTGTGGGCCGTCGTGGCCACCGACATCGGTCCGTTGCTGCTGGCGGCGACCCCCGACGGCCTGGTCAACGTCGTCTTCCACGCCACTGACACCGTGCGTGACCGGGCCCTGGAGCGGCTCGCGACCCGGTTGGGCGGCGAGCCCGTCGAGGATCCCGGCTCGCCGCTGCTGGCCGAGGCGATACGCCAGGTCGATGACTACTTCGCCGGGAAGCGGCACGATTTCCGGTTGCCGCTGGACTGGTCGCTGATCTCCGGGTTCAACCGGCAGGTGCTGCGCGAGCTGACATCCGGCGTCCCCTACGGCACGGTCGTCGGGTACGGCGACCTGGCCGGGCGGGTCGGTCAGCCGGGCGCGGCGCAGGCGGTGGGCGTGGCCATGGGCTCGAATCCGCTGCCCGTCGTCGTGCCCTGTCACCGTGTCGTGGAGAGCGACGGTGGCATCGGCGGCTTCGGGGGCGGGCTGGAGGCGAAGCGGAAGCTGCTCGCGCTGGAGGGTGTGCTGCCCGAACCCCTGTTCTGAAGGTTCCGGGGCGGTTCCCGGCCGTGGTTCGTGGTTCCTGGGCCGGCATGCGTTTGTCCCGGGACGCGGATCGCCAGGTATGAGGGAGGACCGAGCGGCAGGAGGCGGACGCGTGGTGTTGGTGGTGTCACGGGAAGTGCAGGAGGCGATCGACGCGCGTCGCGCCGTGGTGGCCCTGGAGTCCACGATCATCGCGCACGGGTTGCCGCGTCCGCGCAATCTGCGGGTGGCCCAGGAGCTGGAGGAGGCGGTCCGGCGGGAGGGAGCGGTGCCCGCGACCATCGCCGTGCTGGACGGGCGGCCGTATGTGGGCCTGGACAAGGAGCAGTTGGAGCGCGTCGCGAACGAGGAGGGCATCCGCAAGCTGGGCCATCGCGACCTGCCGCTCGCCGTGGCGGCCGGGGCGAGCGGGGCGACCACGGTGTCGGCGACCGCGCTGCTGGCGGCCCTGGCCGGCGTCCGGGTGTTCGCGACGGGCGGGCTCGGCGGCGTGCACCGGCAGTGGACGGTGACGCAGGACGAGTCCGCGGACCTGGGTCTGCTGGCGCGGACGCGGATCACCGTGGTGTGCGCAGGGGTGAAGTCGATCCTGGACGTTCCGGCCACCTTGCAGCGTCTGGAGACGCTGGGGGTCGCGGTCGCCGGGTACGGCACGGACCGTTTCCCCGGTTTCTACCTGTCCGATTCCGGACATCCCGTCGACTGGACGCTGCACAGCCCGCAAGAGGTGGCTCGGGTCATGCGGGCCCAGGACTCGTTGGACGGGCCGGAGTCGGCGTTGATCGTCGCGAACCCCGTGCCCGAGGAGGAGCAGCTGGATCCCGCCCTGCACGCGCGGGTGCTCGCCGAGGCGCTGCGCGCGTGCGAGGCGGAGGGGATCGCAGGCCAGGCGGTCACGCCGTTCCTGCTGGACTACCTGGTCCGGCACACCGACGGTGCGTCGTTGAGCGCCAACCTGGCGGCCGTCCGTGGCAATGTGCGGCTCGCCGCGCGGATCGCCGCGGCTTGGGCCCGGGGGTGAGCGCCGGCCGGGCGGGAGCGCTGCTGGTCGTCGGTGACGTCGTCACCGACGTCGTCGCACGGCACCGGGGACCGCTCGCACCCGGCACCGACACGGCGGCCCTGATTCGTACGATGCCCGGCGGCGCGGGCGCCAACGTGGCCTGCTGGGCCGCCGACGCGGGCTGCCCCGACGTGCGGCTGCTGGGCCGGGTGGGGGCGGACACCGCGGAGTGGCATGCGCGGGAGCTGCTGGCTGCCGGAGTGCGCCCGCGGCTCGTGCTCGACGCGGAGGCGGCGACCGCGACGGTGATCTGCCTGGTGGACATGGACGCCGCGGCCGAACGCACCTTCCTGACGGACAGCGGTGCGTCGCTGCGGCTCGAACCCGCGGACTGGTCGGACGCGCTGCTCGACGGGGTCGCCCGGCTTCATCTGTCCGGTTATCTGCTGTTCTCGGAACCGAGCCGGGCGCTGGCGGCGGCGGCGCTGCGGGCGGCACGCGCGCGGAGCGTACCGGTGAGCCTCGACCCGGCGTCGACGGGATTCCTCCGGGCCCTGGGGACGGAACGTTTCCTGGCGTTCGCCGAAGGGCTGGAGGTTCTGCTGCCCAGCCGGGACGAGGCGTGCCTGCTGACCGGACTGTCTGATCCGGCGGACGCCGCCGCCGCGCTGAGCCGCTTCGTTCCGCTGGTGGTCGCCAAGCTGGGCGCCGACGGGGCGCTGCTGGCCCGGTCCGGCGGTGTCCTCGGCCGCGTACCCGCCGTACCCGCGACGCCCCGGGACACGACGGGCGCGGGCGACGCGTTCACGGGCGCCTTCCTGGCCGCTCTCGCCGCGGGCGCGGGCGTGGAGGAGGCTGCGGCGCAGGGATGCCGGGCCGGCGCCCGGGCGGTGGAGCTGGTGGGCGGCCGGCCACCGGCACGGAAATGACCGCGCGCAGGCGACGGACCGCGGCTCACGCCTTGCGGCCCCATGCCGAGATCATCGGCGCCGTCGCCAGATCCATGCCGCCGTCGGCGACGTTGGCGAGGTGCTGATCGATGTCCTCGTCGGTGGCGAGTCCCGCGGTGACGAGCCGGTCCCGGATCTGCCGCACGGTGGCGGACTCCAGGGCCGCGCAGGCGGGCGAAGTGAGCGGGAAGTACGCGTCGGCCTGCACCTCGTGCAGTCCGGCCTCGCGCAGCAGGCGTGGCAGCCTGCGGCCGTAGGCCAGATCGGCGCCGCGCTCGGCGAGCAGGCTGCGGAAACCCTTCCGCAGCCGGTTGGCCAGCTGCTGCTCGGGGCCGGACTCGTCGGGGCAGATGAGTGGCTGGAGGGCCGGATCGGCGTCCTCGATCAGAAGCCGGCCGCCGGGCCGCAGTGCCTGGATCATCGAGCGCAGCGCCCGCTCCCGGTCCGGGACGTGGACGAGGACCAGCCGGGCGTGCACCAGGTCGAAGCCGTCTCCGGGCGGCTCCTCCGCGCCGACGTCGTGGACGCGCACCTCGACCGGCGCGCGGGAGACCTCGGTGAGCAGCGAGGTGTCGATGTCGGTCGCGAGGACCGTGCCTGTCGGGCCGACTTTCTTGGCCAGCCAGGACACCACGGAGGTACCGCCGGCGCCGACCTCCCAGCAGCGCCAGCCGGCTCCCAGCCCGAAACCGGACAGGTGCCGGAAGGTGGTGGGGTCGAAGAGGGTGGCGAAGGCGTCGAAGCGCTGCTCCGCCTCGGTCTGCTGGTTGTCGAGGAGATACCCGTCGGATCGCGTCATGCCGCGATCATCCCAGTTGTGCCGCCTGCCGGGGACGGCCGACGCTCCGGCGCTGCGAGTCGGCCGAGGCGGGTGGGGCGGGCATGGCGGCCGTGACGGGCGGGCAGGTGGCCGTGGCGAACACGCGGCCGTGACGGGCGGGGCGAGCGGAACGGCTGTTTCACAGCCGGGAGACGACTTGTCCACAGCCGGGAACCAAACGGAACAGTTCGTTCCCACAGGCTTGCCCGCGCATTGCGCCGGGCTGGCAGACTCTCTGACCAAGACGCGGCAGCACGGCACGAGAAGTTCCACGCAGGGGGGATCCACATGTCCATGGCAGGGAATCTGCGCAAGGTCAAGGACCTGAGCAGGGTCGGCGGTCTGCGCAAGGTGGCGCGGCTGGCCCGGCGCCGCCCACGCGTCGACCTCAGCCATCCCGCCCGCTCGCCCCTGGGCTCCTCTGTGGTCAACTGCGTGACGTACCGGGACGGCATCCGGATCCCTGGCTGCGGCGACCTGGTGGACACCGTGGAGCGGGTGCGCAAGAACGGGGACGGGTTCGTCTGGCTCGGGCTGCACGAGCCGACGGACGACGAGTTCGCGGGCATCGCCGAGTTGTTCGACCTGCACCCACTGGCGGTCGAGGACGCGGTGGAGGCCCATCAGCGCCCGAAGCTGGAGCGGTACGGCGAGACGCTGTTCGCGGTGTTCAAGACGGTCTGCTATGTGGAGCACGAGAAGCTGACGGCGACCAGCGAGGTCGTGGACACCGGCGAGATCATGGTGTTCCTCGGCCAGGACTTCGTGATCACGGTCCGGCACGGCCGGCACGGCTCGCTGGGGCCGCTGCGTGAGGAACTGGAGTCGGAGCCGCGACAGCTGGCCAAGGGCCCGGCGACGGTACTCCACGCGATCGCGGACCACGTGGTGGACGAGTATCTGAACGTCACCGACGCCGTGCAGTCCGACATCGACCAGGTCGAGACGGATGTGTTCACGGAGAACGGGGCGCGGGCCGACCCCGGGCGGATCTACCAGCTCAAGCGTGAACTCCTGGAACTGAAGCGGGCGGTGGTACCGCTGGCCCGCCCGGTCGAGGACCTCGCCACCCGCCCGATCCGGGTGGTCGACCCGGAGATACAGGCGTACTTCAGGGATGTCCTCGACCACTTGATACGGGCCAAGGAACAGATCGCCTCTTTCGACGAACTGCTCAACTCGATCCTGCAGGCCCATCTGGCTCAGGTGACCGTCGCGCAGAACTCGGACATGCGGAAGATCACGGCCTGGGCGGCCATCATCGCCGTACCGACGATGGTGTGCGGCGTCTACGGCATGAACTTCAAGCACATGCCGGAACTGGAGTGGCGATATGGCTATCCGCTGGTCATCGGAGTGATATCGATCGCCTGTCTGGCGTTGTACCGCGGGTTCAGGCGCAACGGCTGGCTGTGACCCGCCCGGCGACGGGCACAGCGACGGGCATCGGGGGCGTCAGTGGAGGGACGGCGAGGTCCGGGCGTAGACGCTCTCGGTGAAGGCGGCGATCTGGTCGTCCTCCAGGTGCTCGGCGAGATCGGCCTCGCTGATCATGCCGACGAGGCGCTTGTTCTCGATGACGGGCAGGCGACGGATCTGGTGCTGCCGCATCTCCTGGAGCACCTCGGTGACGTCGGCGCTCGCCTCGATCCAGCGGGGCGTGCCGTGGGCCAGCTGCCCTGCGGTGACCTTGGCGGGGTCATGCCCCATGGCCACGCAGCCGACCACGATGTCACGGTCGGTGAGGATGCCGCAGAGCCGATCGTTCTCGTCGCTGATGGGCAGCGCTCCTACGTTCAGTTCGCGCATCAACTGGGCGGCGCGGTCGAGGGTCTCGTGGGCGGGTATCCACTGGGCGCCACGGTGCATGATGTCTCCGGCAGTGGTCATGGTGCACCTCCCGGTACCGGATGGGCCGGCGCGGCGCGGGCAACACCGCTGTGTCCCGGCGCACTCATTGTCCCGCGCGCGGCCAGGTGTGCGCACCCGCAGGCGGCGGGGACCATCGGGCGCCGCGCATGCCGTGGACGCGGCGGAGGAAAGCGGGATCAGCCGTTCCAGGCGGGGCGCCGGGGGTCGTCGGCGCGTACCAGGACGTCGGCCGTCGCGGCGGGGTCGGTTTCGTCCGCATACCGGTCGAAGGCGGGCAGCGTCCAGTGGTCCGTCTCGGAGGTACGGCGGCTCAGGGCGGCCGGAGAGAGGAGAAGGTGAACGGTCAGGTCGAAAGGAAACCAGTGCCGCAGGAGGAGGGGGCCGTGGAGCAACAGTATTCCGCCGGGCTGGAGTTGGACGTAGGGGCTACGGGTCGCCCGGTCGGTCGCGGGGTCCCACAGGTCGGGCAGGACACGGCCGTCGCCGCCGGGTTCGAGCGGCCCGAAGACCTCACGCCAGAGTGCCGCGGTGTCGAACCAGCCGCTGTAGTACGACTCCACGTCCCGGCGGCCGTGCTCCAGCCGGAGCGAGGCCGGACGCAGAAACCCTTCCGTGCCCACGACGAGCGAGGGACGCCCACGCACCCGCAGCGCCTGCGCGACCCGCTCCGCGAGGTCGCCCGGGTGAGCGGCCGGGGCGCCGTCGAAGGCGACACGGGGCCAGGAGCCGCCGTCCGCGGGCCGCATGTCGAGCAGCCGCTCCGCCAGCAGCTCGCCGAGCCGGTCCCAAGTGATCGCTTCGAGTCGCACGGCCCCATGATGCCGCGCGGCAGCGTGCGCACTGACGCGGGGCCGTCCAGAGCAGGACCGGCGGCCCGGCGCTCCAGGGCCGATCCGCCGACCGGGCACGGCGAGGCAGACCGGGGCCGACCGAGGCCAGTGCACCCGCGCCAGTGGGGTCCGCTTCGGCCCGCCTCCAACGGGGCGGCCGACGCCGCAACACGTCCGTCGTCCGGCGTCGGCGCCCGCTGTATCCGGTGCTTCCATCGAGTCGCGGCATCACCCGCTGCGGCGGTACGCCGACGGGATCGAGGCCCCCGTGCGACACCGCACACAGCTGTCGATGTTCGACCTCCGCCCGACCGCGGGCCGGCAGCGGCAGACGGGAGAACGGGGGTCCCGCGGGGAAGGAACGAGGTATGGCGCGCTTCGCAACCGATCTGTCGCACAACGGACTTGTCGTGATCCAACCGCTGCGGCGGAAGCAGTGCGGCGCATGCCGTCGGGGGCCGTTGTCACTGCTCGTGTTCGAGGACGGGGTGCCGCACTGCCTCGACTGTGCCGACCTGGGCCATCTGATGTTCCTGACGCGCGGCGACACGGCACTGACGCGCAGATCGAGGGAGGAGAGCGGGCTGTCGGCGGTGGTGGTGCGGTTCAACCGGCGCAGGAGCCGGTACGAGCGGCAGGGCGTTCTGGTCGAGGAAGCGGCTCTCGCCCGGGCGGAGCAGCGGTGCCTGGCCGACGCTCAGGCGCGGCGGCGCCGCCGGGCACGGGACGCACGGCGTCGGGCGGACCAGGACGCACGGTTCGCCGAGGAGTTCACGGCAAAGATCCGGCGGTTGTTTCCCGGGTGCCCGGCAGACCGGGCGGAGGCGATCGCCGCGCACGCGTCGGTGCGGGGCAGCGGCCGGGTGGGGCGCAGCGCGGCGGGGCGGGCGTTGTCCGAGGGGGCCGTGGTGTCGGCGGTCGTGGCGGCCGTGCGGCATCTGGACACGCCGTACGACCGGCTGCTGATGAGCGGCGTGCCCCGGTATGAGGCACGACGGCGGATCACGCCCGCCGTGGAGACGGTGCTGTTCGGGTGGCGGGAGGCAGCGGCGGACGTGGGGTGAGGCCAACCCCGGACCAGGCCCGCAGACCGCGTCGACGAACCGGACCGGCGGACGGGACCCACAGACCGGACTCGCAGACGGGACCCACAGACCGACGGGCGGACGGGACCCGTCGACGGACCGGCGGACGGAGCCTGACGCTCGCGAGGGTGCCGGCAAGGCCCCACGTGTCCGGTAGTGATCGCGATTCGGTCATCGGGCGATGATCGCGGTTCTGTCGGGGGAAGGCACAGAGTGACGAGAGCACCGGGTGAGCCCGGTTCAAGGGGGGAGCGTTGTGTACATGATCGATGGACCGTACTTCGTACTGATCGTGGCGGGGGTGCTGGGCACCGGGGTGGTGGCCGGGGTGTTCTGCGGGTTCTCGACGTTCGTCATGCGCGGGTTGGCCGCGCTGCCGCCCGCGCAGGGGGTCGCCGCGATGAACGCGATCAACGTGTCCGCGGTGACCCCTGCCTTCATGCTGGTGTTCGCGGGGACCGCGGTGCTGTGCGCGATGATCGCCGTGGTGACGTTCGTGCTGTGGCCGGACGAGGGCAAGGTGGAGCTGCTGCTGGGCAGCGCGCTGTTCCTGTTCGGTTCGTTCGGGCTGACCCTGGTCGCCAACGTGCCCCGCAACGACGCCCTGGCCAGAGTGGAGCCAGGCACTCCGGAGGCCGCCGCCTACTGGCCGACGTACGTACGCGAATGGACCATGTGGAACCACGTCCGTACGGTCGCCTCGGCGGCCGCCGCGGTGGTGTATCTGCTGGCGCTGAGCTGAGCGTCGCGTGGTGGGTTCCCAGCAGGTCAGAGAGCCGGAGGCGGTCGGGGCGGAGGGCGGCTCCCGGTCCCGGGAAAGGCGCTGTCGACGGCTCTGCGCGGGGGGCCGGGGAGACGTATCGTGGCCGGAGGAACGCCACCCTACGACGCATGGCCCGTCGTACGCGCAGGCAAGGAAGACGACCATGGCCGATCCCAAGGGTTTCATGACCACGCCGCGCGAGGAGTGGCCACGTCGGCCCGTCGAGGAGCGGGTCCGGGACTGGGCCGAGGTGTATGTCCCGGGGGCGCTGTTGCCCATCATCAGCAGGCAGGCCGACCGGTGCATGGACTGTGGCATACCGTTCTGCCACGACGCCTGTCCACTGGGGAACCTCATACCCGAGTGGAACGACCTGGTGTCGCGCGAGGACTGGCGGGCGGCCGGGGACCGGCTGCACGCCACGAACAACTTCCCGGAGTTCACAGGGCGGTTGTGCCCGGCGCCGTGCGAGGCGGGATGTGTGCTCGCGATCAACCAGCCGGCGGTGACCATCAAGAACGTCGAGTGCGCCATCGCCGACCGGGCCTGGGAGGAGGGCTTCGCACCGCCCCGGCCGCCGGACCGGCTGTCCGGTCGGACGGTCGCGGTGATCGGGTCGGGGCCGACGGGGCTCGCCGCGGCACAGCAGCTGACCCGGGCCGGGCACACGGTCGCCGTGTACGAACGGGACGACCGGGTCGGCGGGCTGCTGCGGTACGGCATCCCTTCCTTCAAGATGGAGAAGCGGCATCTGGAGCGGCGGCTGGAGCAGATGCGGGCCGAGGGGACCAGGTTCCGTACGTCCACGACGGTCGGGCGGGACGTCGGGGCGGACGAGTTGCGGGCGCGGTACGACGCGGTGGTGGTCGCCACGGGGGCCACGGCGTGGCGGGAACTGTCGGTGCCGGGGCGGGAGCTGGCGGGGATCCATCAGGCGATGGAGTACCTCCCGTTGTCCAACCGGGTGGGCGAGGGTGACCTGGCGGTCTCGCCGCTGTCCGGGGCGGGGAAGCACGTCGTCATCGTGGGCGGCGGCGACACCGGCGCGGACTGTCTGGGCACCGCGGTGCGGGACGGCGCCGCGTCCGTGACCCAGCTGGACATCTATGCCCAGCCGGACGCCGAGCGGGACGAGGACGCCGAGCCCTGGCCGACGTATCCGAAGATCTACCGGCTGTCGGCCGCGCACGAGGAGGCGCGCGATCTGGTGACGGCACCGGCGGCGGACGCGGACGCGCGGCTGTTCGCCGCATCGACGTTGCACTTCATCGGGGACGACAGCGGGCATGTGCGGGCGCTGCATCTGATGGAGGTGGACACGGCACGTCGGGTGCGGCCGGGTACCGGGCGGACGTTGCCGGCCGACCTCGTGCTGCTCGCTCTCGGCTTCTCCGGGCCCGATCGGACGGACGGGCTCGTCGATCAGCTGGGGGTGGCGATGGCACCGCGGGGGACGATCGCACGGGATGCCGGTTTCGCCACCAATGTCCCTGGCGTGTTCGCCGCGGGGGACGCCGCGCGCGGGCAGTCGCTGATCGTGTGGGCCATCGCGGAGGGGCGGGCGGTCGCGGCGGCCGTCGACCGGTATCTGACGGGGAGTTCGCAACTCCCGGCTCCGATATCGGCGTACGACCGGCCGATGACCGTGTGAGGTCAGGTCCGAGGCCCTGCCGACCACCGCGTCCCGGTCGGAACGCGCGGCCCGGCGGTCCGGCAAGCCAGGGTGGTTGCCGGACCGCCGCCGATGCGGCCGTTCAGTCAGAGCTCGGCAGAGTTCGTGCAGGCTTCCTCAGAACTCGTCGAAAAGTGCCGGAGCTTGTCGGTGGTCGCCGGTGGTGGTCAGGGCTTGCGCCCCACCGCCCCGTACCCGGGGATGACGCCGTCGTCCTGACCGGCGACCGGTTCACCCAGTTCGGGGTGCCACTTGTGGACGATCTCGACCCCGGGTTCGACCAGGTCCAGGCCGTCGAAGAAGGCGCTGAACTCCTCGCGGGAGCGCAGCGCGAGTGTCACGCCCGCCCCCTTGAGCTTCGCGGTGGCGGCCGCCGACTCCTCCGGGGTGAAGTCGGCGGTGGCGTGGGTCATCATCAGGTAGCTGCCGGACGGGAGTTCCGACAGCAGCCGGCCGACCAGTTCGTGCGCGCCGTCCTCGTCGGAGACGAAGTGCAGCAGCGCGACGAGCGACAGCGCGACGGGACGGTCGAGGTCCAGGATCCGCCTGGCCCCTTCGATGATGGCGGCCGGATCGCGCACGTCGGCCTGGAGGTACTCGGTGACGCCGTCCGGCGTGCTGCGCAGCAGGGCCGCCGCGTGGGCCAGCACGATCGGGTCGTTGTCGCAGTAGACGACGCGGGCGTCGGGCGCGATCTCCTGGGCGACCTGGTGCAGGTTCGGCTCGGTGGGTATGCCGGTGCCGATGTCCAGGAACTGCCGTACACCCTGCCGGGCCAGCCAGCGGGTGGCCCGGTGCATGAACGCGCGGTTGACCCGGGCCATCACCGGCACCCGGGGTTCGAGTGCCAGCATCTGCCGGCCCATCTCCTCGTCGACGGGGTAGTTGTCCTTACCCCCGAGGTACCAGTCGTACATGCGCGCGGGGTGTGGCCTGCTGGTGTCGATCTCGGTGGCCGTGCGGTCCTGCCCGGTCATACGGCACTCCATAAGTGTCTGACGCGGTGAATGATCAAGTCCGTACCAAGTCTGTGCCAATAGGGGGGAAGTCGAGTCAGATAAAAATCAACGAGCCGAGTTCAGGACAGCAGGAAGTCCGCCTCACCTGCCTTCGCACCCTCGATGAAGGCGGTCATCTCGTCCGAGGTGTAGATCAGCGCCGGCCCGTCCGGGTCGGTCGACTGACGGACGGCGATCCGGCCGTCGGCGAGCTTCATGGCTTCCAGACAGTTGCCTCCGTTGCCGCCGCTCCACGGCTTGTGCCAGCCCTCGCTGCCCAGCTCGCGCGCGGGCATGCCGTTGTAGATCCGCTGCCCGTAGAGCAACGACTTGGGCTGGGGCTTGATACGTTCCATTACAACTCCTTGCGAAGATCCCTGAGGATCTCCTTGGTGCGATGTGCCGTGGCGGCCTGCGCCGCCATGCGGTCCATGACCTCAAGGTGGGTCGCCACCTCCGAGCGCGCGTCCAGGTAGACGGCGCCGGTCAGGTACTCGCTGTAAACCATGTCCGGCAATTCCGACACGGCGAATCGGAACAGCACGAAAGGCCCGAATGTGCCCGGATGGGGGCCGTTGGCATGCGGGGCGATCTGGAGAGTCACGTTGGGCAGTTCGGCGGCCTCAAGCAGCTTGTCGATCTGCGCGCGCATCACCTCGGGACCACCGACCGGGCGGACCAGCGCGGTTTCGTCCATCACCGCCCAGAAACGGGGCGCGTCGGTACGGGTGAGCAGGTCCTGGCGTCGCATCCGCAGTGCGACGTGGCCTTCGATGTCCTCGGGCTGGGCCTGCCCTATGGCTCCGGCCACCAGGACGCCGCGCGCGTAGTCCTCGGTCTGCAGCAGGCCGGGCACGAAGTGCGGCTCGTACGAGCGGATCAGGCTGGCCGCGCCTTCGAGGCTGACATGCATCGAGAACCAGCCCGGCAGGATGTCGTGGAACCGCTGCCACCAGCCGGGCTTGTTGGCCTCCTCGGCCAGCAGCACGAACTGCTCGGCCTCGCCGTCGGTGACCCCGTACGCCTTCAGCAGGAACTGGAGGTAGGGGATCTTGAAGGCGACTTCGGCCATCTCCATACGACGGACGGTGGCGGGGGCCACCCGGAGAATGTGAGCGGCCTCCTCGCGCTTGAGACCAGCGCGTTCCCGCAGGTCCAGCAGGCGCCGGCCGAGAACCACCTGGCCCACGGTCGGCGCGGACCGCGGTTCGCTCACGTTCCACCTCCACGTCTGCACACGCATGAATCCGGACAGCCCTGCGGCGCCATTCGAAGAAGCGATCGGTGTTCCACTGAATCGCCGATGATCCGAACTGGCGCCGCCGGCCGTGCTGTTGCGAGCAGTGTGCCACGGCCCTCGACCGAGTCATACAGCACTCTGCAATTTTCATAGTGACACTTGCCAAGTGTTCACAGCGGGGCGATAGTGGCAAGCGTGATTCCGTCCGTGCCCTTAGGAGCAGAGGCCGCCGCAGACCGACCGGGTCTCAGCGCCGACGCCGGAGCAGCCGCAGGTCAGGCCGCTGCCGAGCGCCGGTTCCGGTTCGAGCTTGCCGCACATCCGGGCTCCCCCGCCCAGGCGAGACGCCTGACACGGGACCGGCTGTCCGGCTGGTCGGTGCGCGCGGACACCTGCGACACCGCAGTCCTGGTGATATCCGAGCTGGTCACCAACGCGATCGTGCACACGGCAAGCCGGCGGGTGGTCTGCGAGCTGCACGACCACGACGACGTGCTGCGCATAGCGGTGCGTGACGAGGGCTGCGCGCCCGGTACGCCCCATCCGTCCTCGCAGCGGTCGGAGGAGGAGCACGGGAGGGGACTGCTTCTCGTCGGCGCCATGTGCCGGGCCTGGGGCGCCCAGGAGCACGGGCCGGGCCTGCTGGTCTGGGCCGAGCTGCCGCGCCAGGCCGACACCGCCCCCGACGCGGACGATCCGCGCAACGACCTGGGCTGGGGCGCCCGCCCGCAACCGGGCACCGCCCGTGGTCCCGGCGAGGAGGAGCGGGTGCGCAAGCAGTACCACAGGACGTCCGAGCCGGAGACACGGCAGTCTGTGAGGCGCGAATGGCGGTGAGCGGTGTCCCCCAACCCGGTCAGGTACGCGGTCTGTCCGGTCAGACGTACGGCATGTCCGGTCAAGTGAGCAGCTCGTCCAGTCAAGTGAACGGCTCATCCGGTCACGGAGGCGGCCAGTCCGGTCCGGTGCGCGGCCAACCCGGTCCGGTACGCGGCCTCGACACCCTCGTGCGCCTGCAACGTGAGCAGCGTTCGCCGGGTACCGCCGGTGCCCTCGGACCGCTCGTGCTGCCCGAGGGCATGACGACCCCCCTGGGCTGCGACGCGGTCGCGGTGCCCGCCCGGTTCGGGCCGCTCGTCGTCCCGCGGCTGCCGCGGCTGGGCTGCGTGTACGCCGACGGGTCGCACTGGTGGTGGATCGTGCCGTCGGACTCCGACTACGCGCTGGTCTGGCCGGCCCCCGTGCACTATGCGCCGGGCGCGCGCCTCCCCTCCACCACCCGCCTCATCCACCGGCCGGACGACACCGTCCCGTACACCCCGCCGATCCCGCTCTACCTGGCCCTGTGCCGGGTCACGGGAACCACCCCGGACTGGTCCCGCCGGCTCAGCGCGTAGCCGTCGGCGGCACGGCCCGCTCGGCGTGCGGCCGCCGGTCGGGCCCCGGATCCGGACGCAGGCCGCCACGATCCGCCGGACGCGCGCCCGCCCCGGCCCGCCGAGACCGCGGCCACGGTGTGCCCGCGGCAGCGTACGCCCGCGTGCTCCCTGTCTCCCTGTTCGCGCTCTGCCCGGCGGCGGACGGTCCCGCGATAGTGGCCGTCCGTCCATGTCCGGGGGAGGTCGGTGGTGGGAAAGACGCGCGATCGGATCACACCGGAGGTGTCCGATTCGGAGCGGCTGCTGTTCGGCGGGCCGCTGCGCTACGACATGGGATGGAACCAGCACCGGGACGCCTTCCTGGAACTGGACTTCCGGGCGATGGTGACCCGGCTGCCCGGAATGCTGGCGTCCAGTTTCCGGCTGGCCAGGCGGGCCGACCCGCGCGCCGCGCGGACGGTGCTCGCCGCCGAGACGGGCCGGGGCGCGGCCCAGGCGGTCAGCCTGCTGGCCGTCAACAGCGTGCTGGGACAGCTGATCGGCACGGGCCCGATCGAGGAACGGCTGCGCGGCGCCCTGCCGGCCCTGATCGCCATGGCGGCGGTGACGCTGGTGGCCGCACTGCTGCGGGCCGCGTCGACGTACGCGACCGGCCGCCTGGAACCCAAGGTGGAACGGGTGGCGACCGAGCTGTACCTGGAGCGGGCGGCGGCCGTGGAACTGTCCGCCATCGAGGACCACGCCTTCCACAAACTGCTGGACACCGCGCAGTACGGCGCCCAGTCCGCCCGCCGCATGATCATGTACGGGACGCGGGTGGTGAACGCGGCGATCTCGCTGGTCGCCGCGGCCGGCGTGCTGACCGTGCTGCACCCGGCACTGCTGCCGCTGCTGATCACCATGACCCTGCCCAGCGCGTGGGGCGCGCTGACCAACGCCCGGCGCCGCTACGAGTCCTTCCACACCTGGGTGCAGCACGCCCGTGCCGGACATCTGATCGCCAATCTGCTCACCGAGCCGGAGGCCGCCCCCGAGATCCGTGTGCACGGCGTCGGCCCGTTCCTGCTGCGGCACTTCAGGGACATGTCGGAGACCGCGGAGGCGGAACAGGAGCGGCTGGCCCGGCTGGCGGCCCGCACCGGCCTGATCGCGGCGGCCTGGACGGGCCTCGCGACGGTGGCGACGTACGCGACGCTGGGCGGGCTGCTGCTGACCGGCGCGATGGCGCTGTCCGTGGCGGGCACGGCGGTGATCGCGATCCGCACGGGCTCCGCGAGCCTCGACACCCTCGTCCTGGAGATCAACCAACTGCACGAGGAAGCCCTGTTCGTCGGCGATCTGCAACGGTTGTACGTCGAGGCCGCCGAGCGGGCGATCCCGGTCGGCGGCCGGCCGCTGCCCGAGGACCCGAAGGAGGTCCGGTTCGAGAACGTCACGTTCAGCTACCCCGGCGACGCCGCCCGGCCCGCGCTCGACGACGTCACGCTCGCCCTGCCGCTCGGCAGGATCGTGGCACTGGTCGGCGAGAACGGCTCCGGCAAGACGACACTGGTCAAGCTGCTCGCGGGCCTGTACAAGCCGGACAAGGGCCAGATCCTGTGGGACGGCGTGGACGCGGCGACCGCCGACCGGCACGACCTGGCCGAGCGGATCGCGATGGTGGCGCAGGACTTCAAGCGGTGGCCGTTCACAGCCCGGGTCAATGTGGCCGTCGGGCGTTCCTCGGCGCCCCTGACCGAGGAACGGCTCGCCGCCTCGGTCGCCGAGGCGGGCGCGGAGGAGGTGGTCGCGGATCTGCCGCACGGCCTGGACACGCTGCTGGCCCGGAACTTCAGCGGCGGGCACGAACTGTCCGGCGGTCAGTGGCAGCGGCTCGGCATCGCCCGCGCGGCATACCGGCGCGGACGCATCCTGATCGTGGACGAACCGACGGCCGCCCTGGACGCACGCGCCGAACTGGAGGTCTTCGAGAAGATCCGGGCACTGGCGGGCAGCGGCCAGACCGTCGTCCTGATCACCCACCGGCTGGCGTCGGTGCGCCACGCCGACCTGGTGCACGTCCTCGAACACGGCCGGCTCGTGGAGTCCGGCACCCCGGACGAACTGCTCGCCCTCGGCGGGGTCTACGCCGAGTTGTACGGACTCCAGGCGGAGCAGTTCACCACGAAGCTGCCCACGCCCACCGTCCCGGGTCAGTAGCCCGCCGTCCGCGGACCCAAGTCAGCGGCCCGGTGACCTGGCCCGGTGACCTGCGCCGGTGACCTGGGCCGGTGACCCACGGTCCTGTCCGAGGTCAGCAGCCCGCTCGCCTGTCCCGGGTCAGCAGCCCACGTCCCAGGTCGGTGGCCCGCCGTCCCGGGTCAGTAGTCGTACTCGTCGTGATAGCGGACGCGGTCACTGCCCTCGGGCGTGCGGCCGAGCGCCGTCAGGTCCAGCAGGCTGGGGACGGAGCCCAGCCCGTCCAGCCCGTCCTCGTACGCCGAGTAGGTGTGGAAGACCCGGTCGTACTCCCGCAGGAAGCAGCTGATCCCCGGCCGTTCGACGAGCCGGCCCTCCTGCTCCAGGGTCACCTCGAAATCACGGTTGAAGTCGTTGTCGTACGACGAGAGCCAGGGCAGCGTCCAGCCCATCCGCGCCTTGAACGGCAGGATCCGGGTGAACGGTGCCCGGGACACGGCCGCGAACGACGTCCTGCGCGCGTGGAGGTGCGCCAGGTGTCCGACCTGGTCGAGGAACGCCGAGCAGTTGGGGCAGCCCGCATCCCATTCGGGCGCGAACATGAAGTGGTACACGATGAGCTGGAGCCGTCCCTCGAAGAGGTCGAGCAGCGTCGCCTTGCCGTCGCCGCCCTCGAAGACGTACTCCGAGTCGATCTCGACCACGGGCAGCGCGCGCCGCTCCGCGTTGAGCACGTCACGCGCGCGGGTGACCGCCTCCTCCTTGGCGAGCAGATCCGCCCGCGCCGCGCGCCACTGCTCACGCGAGACGACCTCCGGTAACCGCATGGACCCCTCCTGTACGACGGCCACGACGCTGCGTTTCCAGTGGTGACCGACGGGCGGGGCGGAACTCATCGCCGCGTGGGAAATTTTTTTCGCGGCCCCCGTTCCCGGAGGTCATTCGCGGCCCGTTTTCTGGGAGGTCAGTAGGTCACGGGGAGCGCGACCAGGCCACGCGCGCGTAGCGACCGGCGCCAGCGCAACCCGCCGTCGCCGAGTGCGAGATCCGGGAACCGTTCCAGCAGCGCGGACAGGGCGATCTCGGTCTCCACGCGAGCCAGCGGCGCGCCGATGCAGTAGTGGATGCCCTGACCGAGGGCGAGGTGACCGGTGGCGTCACGGCCGAGGTCGAGGCGGTCGGGGTGCGGGAAACGGGCGGGGTCGCGGTTGGCGGCGGCCAGCGACAGCCAGACCGTCTCGCCCGCGGGCACGGTCACTCCGGCGATCGTCACGTCCTCGACCGGGAAGCGGCGGATCGCGAACAGGGCGGGTCCCTCGTAGCGGGCGAACTCCTCGACGGCGCTCGGCAGCCGGCCGGGATCCCGGCGCAGTTCGGCGAGTTGGGCGGGGTGGGCGAGGAGGGCGAGCACGGAGTTGCCGATGAGCTGCACCGTGTTCTCGTATCCGGCGAAGAGGATGAGGAAGGCGAGGGACATCAGCTCGTCCTCGCTCAGCCGGTCACCCGCCTCACGCACGGCGATCAGGTCGGAGAGCAGGTCGTCACCCGGGTCCGCGCGTTTGTCGCCGAGCAGCCGGGTGAAGTACCCCAGCATCGCCACCACCGCCTCCTTGCCGGCCTGGGGCCGGGCCGGATCGGGCGCGACGAGGACGTCGGTCCAGTCCCTGAAGTCCAACCGGTGCTCGTCGGGGATGCCGAGCAGATCGCAGATGACGGTGATCGGCAGGGGCGCCGCGTAGGCGGCGACGAGGTCGGTGCTGCCGTGCGGGCCGAGCGCGTCCAGCAACGCGTCGGCGGTGCGCCGGATCGGTGCGCGCAACTGCTGGACGCGGCGCGGTGTGAAGGCCCGGCCGACCAGTCGGCGTACGCGTGTGTGGTCGGGCGGATCCATGTTGAGGAGATTGGCGTCCAGCGCCGGCGGCAGGGAGAAACCCTTGTAGGTGCCGGCTGTGGCGTGCTGTTTGTCGAGCGAGAGCCGGGGGTCGGCGAGGGCGGTCCGCACGTCGTCATAGCGGGTGACGAGCCAGGCGGGGGTGCCGTCGGGGCCGGTGATGCGGTGGACCGGCGCACTGTCGCGCAGCCGGCGGTACACGTCGTAGGGATGGTCGAGCAGGCCGTCCGCGAGATCCACGAGGTCCAGCCTAGGCAGTGGAACCCGGTGGTCAGACACCCGAGCGCTCGGATGCGCGGACGCGTGGGTGCACAGGGGTACACAGGTGCGTGGGTGCGCGGGTGCGCGGGTGCGCGGGTGCGCGGGTGCGCGGGTGCGCGGGTGCGCGGGTGCGCGGGTGCGCGGGTGCGCGGGTGCGCGGGTGCGTGAGGTTACGGATGCGCGTGCCCCGCGTGCTCAGGTGTCGTACTTCTGGACACGGCGGCCGTGGCTGCGGGCGATGAGCGCGGGCAGCCGAGCCGTCAGCTCCTCCACCACCGTGGCGACGTCGATGGTCAACAACGCGCGGTCGCGCATCAGGATCCGGCCGTCGACGATCGTGGTGCGTACGTCGGAGGAGCGTGCACTGTGCACGAGCGTGGCGGGGAGATCGTGGACGGGCTGGGTGTGCGGGCCGGTGAGGTCGACGAGGTCGGCCCGGCGGCCCGGCGGCCCGGCGGCCCGGCACGAGGCTGCCGACGCGCTCCCCCAGGCCGACGGCCCGGGCGCTCTGCAGCGTGGCGTGATGCAGGGCCTGGCGTGCCGTCAGCCACCGCGGATCGCCCGTACTGGACTTCTGGATCAGCGAGGTCAGGGCCATCGACTCCCAGACGTCGAGGGAGTTGTTGGAGGCGGCGCCGTCGGTGGCGAGCCCGACCGGGACGCCGATGTCGCGCAGGGCGCGGACGGGAGTGGTGGTGGGCCAGGCGAACTTGAGGTAGCCGCGGAGCGCGGTCGCCACCGCCGTACGGCCCGAGGTCCGTTCCAGCAGGGGCAGGTCGCGGTCGACGATGCCGGTGCCGGTGCCGTGAGCGATGAGCAGATCGGTATCGAGGAGTCCGGCCCGGTGCAGCGTCTCGATCGGGGTCACGCTGTGCCGGGCCAGGCCGATATCGGTCTGGTCGCGGTTCTCGGCCGCGTGGATGTGGACGGGCAGGCCGTGTTCACGGGCGAGGTCGGCGGTGGCGGCGAGGTCCGCCTCCGTGACGGTGTACGGCGCGTGCGGGGCCAGAGCCGTGGTGATGCGGCCGTCGGCCCCGCCCCGGTGACGCAGCGCGAACTCCAGGGACGCCGAACGTCCCTGAGGTCCCCTGCGAGGAGAAGTACACCTGGCCGAGATGGGCCCGGATCCCGCACCGCGCGACGACAGAAGCGACCGTGTCCATGGCGAAGTAGTGGTCGGCGAAGCAGGGAACGCCGCCGCGGATCAGCTCGGCGCAGGCGAGCAGCGCGCCCAGTTGCACGTCCTTCTCGGTGAGGTTGGCCTCGACCGGCCAGATGACGTCGTTGAACCACTCGCCGGTGGGCAGGTCCTCGGCGATGCCGCGCAGGGCGACCATCGGCGTATGGGTGTGACAGTTGATCAGGCCGGGCATGGCGAGCTGTCCGCGGGCGTCGAGGCGGTCGGCGGCGACCAGGGTCCGTACTGGGAACGGGCAGGGGGAACCAATCGAGGTACCAAACGAGGAACCGGGCGGGGATACGGGCGGGGATACGGGCGAGGGACGAAAGAGGAACTGGACGAGGAACCGGTCAGGGATGCGGGCGAGGGGCGAAAGAGGAACCGAACGGGAGCGGGCCCGGGGGCGTAGCCTGCCCCCGGGCCCTTGAATGCCGCCCACGATCACACGCCGGCACGCTTGAGGACCCAGGTCAGTCGTCAAGTCGTCGCGTCCTGCCTTTGGACCACCGCGTATCGAGCTACGCGGGCTGGACTTGAACCAGCATTTCGACGCGCTGGGGCCTGGGCCCGGTCGATCCGGCGATCGGCGGCGAATGCTGAGTCTGGAGCGAGAGTCTGAGATTGAACGCGGTCTGCCTCTGCCGGTTGGGCTACCGCGGCACGGGATGAATGCCGCGGGGAGGACTCGAACCTCCACTGGAACCGCTCCGTCACGACAAGCTTCAGCTTCAGCTTGCGCTCCTCGCGCACCCCGGTCACCAGGGACCGGGGAGTCTGTCAGGCCGCACCACCGTCCGGCCGGCCGAAAAGGTACCCGAACACGGCGTCACCGACCCGCTGGTCGACCACGTCGGTGCCGTTCGCCTCCTCGCGGGCGAACTTCACGGCCTGCTGCAATTTCTCCACCCGGCCGAGGAGTTCGTTGACCCGCCGGGCCGGGAGGGCGCCGGAGAACTTCACGGTGGTCCAGTACCCGATGGGCACGTCCTCGTAGTAGACCTCGACCTGGGCCGGGTGCTTGTCGGTGGCCTCCGCCTTGACGTGGTTGCGCGGAATCTTCTTGGTCCGCACGGTCCGCACCGGCTCGGTCTTCCAGGCGTCGGTGGACGGGTCCTGCGCCCACGACTCGGAGGCGTCGAGCACCGGCAGCTTCCGCGCGAAGGTGTTGAGGTCGACGAGCTGCTTCTCCAGGAACAGCAGGTAGGACACGGGGGCGTCGGCGACAAGCACCCGTCCGTCCACCGTCACGTCCGCCCGCGCGGTGCAGTTGGCCCAGTCCTTGGTGGCGGTCACGTCGAACAGCCGGGTCAGGGTCGCCGCGGTCTCCCGCAGCACGTCCTCGGCCATGACCTGCACCCGCGTGGACTCGGGCGGCAACTGCTCGCCCTCCTCGTCCTTCGGCTGGTACGTCCGGGAGATGCCCGCGAGCAACGCGGGCTTCTGCAGCCCGTGGTGCGCGGTCGTCAGGTCCTGGTGCGCCTTGGACTTGATGCCCTTCTCGACTGCGATGATCTGGTTGCGTTTCGCCACGAGGAAGACGCTACCGGGGCAACTCCGCCATCTCGAATGATTATTCGATACCCAGGAGAGCGCGAGCTGTCGCGACCGACTCCTCGAAAAGGGCCTCGGCCCGCTCGATCCCGGCCACGAGAGCATCGCCGTCCGGCGCGTCACCGGGCGGCCCATCCCCATGCAGGCGGTCGCCGGACGGGGCGTCGCCGGGCGACCCGTCACCGTGGGGCCCACCGCCGTGCAGCCTGGCCACGATGTCGTCGACGGCGCGCAGTCCCGCCCGCTCCAGTAGCCGCTTCTCGTTGGTCACCCATTCCCCGCGCGCCGCCAGCACCGCGTGGGCGCTCTGGGCGGCGGCCACGGCAAGGGCGCCGGCGACCTCGGTGAGACGGCCGTGCGGTGCGTGGTTGGCCTTGGCGTAGCCGAGGGTGGCGCGGGCGGTGCCGTACCAGTGTCCGGGAGCCGTACGGCGCAGCTTCGGCGGATAGGCCCCGAGGCGCGGCAGTTCACCTCGCAGCACCGTGTTGACCGCCAGCTCGGCGACGACCAGGTAACTGGGGATCCCGGCGAGGTGGAAGAGCAGCGGCTCCACCCGGAAGCGGCCCTCCCGCGCCTCCGCCAGTTCGTGTTCGACCACGTCCAGATCGCGGTAGTGCACGTCGACGCGACGGCCGTCGACGCTCAGCCAGGCGCCGCCGTTGAACACCCCGCCGCCCCAGCCGCCGATCTCCGACACCTCGCCGGGCCAGCCGAGTGCGCGCAGGTCGGCGGGGGCGAAGTGACCTCGGTAGTAGACGGCGAGGTCCCAGTCGCTGTCGGGACGGTGAGTTCCCTGGGCCCGGGAGCCGCCGAGAGCCACGGCGCACACACCGCGGAGCGCGGCGAGACGGTCGGCGGTGGTGTCCAGGAAGGTCTGATCGGGCTGATCGGGCTGATCGGGCTGGGACGGCATGAAAGAGACTCCGGCGGGTGGGGCAGAGGTGGGGTACGCGATGGTGCGGCGTGGTGCGAGATGAGGTGGCGTGGGCTGGGCAGGGGCGTGGTGGAGTGGGGCGTGGTGGAGTGGGGCGTGGTGGAGTGGTTCGGCGCGCAGGGGTGGTGGCTTGTGTCGCGGCGAGATGCGGTACAGCCGGGTGTGCGCGGTGCGATGGAGGTCGCGGGAAGCGTATGTGTGGTGAGCCGGACGTGCGAGCCGAATAATTCGGATGCGGATGCGGAACCCGCCCCGGGATGATCGGCGGATCGTCCTCCGTCGACCACCCGTGCCAGGAGTCGCCGTGCCCCAATGTGTCACCGTCTCCGCCCGCTTCTCGCCGCTCGGGCACCGACGCGCCTCCGTCGTCGGCGAAGCCGCCACGAAGCACGATCGAGGGGGAATGCCGGCGTGAGCGCCGGGGCCTACGTGACCGACGTCGTCCTGCGGCGGGCCGTCGCGTCCGACGCACGGGCCGCCGCCGACGTCTGGCTGCGTTCCTACGACGCCGCGCTGCCGACGGTCGTGCGTCCGCGCTCCGACGACGACGTCCGCAACCACTTCCGGAACGTCGTCGTGCCGCTCAGGGAGACCTGGGTCGGCGAAACGGCCGACGGGGGCGTGATCGTGGGGGTGATGGTCCTCGACGGCACGTTGCTCTCCCAGCTCTATCTGGACCCCGGTTGGCGGCGCCGCGGTATCGGCGACCGGTTCGTCGGCCTGGCCAAGGAACGCAGCCCCGGGGGCCTCACCCTGTGGACCTTCCAGGTCAACGAGCCCGCCCACCGTTTCTACGAGCGGCACGGCTTCGTCGCCGTCGAGTTCACGGACGGCAGCGGGAACGAGGAGCGGGAACCGGACGTTCGCTATGTGTGGCAGCCGTGATCCGTGTGATCAGCGCGTAGACCCCGTCCCGCGACGGGTCCGTCCTCTCATTTCTTTCCGGGAAGTCCGGCCGCGTCCGCCGCCGCGCGCAGCACGTCCCGCAGCATGTCGGGGGTGAGTCGGCCGGTGAACGTGTTCTGCTGGCTCACGTGGTAGCAGCCGAAGAGGTCCAGGCCGCCGAGCGACACCCGGGTGCCGTGCGCGAAGGCCGGCCGGGGGCGGGGGACGGTCCAGCCCGCCTCGGCGAACGCGGGCAACGCGGCCTGCCAACCGAACGCGCCCAGCACGACCGCGGCCCGCACGGTGGGCCGCAGCAGCGTCAGTTCCCGGACCAGCCAGGCGCGGCAGGTGTCGCGTTCGGAGGGGGTCGGTTTGTTGGCGGGTGGGGCGCAGTGCACGGGTGAGGTGACGCGTACGCCGTACAGTTCCAGACCGTCGTCCGCGCTCACCGAGGTGGGCTGCGAGGTCAGCCCGATGTCGTACAACGCCTGATACAGCACGTCTCCCGAGCGGTCGCCGGTGAACATGCGGCCGGTCCGGTTGCCGCCGTGCGCGGCGGGAGCCAGCCCGACGATCAACAGCCGGGCGTCGGGCGGTCCGTACCCGGGCACGGGGCGACCCCAGTACGTCCAGTCGTTGAAGGCGGCGCGCTTGGTGCGGGCCACCTCCTCCCGCCAGGCGACCAGCCGCGGGCAGGCCCGGCAACCGGCGATACGACGGTCGAGACCGCCGAGATCATCGAGTTCGTCGACACCGTGGAGGCTGTCGAGATCGTCGAGACCGCTGCTGTCCATTCCTCTACGGTATGCCTGCCGATACGGTATGCCCGCCGAATGCCTGCCGAGAAATCGCCCCCGTCGCGACGAACGCACAGATCGGAGTGGCGCGCGGCCGAGCGGACGGGCCGGCGGGTGGCGGGCGCGGAAAACGCTGCGGTGTCTCCCGGTCCCGAGAGCTAAGGTCGGGGCATGGCTTCCGAGGACGCGGTCGAGAACAGGAACCACGGGGCAGGCGGGACCGGCGCTCCGACGGCGAGCGGGCGATCCGATGTGCGCCGGGCCCGGACGTCCGACGGATCCGGCACCGGCGGACACCGGCCCGCGGACCGTACGGAGGCCCGGCAGGACACGCGGGCGAGCGCCCCGGACCACGACCTTGCCGACGGCTCCACCGAGGGTCACGGGTCGCGTGCCGACGACGAGCCCGATGAGACTCCTGAGGTATCCGGCTCCGGCGACGCTCTGGATCCCAAGGTCACCGCTGCGGTCGCCGCCGCTGATGCGGCCGGTCCCGGCAAGGGCGAGACCGTCCGCATCGACAGCTGGATCTGGGCGGTGCGCCTGATCAAGACCCGCTCGATGGGTGCCACCGCCTGCCGTGGTGGGCACGTCCACGTCAACGGTGAGCGCGTGAAGCCCGCCTACTCCGTGCGTATCGGCGACGAGGTGCGGCTTCGGCAGGAGGGCCGGGAGCGCATCGTCATCGTCAAACGCCTGATCCGCAAGCGGGTCGGCGCCCCCGTGGCGATTCAGTGCTATGTCGACAACTCACCTCCGCCCCCGCCCCGTGAGGCTGTCGCCCCCGCGGGCCTGCGTGACCGCGGAACCGGCCGCCCCACCAAACGCGACCGCCGCGAGCTGGAACGGCTACGGGCACTGCGGGCACTGGGGAACCGACCCCCGGGAGCACGCTAGCCACATCGGTGGGCCTCCCCCCTCCCCCCTCCCACCCTCCCACCGTTATGCGGGCGCGGAGTCTTCGCGCCGATGTGGACTCGACGTACGGCCGAGCCGGACGTGTAACCGCAGACGAATGCGCCGAGAGCCGTGGCAGAGCCGGCGGCGCCGAAGGCCGTGGCGGAGGTGGACGCGTCGAAGACCGTAGCGGAGCCGGCCGTACGGCGTAGGCGGCCGGACGGGGTCTCCGGCGAGGCGAGCGGGACATGCACAGCCGTCAGCCGGTGAAGCTGTGCCGTCAGCTCACTGGGCCGCCCGAACCGCGCGCACCCACACCCGGTCCGGTGTCAGATACTCGGCCACCTCCAGTCCGGCCTCCGCCAGCGCGGCCTCGAACTGCTCCTTCGTCAGCGGCCGGGCCAGGAACGTCTGTGTCCAGACCGCGTCCGGGAACTCGTACTCCGCGAGCACCGAGTTCACCCCGTCGCCGACCGGTTCGGCCGAGACCATGCGGATCGTGAAGCCGCTGGGGTCGACCCGCTCCCGGGGCAGATTCGTGTGGTAGTCCTCGCCCTCCCGCTGGATGAGCACGCTGCCGCCCTCCGCCACGTGTCGGGCACAGGTGCGCAGCAGGCCCCGCCGTACCTCTATGTCCCCGGCGTGCACCAGGAACGACGCGAGCATCACCACGTCGAACGTCTCGCCCAGGTCGAGATCCTCGATCGGGCTGCATATCGTGCGCGCCCCGCGGACGCGTTCCAGCATTTCGGTGGATTCGTCCACCGCGGTGACCGTGAAGCCACGTTCCATCAGGGGGTGGGTCATGCGTCCCACACCGCAGCCCAGCTCCAGGATGTGTGCTCCGGCGGGCACGGCCGCGGCGATGATGTCGGGCTCGTTGTTCACCGGCAGGCGTGAATACAGCTCCACGGCGCAGCCGTCCGGAGTGATCGCGCCGGGCCCTGTTCCCTGGTATCCGTCTCGCATTTCTACCGTCATGCCCGAACAACGGGTGGGTGTGGCTGGGGCGTTCCTGGGGTGGGCTAGTTCACTCGTTCGAGTACTTCTGGCCTGGTCGGGAACTCCGAGGAAGCGTCGGGAACTACGTGTGGGGCGGTGCCGGGTGCAGCGCGCACCATCCGTGTCCGAGGTGCCAGTGGCCGCCGGCCCGCAGATGGTCGACGACGGCACGCTCGACGGATGTGCGTCGGGGGAGGTCGTCGACGGGAAGGTCGGGGTCGCCGAACACGAACCGGACGGGGTCGGTGTCCGACGGTTCCGTGTCCTCGTGGGTGGGGCGGAAGCGCTGTTGGAAGCGGACGATGTTGGAGTCCGCGGGCAGGTACCGCCTCAGCTGCGGGTCGAGCAGCCAGGAGTGGCAGACCGCGATCCGGTGCCGTTCCTCGGGGAAGTGCCGGGCGAAGAACTCTCGTGCACGCGCCAGGGAGCGGTCGCAGGCGGCCGGGGTCAGTGGTCCGGAGAAGTCGGGGATGTGGAGGGCGAGGGCGGGGTCACCGGGCGAGACCGGCCGCCCGCTCTCCGTGATCAGGTGTGCCGCCTGCTCCCCGAGCGCCGTCCGCTCGAACTGGAGCCGGCCGAGCTGGTACAGCGCGCCGCGGAAGTGGCGGACGAGCCAGTCGGATGCCTGCACCCCGCCGTGGCCGTGCTGCCTGCGGTGGACGGCCATGGCCCGGCCGAGGTCGGCGAGGGTGCGCCGGGAGACGTCGGCCGGGATGCCGCGGTCGCGGTGGTACGCACGCGTGTGCGGGAGGGCGCCGAGGAAGACGTAGGCGAGGAAGTAGGGGCCCGTCCGCGCCGGTGCCTCGGCGAGTCGCTCCGCCGGCCGCACCGGGCGGCCGGGGACACCGATGTCCCGGACCAGGTCCTCGACGCACTCCTCCAGGAGCCGCAGCGCGCCGGCGTCACCGGTGACGGTGCGGTGGAGGCGTACCAGTTCGTTGATGTCCTCGTGGGGCACGCTCAGGTCGAGCAGCAGCTCGGGCAGGTCCTCGGCGGCGGGCAGCACCACGCGGTTCCCCTCTCGGACGACGTTCGCGTCTCGTTCTGGTCGATGTGTACGTCCTGGTCGATGCGTATGTCCTGGTCGATGCATACGTCCACGTCTCAGCGCGCGGCGTCCATGTCCCAGCGGACGTGTGTGCCTTGGTCGGGGCGCTGGTCGAAGAGTACGTTGCAAGCAGGAGTGGTGATCCGATGCGTACGGGCAGTGAACCGACGACCGCGCGCAGTGCGCTGCGGGCGCGGTTCTGGCTGAGCGTGTGGGGGCTGGTCTGGGCCGTCTTCGGCACGGCGGCGTTCGCGCTGGTCGGGCGTCCGGGCTGGGCCGCCGCCTGCGGAGTGCTGTGGCTGGTGGCCACCGTCGACATGGCCGTGGTCCTCAGGCACATCCGGCAGGGTCCGCATTATCAGCCGGGCCGGGACATGCCGCCGTACTCGCCACCGGAGGTCCCGCCCCCTTACCGTCGCCCGCCGCACAGCCGTCCGTCCTACGGGCGTCCGCCGCGGCACCGTCACCCCTAGCCACGCACGCCCGTCCGTCCGTCCGCTTGTCCGCCCGTTCGCCGGGGTCAGGAATCGAATTGCGCGGCCTTCAGGTACTGCGGGTTCGGGTCGAGTGCTGCGGCCAGCCGGAAGTGGCGTTTTGCCTGGTCACGGCGGCCCTGGCGCTCGTAGGTGCGGGCGAGCGCGAAGTGTGCGAACGCGTTGTCCGGTTCGCGTTCCAGGACGATGGTGAACTCCAGCTCGGCGGGCCTCAGTTGTGCGGAGGCGAAGAAGGCACGCGCGCGCAGCAGACGGGCGGCGGTGTTCTCGGGGTGCGCGGCGATGACTCCGTCGAGCAGCTTCACCGCGCCCCGCGGATCCCGCGCGTTGAGCAGTTGCTCGGCGGCACGGAAGTCGATGACGTGCGTTTCCGGGGTACGTCCGGGCGATCCGCTGGTCTCGGGCACGGCACAGTCCTTCCCTTGCAGACGACATTCAACGCCCGCGCGCGTGCGGGCTATTCCCCCGGTGCCCGCCGGGAGCCGGCGCGGTGGGCCCGCTCTCTGCGGACCAGGTCGGTCCATACCTCGGCGACGCGGCGGCGCAGGGCGTCCAGGGGTACGTCGTTGTCGATGACGACGTCCGCGATCTCCAGGCGTTTCTCACGGGTCGCCTGCGCGCCCATACGCGCGCGTGCGTCCTCCTCGGTCATGCCGCGCCGCCGTACGAGTCGGTCGAGCTGGGTCTCGGGGCTGGTGTCGACGACGACCACGATGTCGTAGAGCGGCGCGAGGCCGTTCTCGGCGAGGAGCGGGACGTCGTGGACTACGACGGCGTCGGGGGCGGCCGTGGTCTCCAGTTCGCGGGAGCGGGCGCCCACCAGGGGGTGCACGATCGAGTTCAGGACGGCCAGTCTGTCGGGGTCGGCGAAGACGATCGCGCCGAGTCCGGGCCGGTCCAGGCTGCCGTCGGCGGTGAGGATCCGGTCGCCGAAGGCTTCGACCACCGCCGCGAGTCCCGGGCTGCCGGGCGCGACGACCTCGCGCGCGATGCGGTCCGCGTCGATCAGTACGGCACCGTGGTCGACGAGCAGCCGCGACACCTCGCTCTTGCCGGCGCCGATCCCACCGGTCAGACCAACTTTCAGCATGGGCGAAAGCCTAGACGCTCCGCTCCGCGGGCGGAGGGGGCGGTGCGGGCCGACCTTGGAGGTCGGCACCCCGCACTCCGTGCGTTCCGTGTATCGCGTGCCGTGCGCGCGTCGCATACGTGCCGTGCGCGCGTCGCACGCGTTCCCTGCATCGCATGCGTCCCCTGCATCGCATGCGTCCCCTGCATCGCATGCGTCCCCTGCATCGCATGCGTCCCCTGCATCGCATGCGTCCCCTGCATCGCAGGTGCTCTCTGCATCGCAGGTGCTCTCTGCTCGTGGCGTCGGTCAGGCTTCGCCCTCGCGCTCCGCGAGGAATCGTTCGAACTCCTGTCCGATCTCGTCGGCCGACGGGATCTCGACCGGTTCGGCGAGCATGTTGCCCCGGGTCTCGGCGCCCGCGGCGGCGTCGTACTGGTGCTCAAGGCCCTGGACGAGGGCCGTCAGCTCCTCGTCGCCCTCCTGGACCTGCCGGTCGATCTCGGTCTGGGTGCGGTGCGCGTCCGTGCGCAGCGAGTGCGCGATGCCGGGCAGGACCAGACCGGTGGCCGCCGTGATGGCCTCCAGAGCGGTGAGTGCCGCGTCCGGGTACGGGGAGCGGGCGATGTAGTGCGGGACGTGCGCGGCGACGCCCAGGACGTCGTGTCCGGCCTCCATGAGGCGGTATTCCAGCAGCGCCTCGGCGCTGCCGGGCACCTGGGCCTCGTCGAAGGGGCTGCGGCCCGGGACGAGGTCGGTGCGGTTGCCGTGCGGGGTGATGCCCACGGGGCGGGTGTGCGGGACGCCCATGGGGATGCCGTGGAAGTTCACGGAGAGGCGGACACCGAGCCTCTCCACGATCTGCCGTACGGCCGTGGCGAAGCGCTCCCACTCGACGTCCGGTTCCGGTCCGGACAGCAGCAGGAAGGGCGCGCCGGTGGCGTCCTGGACCATGTGGACCTCGATGGCCGGGACCTCGTAGTCGACCCAACGGTCCCGTTTGAACGTCAGCAGCGGGCGGCGGGCCCGGTAGTCGACGAGCCGGTCGTGGTCGAAGCGGGCCACGACCTGGTGGGGCAGCGAGTCGAGGAGCCGGTCGACGATCTGGTCGCCGGTCTCGCCCGCGTCGATGTATCCGTCGAAGTGGTAGAGCATGACAAGACCGGCCGACTCCTGGGCCAGCGCCATGTCGACGACGGCCAGCCCCTTCGGCTCCCATGCGTACAAACCCTGCGGATCAAGCACTGTGACCGCTCCTCCTCTGTTCCCCAGGGCTCAACGCCCGGGGGGACGCGGGCATTCCCGCCTCCCCCCACGGTCTGCCCTGCGGTCCTCCCCCGCAGTACTCGACCTCACCTCGACCTCACCTCGACCTCACCTCGACCTCACCTCGACCTCGCCCCGACCTCGGGCCGACCTCGGCGCGCTCTCGGCGCTGCCCCGGCCCGCTCTCGGCCCGGCCTCGGTGGGCGGGGCGAGGTCAGGAGGCGAGGACGCGCTGGTGCAGTTCGGTGACGACCTTGCGGGCGGAGGAGATGGCCCCGTGCTGCCACGCGTCCAGGTAGCTCAGGTAGTCACCGGCGAAGTACACGTTGCCCTGCGCCTGGTTGAGCGGCGCGTACGCCGGGGCGTCGGGGCCGCCGGGCATGGAGTGCCAGGCGCCCTCCAGGTAGGGGGCGAGCTTCCACTGGTGCGAGAAGGACGTGGCCAGTTCGGTGCGGTACTTGTCGCCGTGGATCTTGACGCCCTGGGAGAGGGCGCGTTCCAGGCGCTGGGCGGGGGTGAGCGCCGAATACGCGTCGGAGTGGGCGCCGGTGTTGTAGTAGCCGATGACGACACCGCGGTCGCCGAGGTGGCCGTAGGACGGGTACCAGATGTGGTCCAGGTCCATGTCGGTCTCGGTGATGCCGCCGAAGATCCTGAAATCCTGCTCCCACCAGCGACTCTTGTACTCAAGGCCGATCTTGGAGGCGTGGGAGGGCCGTACGGCGAGGAGGGCGGTCTGCACGGCGGAGCCGAGGTTGTGCGCGGTCTTCGCGAGGATGTGCGGTGCCAGTGTGGCGATGCAGTAGTCGGCGGTGACGGTCCTGGTGCGGCCGTGCTGGGTGTAGGTGACGACGACGCCGTCTCCGGTGTTCTTGATGTCTGTGACGGGCGCGCCCGTGCGTATCCGCTCCTCGCCGATGGCGCGGGCGAACGCACTGGGTATCCGGTCCATGCCGCCGACCGGCTGGAACATCAGCATGGCCTGGTCGTAGCCGAACTCGAAGGAGAAGTACCGGCCGACGTTGGAGGCGAAGACCTCGGAGAGCGTGGGGACGTCGCCGAGTTCCTTCCCGGGGGTGCCGGCGGCGCCGGGGGCGAGGGCGTAGCCGCGGTGTTCGGTGCCCGTGCAGGCGTAGTCGGAGCCCAGGGAGCCGTAGTCCTTCAGGAAGGCGAGCAGCCGTTCCTTGTCGCCGGCCGTCAGGTCGCTGTCGAGGGCGCCCGCGTTGGTGGCCTTCGAGAGCAGTTCGGAGACGTAGCCGTAGACGTCGGCCTTGGCAGTGCGGTACTGGACCGGGGCTCTCATGCCGGTGCTCTCGTTGTAGATGAGCGCGTCGGCGTTGGTGTTGGTGAAGACCTCTATGGGTACGCCGAGTTCGCGACAGTAGTCGAGGGTGACCATCCACTGGGCGAGTCGGGCGGGTCCCGCGTTCATGTACTGGCCCTTGCTGAAGCCGGCCGTCTGGCTCACGCCGTTGATGTCGGTGAGCCGGTCACCGCCGCGGACGGTGAGGTTCCGGCCGCCGACGCGGTCGCGGGCCTCCAGGACGGTGCAGTCGTATCCGGCCTTGCCGAGTTCGTACGCGGAGGTCAGGCCGGCGATTCCGGCGCCGATGACGACGACTTTCGCGGGCTTGCCGGTGCGGCCCTGGAGGGTGAAGTCGCTGCGGCGGGGCGCCTGGAACGGTGTGTCCTTCTCGGCCGCGTAGGCGGCGGTGGGGGCGAGACCGAGGGCCCCCATGGTGGCGAACATGGCTCCCGCTCCGCCGGCGACGCCGACGCTGCGCAGGAAGTCACGGCGGCTCGTACCCGATGCGAACTGAGACTCTGTCATGGCTGAGGCTCCTGTCTCGATCATGAACGACCGAGGAAGCCTCGCAGTGGCCGGTTACAGCCCATCAGCTGCTCGTGTATCTTGCAGGTTTCTGCCGTACTGGCGCCAACTCCCGTACGGGCGCGCCCTCAAATACCTCAAGTGCGTCGCATGCCTCTCGCGCGTCGCATGCCTCTCGCGCGTCGCATGCCTCTCGCGCGTCGCATGCCTCTCGCGCGTCGCATGCCTCTCGCGCGTCGCATGCCTCGTATGTCTCGCATGCCTCGGATGGCGCGCATGCCTCGGATGACGAGGAGAGCCGTGCGGGACTGTGCGGCGACGGACCGCGCGGAGACTCCCGCGACCAGCCGCGAGCGGACTCCCGCGCGATCGCCGGGGGCCGCCTCCGGCGAGAGCCGTCCTCGGCCGAAGACCGGCCGCGCGCGCACGACTGAGGGGCCGCACCCGGAACGGATGCGACCCCTCGGTCACTTGCCTGGCTTCAGCAGCCGACTGGGATCAGTCCCCTCGGGGACCGTTCAGCTCTGGCCGCCGGCGAGCTTCTCACGCAGCGCGGCCAGCGCCTCGTCCGAGGCCAGCGCACCGGAGTTGTCCGGGCCCTCGGAGGAGTACGAACCGCCACCGGACGCGGCCGGAGCGGCGGCCTCGCCACCCTCGGCGGCAGCGGCGGCGTCGGCCTCGCGGGACTTGATGACCTGCTGCTGGTGCTGCTCGAAGCGGGTCTGCGCCTCGGCGTACTGGCGCTCCCACTCCTCACGCTGCTTCTCGTACCCTTCGAGCCAGTCGTTGGTCTCGGGGTCGAAGCCCTCGGGGTAGATGTAGTTGCCCTGGTCGTCGTAGGACGCGGCCATGCCGTACAGGGTCGGGTCGAACTCGACCGAGGCCGGGTCGGCACCGAAGGACTCGTTGGCCTGCTTGAGGGACAGCGAGATCCGGCGGCGCTCCAGGTCGATGTCGATGACCTTGACGAAGATCTCGTCGTTGACCTGGACGACCTGCTCCGGGATCTCCACGTGGCGCTCGGCCAGCTCGGAGATGTGGACCAGGCCCTCGATGCCCTCGTCGACACGGACGAACGCACCGAACGGAACCAGCTTGGTGACCTTGCCCGGAACGACCTGACCGATCTGGTGGGTGCGGGCGAACTGCTGCCACGGGTCTTCCTGCGTCGCCTTCAGCGACAGGGAGACACGCTCGCGGTCCATGTCGACGTCGAGCACCTCGACGGTGACTTCCTGACCGACCTCGACGACCTCGGACGGGTGGTCGATGTGCTTCCAGGACAGCTCGGAGACGTGGACCAGACCGTCGACGCCGCCCAGGTCCACGAAGGCACCGAAGTTGACGATCGAGGAGACCACACCGGAACGGACCTGACCCTTCTGCAGGGTCGTGAGGAACGTCTGGCGGACCTCGGACTGGGTCTGCTCCAGCCAGGCACGGCGGGACAGGACCACGTTGTTGCGGTTCTTGTCCAGCTCGATGATCTTGGCTTCGAGCTCCTTGCCGACGTACGGCTGGAGGTCGCGCACGCGGCGCATCTCGACCAGGGAGGCCGGGAGGAAGCCGCGGAGGCCGATGTCGAGGATGAGACCACCCTTGACGACCTCGATGACGGTACCGGTGACGATGCCGTCCTCTTCCTTGATCTTCTCGATGGTGCCCCAGGCACGCTCGTACTGGGCGCGCTTCTTCGAGAGGATCAGGCGGCCTTCCTTGTCCTCCTTCTGGAGGACGAGGGCCTCGATCTCGTCGCCGACGGCGACGACCTCGTTGGGGTCGACGTCGTGCTTGATCGAGAGCTCGCGGCTCGGGATGACACCTTCGGTCTTGTAACCGATGTCGAGCAGGACCTCGTCCCGGTCGACCTTCACGATGACGCCGTCGACGATGTCGCCGTCGTTGAAGTACTTGATCGTCTCGTCGATCGCTGCGAGGAAGGCTTCCTCGTTACCGATGTCGTTGACCGCTACCTGCGGGGTGGTGGCGGTGGTCTCGGTGCTGCTCGTCATGTGGGAAAGGGCTCCGGTACGGACATTGAAGTCGTAGGTACTGCTTGCGCCAGGAGCCCGTTTCGCTCTGCAGAAGCCGGACAGCCAAGGAAGCGCCCCACCGGGTGATCCGGCGACGGCGCCTCGACAACCGAGGGGACATACAACAGATGCGAGCACAGCCTGCTACGTCTGAGGAGCGCAGGCCCGCAGCGCAACTTGTAGCATACGGGGGCAGCCGGACAGGGTCAATGTACGAAGGCGCACAGCCGGGGCGGATCGCCGCATACCCGGCACAAAATGCGTCCAGCCAGGCCACGCCGGTCCGCGGGGTCTCTCTGCGGGGTCTCTCTCGGTACGCCTTCTGCGACCCACCTTGAGGGCTGCGCGGAAGAGGAACAGTACGACGAGGGAGCCGATCATCCAAGAGTCCGAAGCGTCCGAACCGGAGGCCACCCGGCGTGCGGCCGGTGCCGTGGAGAGCGCCCGCGCCAATCGCGGCTGGTGGGACCGGAATGCGGACGAGTACCAGACCGAGCACGGCACGTTCCTCGGGGACGACCGTTTCGTGTGGGGTCCCGAGGGCCTCGACGAGGTGGAGGCGGAGCTGCTCGGCCCGCCGGACGAGCTGAAGGGCAAGGCCGTCCTGGAGATCGGCGCGGGCGCGGCGCAGTGCGCGCGCTGGCTGGCCGCGCAGGGGGCGCGTCCGGTGGCCCTGGACCTCTCGCACCGCCAGTTGCAGCACGCGCTGCGCATCGGCGGATCGTTTCCTTTGGTGTGTGCCGACGCCGCCGCGCTGCCGTTCGCGGACGCCTCCTTCGACCTGGCGTGCTCGGCGTACGGGGCGCTGCCGTTCGTGGCGGATCCGCGGCTGGTGCTGCGGGAGGTGCGGCGGGTGCTGCGGCGGGGCGGCCGGTTCGTCTTCTCCGTCACGCACCCGGTCCGCTGGGCGTTCCCGGACGAGCCGGGGCCGGAGGGGCTGAGCGTCTCGGCGTCGTACTTCGACCGCACCCCCTACGTCGAGCAGGACGAGCAGGGCCGGGCGGTGTACGTCGAGCACCACAGGACGCTCGGCGACCGCGTCCGGGACATCGCCTCCTCCGGTTTCCGGCTGGTGGACCTGGTCGAGCCGGAGTGGCCGGAGTGGAACACGTCGGAGTGGGGCGGCTGGTCCCCGCTGCGCGGCGGCCTGCTCCCGGGTACGGCGATCTTCGTCTGCGAACGGGACTGAGGCGGAGGGGCCCCGAAGGGGGCCGGCGCGGGGAGTCCGCGAACAGGGTCCGGCGCAAGCGGTCACCGAACAGGGGCTGACGCGGGGGATCCGCGGGCGGGGACGCGCGCGTGCGGGAGGCCCGGGGCCCGGTGCGGGAGGCACGGGGCCGGTGCGGGAGGCGCGGACGCACGCGCGCGTGCGGCGGAGCGGAGTCGTCCGGCACGCGCGTGTGCCGGACGGCCCCGGCGGCGTACGACACTGGGGGCGTGATCCGTTACGACGCCCTGGACGCCCTGCCCGTACGCGGTGCCCTGCCCGCGCTGGACGACGCCCTGGCCGGGCACGGCACCGCCGTCCTGGTGGCGCCGCCCGGCACCGGCAAGACGACGCTGGTGCCGCTCGCGCTGGCCGGGCTGCTGGGCGACGGGCCGGCGCGGCGGGTGGTGGTGGCCGAGCCGCGGCGGATCGCGGCGCGCGCCGCGGCCCGCCGGATGGCGTGGCTGCTGGGCGAGGAGGTCGGGCGCCGCGTCGGCTACACCGTGCGCGGTGAGCGGCTGGTGGGGCGCCACGCGCGCGTGGAGGTGGTCACGACCGGCGTGCTGCTCCAGCGGCTCCAGCGGGACCAGGAACTGTCCGGGGTCGACGTCGTGGTGCTCGACGAGTGCCATGAGCGGCATCTGGACGCGGACACGGCGGCGGCGTTCCTGTGGGACGTGCGCGAGACGCTGCGTCCGGAGCTGCGGCTGGTGGCCGCGTCGGCGACCACGGACGCGCAGGGGTGGGCGCGGTTGCTGGGCGGGGCGCCGGTGGTGGCGGCGCGGGGTGCGGCGTACGAGGTCGAGGTGGTGTGGGCGCCTGTGGCGCGTGCCGTGCGGCCGCCGCACGGGCTGTGGGTGGATCCGGCGCTGACGGCGCATGTGGCGTCGGTGGTGCGGCGGGCGCTGGCCGAGCGGTCCGGGGACGTGCTGTGTTTCTTGCCGGGGGTCGGTGAGATCGCCCGGGTGGCCGGGCAGTTGGGGGATGCGGGTGCGCTCGGTGACGTCGACGTGCTCCAGGTGCACGGGCGGGCGCCGGCCGCGGTGCAGGACGCGGTGCTGGCGCCCGGGGCGCGGCGCCGGGTGGTGCTGGCCACGTCGGTGGCGGAGTCCTCGCTGACGGTTCCGGGGGTGGGGGTGGTGGTCGACTCGGGGCTCGCGCGGGAGCCGCGGGTGGACCACGCGCGCGGGCTGAGCGCGCTGACGACGGTACGGGCGTCGCAGGCGGCCGGGCGGCAGCGGGCGGGCCGGGCCGGACGTGAGGGGCCGGGTGTGGTGTACCGGTGCTGGGCGGAGGCCGAGGACGGGCGTCTGCCGCGGTTCCCCGCGCCGGAGATCAAGGTGGCCGATCTGACGGCGTTCGCCCTTCAGTCGGCCTGCTGGGGTGATCCGGACGCGTCCGGTCTCGCGCTGCTGGATCCGCCGCCGGGCGGGGCGATGGCGGCGGCGCGCGAGGTGCTCGCGGCGATCGGCGCGGTGGACCGGGCGGGCCGGGCGACGCCCCGGGGGCAGCGGCTGGCCCGGCTGGGACTGCACCCCCGGCTGGGGCGGGCGCTGCTGGATGCGGCGCCTCTGGTGGGTGTGGAGCGGGCGGCGGAGGTGGTGGCGCTGCTGAGCGAGGAGGCGCCGCGGGCGTACGGCGACGATCTCGCCGCCGCCGTGCGGACGGCCGGGCGCGGTGGTGACGGGTACGCGGGGCGGTGGCGGGCGGAGGTACGGCGGCTGCGGGCCGCCGCCGAGTCCGCAGCCGCCGACGCCGATGTCCCTGCACGGGCGCCGACGCCGGCCGGTGCGGCCCGTCCTGCCGGTCCGGGTGGGCTGGGTGGACTGGGTGGACTGGGTGGACTGGGTGGTACGGCCGGTCCGGTGGTTTCCGGGGCGGACCGGGCGGCCGGTGTCGTCGCGGCGCTCGCGTTCCCCGAACGGGTGGGGAAATGGGGCGGCGGATCCTGGCTGATGGTGTCGGGGACGCGGGCCGAGGCCGCGGAGGGTTCGGTGCTGCGCGGCTGCGAGTGGCTCGCCGTCGCCGCCGCCGACCGGCCCGTGGGCAGGGGCCACGCGCGCGTGCGGCTCGGGGCCGTGGTGGACGAGGACGTGGCCCGGGTCGCGGGTGGGGCGCTGCTCGCCGAAGAGGACGAGGTGCGCTGGGCCGACGGTGACGTCACGGCACGCCGGGTGGAGCGGCTGGGCTCCGTCGAACTGGCGGTGCGGGCGCTGCCGGACGCGGCGCCCGCTCTGGTGCGCGGGGCACTGCTCGACGGGCTGCGGCAGGAGGGGCTCGGGCTGCTGCGGTGGTCCGCGGAGGCGGGCGTGCTGCGGCAGCGGCTGGCCTTCCTGCGGCTGCGTCTCGGTGCGCCCTGGCCGGACGTGTCGGACGACGCGCTGCACGCGCGCGTGGACGACTGGCTGGAGCCGGAGCTGGGGCGGGCCGGGCGGCGGGCCGATCTCGCGCGGATCGACGCCGGGCAGGCGCTGGGGCGGCTGCTGCCCTGGGCGGACGGAACGGCCGCGCGTCTGGACGAACTGGCCCCGGAACGGATCACCGTGCCGAGCGGGTCCCGGATCCGGATTGACTACGGCGATCCCGAACAGCCCGTGCTCGCGGTCAAGTTGCAGGAGATGTTCGGGCTGCACGAGTCACCGGCCGTCGCGGGGGTGCCGCTGCTCGTGCACCTGCTCTCCCCCGCCGGCCGGCCCGCCGCGGTCACCGCCGACCTCGCCTCCTTCTGGCGGGACGGCTACCGGGGTGTGCGGGCGGAGTTGCGCGGTCGGTACCCGAGGCATCCATGGCCCGAGGACCCGGCCGCGGCCGAACCCACCCGGCACACCAACGCCCGGCTCGGGCGCTGACCGGCCGGCGGACCGCACCGGCCGGGGCACCGGGTTCACGCGCCGACCGGTTCGGGTTCGGCCATGTCCGCGGGTGCGGGTTCTCCCGGCCGGCGGCCGCGTGCCTCCAGCCAGAGGGAGAGGACCAGCAGCAGGGCGCCGGCGGCCAGGCATCCCCAGGGCAGGTAGGACGTGAGCAGCAGGACGACGGTCCGGTTCTTCTTGACCATGGACACGGTGCTCTCGATGTAGTCCTCGCGCATCTTCACATCGCCGGCGAACGCGGTCACCTTGTCCCGGCCGCCGAGCAGGGTGCCGCCGCGCAGTTCCTCCTGGTGCAGTTCCTCGCCGTACACGGGGGCTCCGGTGACGGGCTCGACCCAGAACTTGCGGACCGTGCTGTACCAGCGGGTCGTGCCGGTCCTGGCGACGGACTCGGGGGTGATGCCCTCGACGGGCATGGCCTTGGGGAAGGGGACCTTGGTCCAGGGGATGGTCTGCTCGAAGTAGTAGACCGTCAGGCCGCGGAACTTCTGGGTGCCTTTGTAGTGGATGGGGCTGGTGGTGCGGCTCTGTGCGTCGAAGTACTCGTAGTCCCGCTTCTCGGTGAGGAAGGGCCACTTGTACTCGATGCCGTCCCGCCGGACCGGGTCGCCGTCGACCATCTCGCCGGTGGCGTGCACGGGTTCCTGGGAATGGGCGTCGAAGATGTAGCGCTCGGGGATCTCGGAGACCATCTTGCCGTCGGGTCCCTGGACGTAGGACATGCCGTCCCAGACGACCACGTCCCGGCCCGCCGTCCGCTCGATCTTGTTCGCGGCCTCCACGTTGCCCTTGAGGGTCTGCACGATGGTGACCTTGGGGACCTTCCGCGCCCGCATCGTGCCGTAGTCGAGGAGGGTGGCGTCCTTCGCCTCCAGGACCATGTCCTGGTACTGGTTCGGCGGGATCTTGGCGAGGCGCGGGAAGGCGTACCAGCGCAGCAGTGGGGACAGCGCCGCGAAGAACACGGCGAGGGCGAGCAGGATCAGGCCGGCCTTGCGGCGCATCTCGGCCTCCCTCCTGGGCGGGCGGTCACGGGTGTGCGGGCACGGTCGTCAGCAGCGGCTTCGGGGAGGTCCTGCCGTCCGGCAGGCCCACGGCCGTGATGGCGAGGACCAGGGCGACCGCGACGGCGAGACCCGCCACGGCGGCGATCAGGGCGCGCATACGGAGCCTCCCCGGACGGTCCGGAACAGTCGGGCGCAGTCGCGCGCCTGTCCGCGGTGGTCGCGGACCGGTGGCGAACTGATGGTTCGTCAGGTCCGGCACGGTAGCAACGGGAGGGCGAGATGAGAACAGGTCGCACACGGACGAGGGCGCCCGCCCGCCGAAGCGGAGGGGCGCCCTCGTCAGGGAGCGTGCTGCCCGCGGTCGTTACGACGACGCGGAGGGACTCGGCGACGGGTCGGCCGACGGGTCGGCGTCGGTCACCGTCAGCCTGACGGTCAGCGCCGCACCGCCGGTGGTGGTGATCTTGAGCAGGAACGTGCCCGTGGTGTCGTCCGCGTACAGTTCGGGCAGTTTCAGCTGCCCGTTCTCGTCGGTGACCAGGCCGGTCAGGGTGCGTACGGGGTCGCCGTCGGCGTTCTTGAAGTACGGGCCCTTGTCGTTCACGCTGTCGTCCAGCACCGACTTGACCAGGGTGGCGGTGGCCGCGACGCCGTCCGCGGCCGCGCCCCGGTACATGGCCTTCACCGTGACCGGGTCGGCGAACTCACCGCCCGCGGGGCAGGTCAGCGCCGCGTCGCTGCTGGCGTCGGCGAGGGCGTCGGCGGCGCGCGGGGTGACCTTCGCGGAGAAGTCGAGGGCGTTGACCGCCGTCCGGCCGACCACGGTGGCCCGGACCGTGAACTCGCCGGTCTTCTCGCCCGCCGTGAGCGTCGGCGCGACGGCCACACCGCTGGTGTCGGTGGTGACCGTGGCGACGCTCTCGCCGCCGGCGAACGTGGCGTCGGTGTCCCCGACCAGGGTGAACCGGACGCGAACCTTCCCGACGGACTGGCCGAGCCTGGTCACGGCCCGCGTGCTGATCTTCCCGCTGAAGGCGTCGCCGGCCATCGCCGCGAGCGTGCCGGTGCCCGCGTTCGCCAGATGGTCCACCGTGTCGGTGGGCGTCGGCGACGTGGGCGGCGGGGTCGACGGCGTACCGGTCTCGGGCGGTGTCGACGGCGTACCGGACGCGGGCGGACTGGGCTGCGGGGTGCCGGACGGTTTGCCCGGCTCCGGCTTCGACCCGGCCGGTTTCCCGGGCGACGAGGGCTTCGGGTCGGCCGGTTCGTCGCTGCGGTGGGAGGGCAGGTGACCGCTGCCGTCGGGGACCGAGTGGGTGCCCTTGCGGTAGTACTCCAGCCACGACAGGACGGTGTCGAGGTAGTCCTGCGAGTTGTTGTAGCTGAGGATCGCCCGGTCGAGCTCGGCCTGCGTCGACAGGTCCCAGTCGTAGCGGCACAGGTAGTAGCCGGCCGCGAGCGCGGCGTCGTACACGTTGTTCGGGTCCTTGACGCCGTCGCCGTTGCCGTCACGGCCCGCCCAGGCCCAAGTGGACGGGATGAACTGCATGGGGCCGACGGCCTGGTCGTACTGGCTGTTGCCGTCGTACTGGCCGTGGTCGGTGTCCTTGATCAGCGCGAAGCCGTTGCCGTCGAGCTGCGGGCCGAGGATCCTGCCCAGGGTGTTGCCGTTCGCGTCGACCTGGCCGCCGCGGGCCTGACCGGACTCGACCTTGCCGATGGCCGCGAGGAGTTCCCAGGGCAGGTTGCAGCCCGGCTTGGCGGTGCGCAGCTCCGCCTCGGCCCTCTTGTACGCGTCCAGGACGGTGGCCGGTATGCCTGCCTCCGCGTCGCCCTGGGCGACCGGGGTGCCGACGGGCGACGACGACGGGCTGGGGCTGGGGTTGGGGCTGTTGAGGGGCGGCAGGTCCGTGTAGTACGGCGAGTTACCGGTGGCGTTGGTTCCGGAACCCTCCTCCGGTCCAGGAGTGCTGGTGCCGGCGGCGGCCCGGTTGTCCTGGTCGGCCGTCACGCTCGGCGCCTGGGACGCCGAAAGGGCCGCGACCGCCGCCGCGGCCACCGCGGTCGTCGCCGCCCCCTTGCGCAGCCTCCTGCCGAAATGCGCCGCCATAAGGTGAACCCCTCCCGTGGACGTCCCACGCCCGTCTTCCGACTGTCTGCTCGCTCTGTATCGACGATCGATCCGGAGCAGAGGTTGCCCCGTTGCGCCGACCGAGTACGTACGGTGACCCGTCCGGCCGAATGTCCCGGGCGGCGACCCGTGTGACCCTACGGCAACTTTCTTTGCACGGGCACCCGTTGCCGCCCGGTTTTCACCGGTTGGCCATATGCCGTTGTGCTCGGAGAGGTCCCTCATACTTGACGAAAGCGTTCACCGGGTCGGCACAGCGGCCGACGACCGCTTCAGGGGGCTTTCGTTGCCGTTCACTCTCAGCCACGCCGCAGCCGTCCTGCCCGCGCTGCGCCCGGACGGGACCGGGCGGGGCAGGCTGGTGCCCGCGGTGCTCGTCGCGGGATCCTTCGCCCCCGACATGACGTTCTACGCGGCGAGCGTCCTGCCCGGCGCGATGGAGTACGGCACGGTCACCCACTCGGTCGGCGGCGTCCTCGGCATCGACGTGCTGACCGCGTGGGCGCTGGTCGCGCTGTGGCTGCTGGTCCGCGAACCGCTGGTGGCGCTGTTGCCGCGAGCCCGCCAGAAACGACCCGCGGCCCTGCTGCGGTGCGGGGCGCCCCGCGCGCGCCTGCGGCCCGCGACGGTCGCGTGGTGGTACGTCTGCGCGGTCCTCGGCGCGCTGACGCACGTCGTGTGGGACGCCTTCACGCACCACGGCCGCTGGGGCACGCGACTGCTCCCGGTACTGGACCGGGACCTGGCGGGCGCGCCGCTGTACTGGTACCTGCAGTACGCCGGTTCCGCCCTGGCCGCGTTCGTGATCACCGCGTTCGCGGTGCGTGCGCTGCGCCGCGCCGCGGCCCGCGAACCGGTGGGGGTGCCGGTCCTGTCCGTACCGGACCGGTGGCGGGCCGGTGCCGTGCTCGGCGGCTGCGCGACGGTCGGAGCGGTCGAACGCGCGGGCCGCTGGTGGGCGTCCTGGGGTGCCACGGCGCACCCCTGGGACCTGCTGCCCGCGGTGTGCTTCGGGGCGGGCGCGTGGCTGGTTCCGGGGCTGGTGGCGTACGCCGTGGGTGTCAGAGTGTGGCGTCCGGCCCTGGTTCCGGCCGGTCCCGGTGGGGACGATGCGCGGCGGACCCGGACGGTCGCTCCGTGAGGGTCGCCACGAACACGGTGATGGTGCGGGACGGCCGTGGGCGTGGGCGTGGGAGCAGGGTGAGCAGCAGCGCGAGGTAGCTGCGGGCCAGCTCGTTCCAGTGGCGCCAGCGGCGGGCCGGATCGGGGCGGGAGGCGTGCCCGCCGAGTCGACGCCCGAGGTCCGACACGGCGTTGCGCACCGTCGTCGCCGGGGCGGTGGGGATGCGGGCGGTGCTTGCGTCAGCCGCGAGGGCCGGGACCGGCGGGGACTGCGGGGACGGGGCCACGGCGGCGTCCGCCCTGGCCATGATCCGCGCCTGTGCCGTCCGGCGGTGGAGCATGCGTATACCCATGCTCGCATCCTTGCTGGCGGGCGGGGCGGGGGCGTTTTGGCGGGGGCCACGTGAGTGACGGCTGCCTGCGGGGCTTGGGCGGGGGTGGCGCGGGTGGGCTGGTGATGAGGGGTGGGATGGGGTGGGCTCGGCACCCCGGGGTGAATGTTGGGGGCTGAACGCCGTTGCGCCGGGACAGGGGCGGGGCCGACTGCGCGATGGGGTGGAGGTGGGGCGGGCTCGGCGCCGCAGGAGTGCGTGCATCGTGGGGGCTGAGCGCCGTTGCGGTGGAACAGGGGCAGGGCCGACTCTGCGATGAGGTGAGGGTGGGGCGGGCTCGGCGCCGCAGGAGTGCGTGCATCGTGGGGGCTGAGCGCCGTTGCGGTGGAACAGGGGCAGGGCCGACTCTGCGATGAGGTGA
>NZ_JBHJUV010000029.1:80042-122310 GCF_042268025.1 Streptomyces sp. NPDC056161
GAGGGTGGGGCGGGCTCGGCGCCGCCGGGATGCGCCATGGGGGCCGAGCACCGTTGCGGCGGGACAGGGGCGGGGCCGACTGTGCAGGTGAAGCGGGTTCGGCGCCGCCCGGATGCGCCGTGGGGGCTGAACGCCGTTGCGGTGAGACAGAGGCGGGGCCGTCTGTGCAGGTGGGGGCGGGCTCGGCGCCGCCCGGATACGCCATGGGGGCCGAGCACCGTTGCGGTGAGACAGAGGCGGGGCCGACTCTGCGATGCGGTGGCGTGTGGCAGGCCGTTGTTCGGAGTGGGGGCGTCGGGATGGGTACCGGCGGAGGGGGCGGGGCCGCCCCCTCCGGCGGCGGGGTGCTCAGTGGGCCGCTGATTCCCAGTCGGGGCCCACGCCGATCGAGACGTCCAGCGGGGCCCTCAGGTG
The DNA here is from genome assembly GCF_042268025.1 of Streptomyces sp. NPDC056161. Lineage (NCBI taxonomy): Bacteria > Bacillati > Actinomycetota > Actinomycetes > Kitasatosporales > Streptomycetaceae > Streptomyces > Streptomyces sp. NPDC056161. Next base: position 80,457 of record NZ_JBHJUV010000029.1, read on the forward strand.
GACGGCGGCGGCCATCTCCCGGCGGACGATCTCCTCCGTGGCCTCGCGCTCCCCGGGGGCGATCTCCAGGACGATTTCGTCGTGGACCTGGAGCAGCATGCGGGACGCGAGGCCCGCCGCACGCAGCGCCCGGTCGACATTGAGCATGGCGATCTTGACGATGTCGGCCGCCGTGCCCTGGATCGGCGCGTTCAGGGCCATGCGCTCCGCCATCTCACGGCGCTGCCGGTTGTCGCTGTTGAGATCCGGCAGGTAGCGGCGGCGGCCGAACAGGGTCTCCGTGTAGCCCGTCGCGCGCGCCTCGTCGACCACGCGGCGCAGATAGTCCCGCACACCGCCGAAACGCTCGAAGTACGTGTCCATCAGGGCACGGGCCTCGGCCGCGTCGATGTTCAGCTGCTGGGACAGGCCGAAGGCGGACAGCCCGTACGCCAGGCCGTACGACATCGCCTTGATCTTGCGGCGCATCTCCGCGTCCACCCCGGTCCGGTCGACCGAGAACACCTGCGAGGCGACCGTGCTGTGCAGGTCCTCACCCGAGGTGAACGCCTCGATCAGGCCCGCGTCCTCGGACAGATGGGCCATCACCCGCAGCTCGATCTGGCTGTAGTCGGCGGTCAGCAGGGATTCGAAACCCTCTCCGACGACGAAACCACGGCGGATCGCCCGGCCCTCGTCCGTACGGACCGGGATGTTCTGCAGGTTCGGCTCGGTCGAGGAGAGCCGGCCGGTGGCCGCGACGGTCTGGTTGAAGGTCGTGTGGATCCGCCCGTCGCCCGCGACCGTCTTGATCAGACCCTCGACGGTGACGCGCAGCTTCGCCTGCTCACGGTGGCGGAGCATGATCACCGGGAGTTCGTTCTCGGTCTGGGTGGCGAGCCAGGCCAGGGCGTCGGCGTCCGTGGTGTAGCCGGTCTTGGTCTTCTTGGTCCTGGGCAGCGCCAGCTCACCGAAGAGGACTTCCTGGAGCTGCTTGGGCGAGCCCAGGTTGAACTCGTGCCCGGCGGCCGCGTGGGCCTCCTTCACCGCCTGCTGCACGGCGCCCGCGAAGGTCTGCTCCATGGCCTCCAGGTGCGCGCGGTCGGCCGCGATGCCGTGCCGCTCCATGCGGGCCAGCAGCGCCGAGGTCGGCAGCTCGACGTCCCGCAGCAGGTCCGCCGCGCCGACCTCGCGCAGCCGGCCCTCGAAGACCTCGCCGAGGTCGAGGACCACCCGGGCCTGGATCATGAGCGCCTCGGCCTCGGCGCCGTCGTCCGCGCCGAAGGCGAGCTGCCCGTCGGCCGCGGCAGCGGGGGCCAGCTCACGGCCCAGGTACTCCAGGGACAGCGCGTCCAGGTCGAAGGAGCGGCGGCCCGGCTTGACCAGGTACGCGGCGAGTGCCGTGTCCATGCTGACGCCGCCGATGCTCCAGCCGTGCTCCGCGAAGACCCGCATGGCGCCCTTCGCGTTGTGCAGGACCTTGGTCCGGCCGGCGTCCGCCAGCCACGCCGCGAACGCCTTCTCGTCGGCCTCGTCCAGCTCGGCCGGGTCGAACCAGGCGGCGGTCCCGTCGGCCGCGGCGAGCGCCACCTCGGCGACCGAGCCGGCACCGAGGGCCCAGCTGTCGACCGTGGACACACCCAGGGGGCGGCCGCCGTGCTCGGCGAGCCAGGGAGCCAGCTCACCGGTGCCGAGCACGGTGCCGTCCAGCTGAACGCCGTCGGCCGCGACCACCGTCGCCTCGGCCTCCTCGGCACCCGGGTCGACGGCGAACAACCGCTCACGCAGGGACGGGTTGCGGATCTCCAGGGTGTCCAGGATCAACGAGACGCCCTTGCGGTCGTACGGCGCGCGCTCCAGGCCGGCCACGGTCCCCGGCAACTCCACCTGACGCTCCAGTTCGGTGAGCCGGCGGTTGAGCTTGACCGCCTCCAGGTGGTCGCGGAAGTTCTGCCCGGCCTTGCCCTTGACCTCGTCGGCGCGCTCCACCAGCTCCGCGAAGGAACCGAACTGGTTGATCCACTTGGCGGCCGTCTTCTCACCGACACCCGGGATGCCCGGAAGGTTGTCGGACGGGTCGCCGCGCAGCGCCGCGAAGTCGGGGTACTGGGCAGGCGTCAACCCGTACTTCTCGACGACCTTCTCCGGGGTGAAACGGGTCAGCTCCGACACGCCCTTGGTCGGGTACAGCACCGTCGTGTGCTCGGTGACCAACTGGAAGGAGTCACGGTCACCGGTGACGATCAGCACCTCGAAGCCCGCGGCCTCGGCCTGGGTGGCGAGCGTGGCGATGATGTCATCCGCCTCGTACCCCTCGACGGCGAAGCGCGGGGCGTGCATCGCGTCGAGCAGTTCACCGATCAGCTCGACCTGGCCCTTGAACTCGTCGGGGGTCTTGGAACGGTTCGCCTTGTACTCCGTGAACTCCTGGGAACGCCAGGTCTTGCGGGAGACGTCGAAGGCCACCGCGAAGTGCGTGGGCGCCTCGTCGCGGAGCGTGTTGGCCAGCATCGACGCAAAACCGTAGATCGCGTTCGTCGGCTGGCCCGCCGCGGTCGTGAAGTTCTCCGCGGGCAGCGCGAAGAACGCGCGATAGGCCAGCGAGTGCCCGTCCATGAGCATGAGCCGGGGACGGCCGCCGCCGGAGGTCTTGTCGGTCTTCTTCGATGCTGTCTCTGCCACGAACCCGATCCTGCCACGCCGCACTGACAGCCGGGCCCGGCCCCGGGCCCCGGCACCGGCCGGGCAGCGGTGCCGCCCGGCGGGAAACGACCGCGCCGGCCGACCGGAAGCAACAGCGGGAGCGCCGGTGGGAGCGCCGGTGGCAGGCCAGGCCCCCGCTGCGTGCGCGCCGACCGCAGCCGCTGCCCACGGACCACCCCGAAGACCGGCCACCCGACCACACGCTCACCCGACCACACGCTCACGCGACCACGCGACCACCCAGCCGCCCACCGCCCGACCGCCCGCCGTGCCACACGGCCGGCCGGCCACGCGGCCACCCGGCTCCCGGCCACCCGGCCTCCCACCGCCCGATCGCCCGGCCGCAAGGACTGTCACCCCCGCATGCGAGGATCGAGTGCACAGCACACGGATGCAGGGCGAAGGGAGCGCGCGATGGCGACGAAGCCGCCGCAGACCGATCCGGTTCAGGACGCGCCGCAGGTCGACGGACCCAAGCACGCGGCCGCGGGACTCCCGGCCATCCGCCACACACTGCGCATCGCCCAGCAGCAGATGGGCGTGAAGCGCACCGCACTGACCCTGCTCCGGGTCAACCAGAAGGACGGCTTCGACTGCCCGGGCTGCGCCTGGCCGGAACCGGACCACCGGCACACGGCGGAGTTCTGCGAGAACGGCGCGAAAGCGGTCGCCGAGGAGGCCACCCTGCGCCGGGTCACCCCGGAGTTCTTCGCCGCGCACCCGGTGACCGACCTGGCCGACCGCAGCGGCTACTGGCTGGGACAGCAGGGGCGACTCACCCACCCCATGTACCTGCCGGAGGACGGCGAGCACTACGAGCCGGTCTCCTGGGAACGCGCCTTCGACATCATCGCCGACGAGATCAGCGCCCTGTCCTCCCCCGACGAGGCCGTCTTCTACACCTCGGGCCGCACCAGCAACGAGGCCGCCTTCCTCTACCAGCTCTTCGCCCGCGAACTGGGCACGAACAACCTGCCCGACTGCTCGAACATGTGCCACGAGTCGTCCGGGTCCGCCCTGACCGAGACCATCGGCATCGGCAAGGGCAGCGTCCTGCTGGAAGACCTCTACAAAGCCGACCTGATCATCGTCGCCGGACAGAACCCGGGCACCAACCACCCGCGCATGCTCTCCGCCCTGGAAAAGGCCAAGGCCAACGGCGCGAAGATCATCAGCGTCAACCCGCTGCCCGAAGCCGGCCTGGAACGGTTCAAGAACCCCCAGACCGCCCAGGGCATGCTCAAGGGCGCCGCGCTGACCGACCTGTTCCTACAGATCCGCATCGGCGGCGACCAGGCCCTGTTCCGGCTCCTCAACAAACTGATCCTGGAAGCCGAGGGTGCCGTCGACGAGACGTTCGTCCGCGAGCACACCCATGGCTTCGAGGAGTTCGCCGCGGCCGCCCGCGCCGCCGACTGGGACGAGACACTGACGGCCACGGGCCTCACGCGCGCGGAGATCGACCAGGCCCTGGCGATGGTGCTCGCCTCCGAACGCACCATCGTCTGCTGGGCCATGGGCCTCACCCAGCACAAGCACTCCGTGCCGACCATCCGCGAGGTGGTCAACCTCCTGCTGCTGCGCGGCAGCATCGGGCGGCCGGGCGCGGGCGTCTGCCCGGTACGCGGACACTCGAACGTGCAGGGCGACCGCACGATGGGCATCTTCGAGCGGCCCGCCCCGGCCTTCCTGGACGCCCTGGAGAAGGAATTCGGGTTCGCCCCGCCCCGCCGACACGGCTACGACGTCGTACGCGCCATCCGCGCCCTGCGCGACGGCGACGCGAAGGTCTTCTTCGCCATGGGCGGCAACTTCGTCTCCGCCACTCCCGACACCCGGGTGACCGAGGCCGCCGTGCGGCGCGCGCGGCTGACCGTGCACGTGTCGACGAAACTCAACCGCTCGCACGTGGTCACCGGCGCGCGGGCGCTGATCCTGCCCACCCTGGGCCGCACCGAGCGGGACACGCAGGGCTCCGGCGAGCAGTTCGTGACCGTCGAGGACTCCATGGGCATGGTGCACGCCTCCCGGGGCCGGCTGGAACCGGCCGGGCCGCACCTGCTGTCCGAACCGGCGATCGTGTGCCGGCTGGCACGCCGGGTGCTCGGCCCGGACAGCGCGGCCCCGTGGGAGGAGTTCGAGAAGGACTACGCGACGATCCGGGACCGCATCGAGCGGGTCGTCCCCGGTTTCGAGGACTTCAACGCGCGCGTGGCCCGGCCCGGCGGCTTCGCACTGCCGCACGCCCCACGCGACGAGCGCCGCTTCCCGACTGCCACCGGGAAGGCGAACTTCACGGCCGCGCCCGTCGAGTACCCGAAGCTCCCGCAGGGCCGGCTGCTGTTGCAGACGCTCCGCTCGCACGACCAGTACAACACCACCATCTACGGCCTCGACGACCGCTACCGCGGCATCAGGAACGGACGCCGGGTGGTGCTGGTCAACCCCGAGGACGCACGGGAACTGCGCCTGGCCGACGGATCGTACGTCGACCTGGTGAGCGAGTGGCAGGACGGCGTCGAGCGGCGGGCCCCCGGATTCCGGGTGGTGCACTACCCGACGGCGCGCGGCTGCGCGGCGGCCTACTACCCCGAGACCAATGTCCTGGTGCCGCTCGACGCCACCGCGGACACCAGCAACACCCCGGCCAGCAAGTCCGTCGTGGTGCGTCTGGAACAATCGGCGACCGACTGAGCGTTTGCTCAGCCGAGTCCCAGTGAGCTGACCACGACGAACGGAGCCTGTTCCGATGGGCGAGCAGCCGGATCCGAAGTTCCCGCAGGAGATCATCGACGAGTACGCCACGCTCGGCATCGACCTGCACGCCCTGTTCTCCGCCGGCCACCTCGGGTCGCGGATGGGCGTGCGGATCACCGAGGCGTCGGCGGAACGCGTCGTCGGGACCATGCCGGTGGAGGGAAACACCCAGCCCTACGGGCTGCTGCACGGAGGCGCGTCCGCCGTGCTCGCGGAGACCCTCGGCTCCGTCGGCTCGATGCTGCACGGCGGCAGCTCGAAGATCGCCGTGGGCGTCGACCTGAACTGCACACACCACCGGGGAGTTCGCTCAGGGCTGGTCACCGGAGTGGCGACACCCGTGCACCGGGGGCGGAGCACCGCGACGTACGACATCGCGATCAGCGACGAGGCCGGACGGCGGGTCTGCAGCGCCCGGCTGACCTGCCTGCTGCGCGACGTCGACGCGGACGACGCGGCCCGGGCCCGCCCCGCCCAGCACTGACACCCGTCCACGCCCCACCCCGGCCGCCCACCCGCCCTACCGTCCACCGCCCCCTTCCTCCCCCGCCGCGTCCGCCCCGGCTTCGACCTCCGGGGCGGCGAGGAGATCCCCGGGCGGTGCGCCCGCACCCCGGCCGACCGCACCCCGGCCGAGCCGACCGCACCCGGACGGCCGGAACGACGCTGCCGCACGCCGACCACCAGGCCGACGGCCCACAGCAGGCGCCCCACCCCAAGCGGCCCACCGCATGTCAACCGACCACTGCCGCCCATGAACTGGCCGAACGCGACAACCGCTCGCCTTAACCCGCTGCCCTTGCCAGCGAGTTGACGGAGCGTGAACTTCCACCCCACGGCAGCCGAAAGCGGGCGCCGAGAACACGGGCACGGAACCGCGGCGGCAGCGAGCGCCCCACCCCCACGGCGCGAGACGCGACCCGCCCACCACCGACGCACCGGTACCCCGCCCGTACCGGCCTCCGCCGGAGCCGTCAAGCCATCTGCCGGACTTTCACCGGCAGCACCACCCCCACCCCCCTTTCCGGACAAAAACCGACTCTCCCCGCAAGATCCTGACAGTCATGCATGTGACGGAATACGGAAACATTCCGAAAACGCCCGATCAGCTTTCCCGGAAGTAACTCTGCGTAATACGGGCGCAATGCGGGCACTCAATTTCCCCCAGGAGTCACGATACGCACAACACCCCACAGAAACCCTTCCAGCCACCCAGAACAAGCACACCATGTAATCACCAAAAAGCCCGAGACACCTGAACCGATCACGGGCTGGTCCTGCAGGTTCTCGCTATACGGACGGGGCGAATCAGCCTGAATTCATGCGTTCCCCCCACCGAGTACCGCTCTGCATTACCTCGTGTCATAACAAGAGCGTCACAGCATTGGCCATACCCTCTCCCCATTCCACACACCCGGCCTAGAGTCACGCCCAGTCACCGCGCCGTCAGATCGCTTATTGGCCCAGCGCGCGACACCGACCGTTTCCAGGGGGATGCGGTCGTGACAGGGAAAGGACTGATCGTGCGTCAACGTTCGCTCATCGCCATCACCGCCGCGCTGGCGGCGGGAGCACTCACACTCACCGCCTGCGGCTCGCGCGACAGCGGCGACAACGGCTCGGACTCCAACAGCGGCGGCACCACCGTTGTGATCGGCGTCGACGCCCCGCTGACCGGCCAGAACTCCGCCACCGGCCTCGGCCTCCAGTACGGCGCCCAGATCGCCGCCGACGACGCCAACAAGAACAAGACCGTCCCCGGCGTCACCTTCAAGGTCAAGGCCCTCGACGACAAGGCACTGCCCGCCACCGGCCAGCAGAACGCCACCCAACTCGTCGCGGACGACACCGTCCTCGGCGTCGTCGGCCCCCTCAACTCCGGTGTCGCGACCCAGATGCAGCAGGTCTTCGCCACCGCCAACCTGGTCGAGATCTCCCCGGCCAACACCGCCCCCGAACTCACCCAGGGCAAGAACTGGCAGACCAAGAAGGTCCGCCCCTACAAGACCTACTTCCGCACCGCCACCACCGACGAACTCCAGGGCGGATTCGCCGCGGACTACGCCTACAACGGCCTCAAGAAGAAGAAGGCCTTCGTCGTCGACGACAAGCAGACCTACGGCGCCGGCCTCTCCAAGATCTTCAAGGAACAGTTCGCCAAGCAGGGCGGCAAGGTCATCGGCACCGACCACGTCAACGTCGGCGACCGCGACTTCTCCACCCTCGTCACCAAGATCAAGAACTCCGGCGCCGACATCCTCTACTACGGCGGCCAGTACGACGAGTCCCAGATCCTCACCAAGCAACTCAAGGACGCCGGCGCCAACATCCCGCTCTTCGGCGGCGACGGAATGTTCACCCCCACCTACATCAAAACCGCAGGCCAAGCCGCCGAAGGCGACCTCGTCACCTCCATCGGCGTCCCCGTCGACACCCTCCCCGCCGCCAAAACCTTCGTCGACACCTACAAAGCCAAGAAGTACCCCGGCGACTACGGCACCTACGGCACCTACTCCTACGACGCCGCCACCGCCATCATCAAAGCCGTCGGCCAGGTCGTGAAGGACGGCAAGATCCCCTCCGACGCCCGCGCCCAGATCGTCGACGCCGTCCAGAAATCCAGCTTCGACGGCCTCTCCGGAAAAATCTCCTTCGACGAATACGGCGACACCACCAACAAGCAACTGACCGTCTACCAGGTCACCAACGGCGAGTGGAAGTCCGTCAAGAGCGGCACCTTCGAACCCAAGAACTGACCTGAACACCACACCGCACCACCCCGGGCCGCGCGGCACAGACCACCGTCACCGCGCGGCCCCCCTGTCTACCCACAAACACTCCCACCACATGGAGGCCATGCGGTGAACACCCTGCCGCAGCAGCTGGCCAACGGGCTGTTCCTCGGCTCGATGTACGGCCTGATCGCCATCGGCTACACGATGGTGTACGGCATCGTCCAGCTCATCAACTTCGCCCACGGCGAGATCTTCATGACCGGAGGCTTCGGCGCACTCACGGTCTACCTCGCCCTCCCGGACGGCATATCCATGTGGATTGCCCTACCCGCAATGCTCATCGGCGGCGCACTCATCGCCGTCCTCATCGCCGTCGGCGCCGAACGCTTCGCCTACCGACCCCTACGCGGCGCACCACGCCTCGCCCCCCTCATCACCGCCATCGGCCTCTCACTCGCCCTCCAACAACTCGTCTTCAACCTCTACCCCGACGCCAAAACCGCCCGAGTCTTCCCCCAACTCCCCTTCGGGCCCTACCACATCGGCTCCATGACCATCCAAAGCGGCGACATCTTCCTCATCATCGCCGCCCCCCTCTGCATGGCCATCCTCGCCTTCTTCGTCCGCCTCTCCCGCACCGGCCGCGCCATGCAAGCCACCGCCCAAGACCCCGACACCGCCCAACTCATGGGCATCGACACCAACCGCATCATCGTCGTCGCCTTCGCCATCGGCGGCCTCTTCGCAGCCGTCGCCGGCGTCTCCTACGGCCTCAAATACGGCTCCGTCGCCTACGACATGGGCTTCATCGCCGGCCTCAAAGCCTTCACCGCCGCCGTCCTCGGCGGCATCGGCAACATCTACGGCGCCATGCTCGGCGGCCTCGTCCTCGGCCTCGCCGAAGCCATGGCCACCGCCTACATCGCCAACATCCCCGGCATGCAACAACTAGGCGGACAAGGCTGGGCCGCCGTATGGGCCTTCGTCCTCCTCATCCTCGTCCTCCTGTTCAGACCACAAGGCCTACTCGGCGAACGCGTCACGGACAGGGCGTGACCACCATGACCCACAACACCACACACACCACCACCCGCGGCCCCATCCCCCTCCCCCGGACCGCCACCCACCTCCTCATCACCATCGGCGCCCTCGGCACCATCGCCAGCACCTTCCTCAGCTGGACCTGGACCTCCCAATTCCCCGGCGACCTCACCGTCTACGGCTACCCAGCCGGACTCCAGATCATCGCCCTCACCGCCGGCGCCCTCACCCTCCTCCACTCCCTCACCCTCTACAACACCCCAGGACTCCACTGGCTCAACCCCGGCAAAAACACCACCCCCATCCTCCTCACCGCCCTCTCCGCCTTCACCGTCTGCTGGTTCACCGCCATCGCCATCGCAGTCGACCTCGGCGGCCTCGTCAACCTCGAACCCGGCGCCTACACCGCCCTCATCACCTCCACCCTCCCCGTCATCGGCGCCCTCGCCCTCCCCCACCCCAACCCCGGAACCGGCATCCGCGGCTACCTCACCAAACCCGACCAACCCCACCCCAAAACCACCAACCCCATCACCGAACGCGCCATCATCACCGCCGCCACCGCACTCGCCCTCACCGTCTTCACCTACGGCATCGGCATCGACAACGACGCCAGCGAAACCTTCATCGGCTACCTCCTCGCCGTCGTCTTCGCCGCCTGGGGACTCGTCCACGCCGGACTCCTCGACCGCTACGCCACCATCTCCGCCCACCACAAAGGCTTCGCAGCAACCCTCGCCTTCATCGCCGCAGCCATCTTCCCCTTCACCCAGAACGACGACCACAACGCCAACATCGGCGTCAACATCCTCATCTTCGCCACCGTCGCCCTCGGCCTGAACATCGTCGTCGGCCTCACCGGCCTCCTCGACCTCGGCTACGTCGCCTTCCTCGGCGTCGGCGCCTACGCAGCCGCCCTCGTCTCCGGCTCCGAATACTCCCGATTCTCCGGCGTCCACTTCCCCTTCTGGGCCGCCGCCCTCACCGGCATGGCCGCCTCCCTCGTCTTCGGCGTCCTCATCGGAGCACCCACCCTCCGCCTCCGCGGCGACTACCTCGCCATCGTCACCCTCGGCTTCGGAGAAATCTTCCGCATCGCCGTCAACAACCTCGACGGAGACTCCGGACCCGACATCACCCGCGGCCCCAACGGCATCACCCAGATCCCCGACCTCAACATCTTCGGATTCAACCTCGGCCAACCCCACGACCTCGGCGGATTCACCCTCGGCCGATTCGCCAACTACCTCTTCCTCATGCTCGTCGTCACGGCCATCGTCGTCATCGTCTTCACCCGCGCCGCCGACTCCCGCATCGGCCGCTCCTGGATCGCCATCCGCGAAGACGAAACCGCCGCCACCGCCATGGGCATCAACGGATTCCGCGTCAAACTCATCGCCTTCGCCCTCGGCGCCTCCCTCGCAGGACTCGCCGGCACCGTCATGGCCCACGTCAACTACAGCGTCAACCCACAGCCCTACCAATTCGCCGGCGCCGCCCCGCCCAACTCCGCCTTCCTCCTCGCCGCCGTCGTCCTCGGCGGCATGGGCACCGTCAGCGGCCCACTCCTCGGCGCCAGCGTCCTCTACCTCGTCCCCGAAAAACTCCAATTCCTCCAGAACTACGAACTCCTCGCCTTCGGCATCGCCCTCATCCTCCTCATGCGATTCCGCCCCGAAGGCATCATCGCCAACCGCCGCCGCCAACTGGAATTCCACGAGACCGGCCAACTCGACGTACCAGCACAAACCACACTCGCCGACGAACCGGCCGTCAACAAGGCGGGGGCATGACCACCACCATGACCACACCAGTACTCCAAGCCCGCGACGTCACCATGCGCTTCGGCGGCCTCACCGCCGTACGCTCCGTCGACTTCACCGTCAACAGCGGCGAAATCGTCGGCCTCATCGGCCCCAACGGCGCCGGCAAAACCACCTTCTTCAACTGCCTCACCGGCCTCTACATCCCCACCGAAGGCACCGTCACCTACAAAGGAACCACCCTCCCACCCAAACCACACCTCGTCACCCAAGCAGGCATCGCCCGCACCTTCCAAAACATCCGCCTCTTCGCCAACATGACCGTCCTCGAAAACGTCCTCGTAGGACGCCACACACGCACCAAAGAAGGACTCTGGTCAGCACTCCTACGCGGCCCCGGCTTCAAAAAAGCCGAAAAAGCAAGCGAAGAACGCGCCACCGAACTCCTCGAATTCATCGGCCTCGCCCACAAAAAAGACCACCTCGCCCGCAACCTCCCCTACGGCGAACAACGCAAACTCGAAATCGCACGAGCACTCGCCTCCGAACCCGGACTCCTCCTCCTCGACGAACCCACCGCGGGCATGAACCCCCAAGAAACCCGCACCACCGAAGAACTCGTCTTCGCCATCCGCGACCAAGGCATCGCCGTCCTCGTCATCGAGCACGACATGCGCTTCATCTTCAACCTCTGCGACCGCGTAGCCGTCCTCGTACAAGGCGAAAAACTCATCGAAGGCACCTCCGACATCGTCCAGGCAGACGAACGCGTCATCGCCGCCTACCTCGGCGAACCCTTCGAAGGCGACCCCGGACAAGCCGACACAGCGGACAACAACACCGCCGCGGACAGCACCACCGGCACCACCAAGGGAGAAGCCCAGTGACCGCACTACTAGAGGTCAAAGACCTCAGGGTCGCCTACGGCAAAATCGAAGCCGTCAAAGGCATCTCCTTCACCGTCGAAGCCGGCCAAGTCGTCACCCTCATCGGCACCAACGGCGCCGGAAAAACAACCACCCTACGCACCCTCTCCGGACTCCTCAAACCCACCTCCGGAACCATCCACTTCGACGGCCACCCTCTCACCGGCGTCCCCGCCCACAGAATCGTCGCACTCGGCCTCGCCCACTCCCCCGAAGGCCGACACATCTTCCCCCGCCTCACCATCACCGAAAACCTCCAACTCGGCGCCTTCCTCCGCAAAGACAAAGAAGGCATCGAAAAAGACATCCAACGCGCCTACGACCTCTTCCCCATCCTCGGCGAACGCCGCAAACAACCCGCAGGCACCCTCTCAGGCGGCGAACAACAAATGCTCGCCATGGGCCGCGCACTCATGTCCCAACCCAAACTCCTCATGCTCGACGAACCCTCCATGGGCCTCTCACCGATCATGATGCAAAAAATCATGGCCACCATCGCCGAACTCAAAACCCAAGGCACCACCATCCTGCTCGTCGAACAAAACGCACAAGCAGCACTCTCCCTCGCCGACCAGGGCCACGTCATGGAAGTCGGCACCATCGCCCTCTCCGGCACCGGCCAAAACCTCCTCCACGACGAATCAGTACGCAAGGCATACCTCGGCGAAGACTAAAAACACCACACCACCACAAAAAACAAGGCCCGCGCCCCCAAACCCAGGGCGCGGGCCTCGCCACAACCAGCCGAGATCAACCCCGACCCGGCTTCGACTTCTTCTCCGCACTGTCCGCGATAACAGCCTCAGCAACCTGCTGCATCGACATACGCCGATCCATCGACGTCTTCTGAATCCACCGAAAAGCAGCCGGCTCCGACAACCCGTACTCCGTCTGAAGAATCGACTTCGCCCGATCCACCAGCTTCCGCGTCTCCAACCGCTGAGTAAGATCCGCGATCTCCCGCTCCAACTGCCGCAACTCAGTGAACCGCGACACCGCCATCTCGATCGCCGGCACCACATCACTCTTGCTGAACGGCTTCACCAGATACGCCATCGCACCCGCATCACGAGCACGCTCCACCAGATCCCGCTGCGAGAAAGCAGTCAGCATCAACACCGGAGCGATCGACTCCTCGGCGATCTTCTCCGCCGCCGAGATGCCATCCAGCTTCGGCATCTTCACATCCAGGATCACCAGATCAGGCCGGTGCTCACGAGCCAGCTCCACGGCCTGCTCCCCGTCACCGGCCTCACCGACGACGCTGTACCCCTCCTCCTCCAGCATCTCTTTCAGATCGAGCCGGATCAGGGCCTCGTCCTCGGCGATGACGACACGGGTCGTCAGCGGAGGCACGTGCGACTTGTCGTCGTCGGGCACGTCTACGGGCTGGGGCGACTCGGGGGCGGTCACGTGGGCTCCTCGTTCGGGGCAGGGTACTGCTGACAAGAGCCTACCTAGCTGCGGTAAGGTAGGGGCACGGCGGGTGACCGCCAGCCTTCGTTTTGCAGGAAGCCCCGGTAGCCCAGCGGTAGAGGCCCGGTGCTCAAACCACCGCCAGCGTGGGTTCGAATCCCACCCGGGGCACTTTCCTTCGATTCCAAGGTCACATTATAAGCGGATGTTCACGTTCTCGTGAACATCCGTTTTTTGTTGCGTGTCGCCACGATCAGGACCCCAGAGTGGCTTCATGGAACAGCACAGCCCTTCGATTCGGGCGCAGGCGGTCGCTCTCCTTCGCCAGGGGATCCCGAACCGTACAGTCGCCGAGCAGCTCAACATCCCCCGTGGCACCATCGGCTGGTGGCGGAGCGAGGATCGGCGGGCACGCGGTGAAAAATACGTGAGGCCGACCGACTGCCCCCGCTGCACGGCTCGTGACTTCGACGAGGCTGCCTACGCCTACCTGCTGGGCCTCTACCTCGGCGACGGCCACATCATCTCGAAGCGCAAGCAGCATCACCTGTCCATCTTCTGCAATGCGACGCAGACAGGGCTGATCTCAGCCGCTGAACAGGCGATGCACCGGGTGATGCCGCTACCCAGCGTCAGTCGGCGCCACACACAAGGCTGTGTTGAGGTGAAGTCCTACACAGAGCACTGGGTCTGCATGTTCCCCCAGCACGGCCCCGGCAAGAAGCACGAGCGCCCGATCACACTCGAACCCTGGCAGCAGGAGGTCGTGGACACCCACCCCTGGGCGTTCATCCGCGGTCTCATCCATTCGGACGGCTGCCGTATCACCAACTGGACCACCCGCATGGTGAGCGGTGAGCGCAAGCGCTACGAATACCCGCGATACTTCTTCACCAACAAATCGGACGACATCCGGAAACTCTTCGCCGACACTCTCGACGCGGTCGGGGTCGAGTGGACCACGCTCGCTCGTGGCAGTGACCCGTTCAACATCTCCGTCGCCCGCAGGGCCTCCGTGGCGTTGATGGACGTCCATGTCGGGCCCAAGTACTGAGCGTGCCGGCGGCTGCTATCGCGGGCTGTCGTCCTCGCCGATGTGGTGGACGCGGACCATGTTCGTGGTGCCGGGGACTCCGGGCGGGGAGCCCGCGGTGATCACTACGACGTCGCCCGGTTGGCAGCGGCCGTATGCGAGGAGCAGTTCGTCCACCTGGTCGACCATGGCGTCGGTGGAGTCCACGTGGGGGACGAGGAAGGTTTCCGTGCCCCAGGTGAGGCTGAGCTGGGAGCGGGTGGCGGGGTCGGGGGTGAAGGCGAGGAGGGGGATCGGGGAGCGGTAGCGGGAGAGTCGGCGGGCGGTGTCTCCGGATTGGGTGAAGGCGACGAGGTGGGTGGCGCCGAGGAAGTCGCCCATTTCTGCGGCGGCGCGGGCGATGGCGCCGCCTTGGGTGCGGGGTTTGTTCTGGTCGGTGAGTGGGGGGAGGCCTTTGGCGAGGAGGTCTTCTTCGGCGGCTTCGACGATGCGGGCCATGGTGCGGACGGTTTGGGTGGTGTGTTTGCCGACGCTGGTTTCGCCGGAGAGCATGACGGCGTCGGTGCCGTCGATGATGGCGTTGGCGACGTCGCTGGCTTCGGCGCGGGTGGGGCGGGAGTTCTCGATCATGGAGTCGAGCATTTGGGTGGCGACGATGACTGGTTTGGCGTTGCGTTTGGCGAGTTTGATGGCGCGTTTTTGGACGAGTGGTACTTGTTCGAGGGGCATTTCGACGCCGAGGTCGCCGCGGGCGACCATGATGGCGTCGAAGGCGGCGACGATGTCGTCGATGTTGTCGACGGCTTGGGGTTTTTCGATTTTGGCGATGACGGGGAGGTGGCGGCCTTCTTCGTGCATGATGCGGTGGACGTCTTCGATGTCTTTGCCGCTGCGGACGAAGGAGAGGGCGATGGCGTCGAAGCCGGTGCGGAGGGCCCAGCGGAGGTCGGCTTCGTCTTTGTCGGAGAGTGCGGGGACGGAGACGGCGACGCCGGGGAGGTTGATGCCTTTGTGGTCGGAGATCATGCCGCCTTCGACCACGGTGGTGTGGACTCGGGGGCCGTCTACTTGGGTGACCTGGAGGGTGACTTTGCCGTCGTCGATGAGGATGCGTTCACCGGGGGTGACGTCGGTGGGGAGGCCGGTGTGGGTGGTTCCGCACTGGTGGCGGTCGCCTTTGGCGTCGGGTTCGACGGTGATGGTGAAGGTGTCTCCGCGTTCGAGGAGTACGGGTCCTTCGATGAAGTGGCCGAGGCGGATCTTCGGGCCTTGAAGGTCGGCGAGGAGGCCGATGTTGCGGCCGGTTTCGTCGGCGGCCTTTCGTACGTGGTGGTATCGCTGCTCGTGTTCGGCGTGGTCGCCGTGGCTGAGGTTGAGGCGGGCGACGTCCATTCCGGCTTCGACCAGGGCTTTGATCTGGTCGTATGTGTCGGTGGCGGGGCCCAGTGTACAGACGATCTTTGCTCGGCGCATGCATCGAGCGTAGGGCTTACCGGTGGGTAGGGAATTGGTCGGACGTGTCTGCTCAACAACCTTTGGGTAAAGGTCTATTGACAAGTGTTGAATTGTGCGAGTGGGTGCTCTGATGAGCATTTGAGGGTGTCCGGGTGGGCGGTGGGTCGGTCACCGAGGGCCGTTGGGGTGGTGCGGACAGTTACTGACTGTCACCTTTCAGGGGGGTTGTTTCAGGGGGTTGTGTGGTGCTCGGGGTGGGTCAGAGCTGTGGGGGTGCCATGGTGAAGCGGGCGTCGATCTGTGCGTGGACGTGTTGGCGCTGGGGTTCGAGGTCGAGTGGTGGGGGTGGGGTGTCCGGTGCCGCGGTCGCGAAGGCGATGGTGCGGGTGCGGAGGCCGGAGCGGGGGTGGGGTTCGGTGTTCCCGGTGCCGGTGTCGGCGAGGTCGATGAGTGCGGTGAGTGTGGTGCCGAGTGCTTCGGCGTATTCGCGGGCTCGTTGGACGGCTTCGTGTACTGCCTGTTGGCGGGCTTGTCGGTGTACTGGGGAGTTGGGGCGCAGGGACCACCAGGGGCCGTCGATGTGGGTGAGTTCCAAGTCGGCGAGGCGGGTGGTGAGTTCGCCGAGTGCGGGGAAGTCGGAGAGTTCGGCGGTGATGTGGACGGTGCCGTGGTAGGTGCGTACGCGTTCGCCGCGGCTGTGGGGGGAGAGTTCGGGGGTGATGGTGAGGTGGCCGGTTTCGAGGTGTTCGACGGTGTCGCCGTAGCTCTTGATGAGGTCGAGGGTGGTGGTGTTGCGGTGGGTGAGGTCGTCGAGGGTGGAACGTCGGTCGCGTCCGCGGCTGGTGACGGTGATGGAGATGCGGGCGATCTCGGGGTCGGCTTCGAGGTGTGCTTCGCCGCGGACGGTGAGGTGGGGCTGTTCGGGCGAGGGGTTGGTCATACGTCCCACTCTGGCATGTCTTCGGTGGGGTGGGATGTCGGTTTTCGTCGATGAGGTCATCAGATCGCAACCTTCTGGACCTGTTGTGGTGGGCTGTGCCGGGCCACAATCTACGCGCGTCGTTGACCGTTTCTGGAGGAGATCACAAGATGCCGCTGAACCGTCGGAAGTTCCTGAAGAGGTCCGCAGTGACCGGGGCCGGGGTGGCGATCGGCGGTGCGGCGGCTGCGCCGGCGCAGGCGTCGGGGCAGGTGCCGGCCCGGCCGTCGGGTGAGGAGGCGCGGGGTGGGTCCGGTCGGCCGTCGAAGCGTTACGCGCTGACCGTCATGGGCACCACTGATCTGCACGGGCATGTCTTCAACTGGGATTACTTCAAGGATGCGGAGTACTCCGACGCGGCGGGCAACGCGATGGGGCTGGCTCGTATCTCCACGCTGGTGGAGGAGGTGCGCAGGGAGAGGGGCCGGGAGAACACGCTGCTGCTGGATGCGGGTGACACGATTCAGGGCACTCCGCTGACGTACTACTACGCGAAGGTCGATCCGATCACGGCCAAGGGTGGGCCGGTGCATCCGATGGCGCGGGCGATGAACGCGATCGGTTATGACGCGGCGGCGTTGGGCAATCATGAGTTCAACTACGGCATCGAGACGTTGCGCAAGTTCGAGGGTCAGTTGCGTTTTCCGTTGCTGGGTGCGAATGCCGTGGATGCGAAGACGCTGCGGCCGGCTTTTCCGCCGTATTTCATGAAGAAGTTCGCGGTGAAGGGGGCTCCGCCGGTGACGGTGGCTGTTCTGGGGCTGACGAATCCGGGGATTGCGGTGTGGGACAAGGCGTTGGTGGAGGGGAAGCTGAAGTTCCCGGGTCTGGAGGAGCAGGCCGCGGTGTGGGTGCCGAAGTTGCGGTCGATGGGTGCGGATGTGGTGGTGGTTTCGGCGCATTCGGGTACGGATGGGTCGTCGTCGTACGGTGATCAGTTGCCGTATGTGGAGAACGCGGCGGTCAATGTGGCCAAGCGGGTGCCGGGTGTCGATGCGATTCTGGTGGGGCATGCGCATCGGGAGATCGCGGAGTTGAAGGTCGTCAATGAGGAGTCGGGGCGGACGGTGGTGTTGTCGGAGCCGTTGTGTTATGCGGAGCGGCTGACTCTGTTCGATGTCGAGTTGGTGTTCGCGAAGGGTCGGTGGTCGGTGGAGTCGGTGTCGGCTTCGCTGCGGAATGCGAATGCGGTTGCCGATGATCCGAGGATCACCAGGTTGCTGAGGGATGAGCATGCGAAGGTCGTGGAGTATGTCAATCAGGTGGTCGGTAGGGCGACGCAGACGCTGACCACGGTTGATGCGCGGTACAAGGATGCGCCGATCATCGATCTGATCACGAAGGTGCAGGAGGATGTGGTCAGGGCGGCGCTGGTGGGTACGGAGTTCGCTTCGCTGCCGGTGCTGGCGCAGGCGTCGCCGTTCTCCCGTACGTCTGAGATCCCGGCCGGTGAGGTGACGATCCGGGATCTGTCGGGTCTGTATGTGTATGACAACACGCTGGTGGCGAAGGTGCTGACGGGTGCTCAGGTGCGGGCGTATCTGGAGTTTTCGGCGGAGTACTACGTGCAGACGGCTGCGGATGTGGTGGTCGATGTGGACAAGTTGACCAATGCGGGGGGTCGGCCGGACTACAACTACGACTATGTGTCGGGGTTGCGGTATGACATCGACATCGCTCAGCCGGCCGGTTCGCGGATCAAGAACCTGTCGTTCGGTGGTGCCGCGCTGGATGACGCGCAGCGTTTCGTTCTCGCGGTGAACAATTATCGGGCGAATGGTGGTGGGGCGTTCCCGTTCGTCGCGTCGGCTCAGGAGGTGTGGTCGGAGTCGACGGAGATCCGGACGCGGATCGCGGAGTGGGTGACGGCGAAGGGTGTGCTGGACCCGAATGACTTCGCTTCGGTGGACTGGAGGCTGACCCGGGCGGGTGTGCCGGTGTTCTAGTCGTTCGGGTCCTGGCGGCTGGGTGGGTCGGTCAGGTCCGGTCGTCGATGAGTGGGGTGAGGATTTTTGCCTGCCGGGCGGTCGGCACGGGTCGGGGTGGTTCGAGGCCGAAGGTGGTGAAGGCCGTCCGGGTGGGCAGTTGGTAGGTGTCTTTGCGGGTCAGTGAGTTGAGGATGGTGGCGCTGCGCCAGGCGGCGAGGCCGAGGTCGGGTGCGCCGACGCCGTGGGTGTGGCGTTCTGCGTTCTGGACGTATGCCGTGCCGGTGACGGAGGGGTCGAGTACGAGGCGGTATGCCTCGTCGATGCGGGGGCGGCCGGCGCTGTCGCGGCGGATGTAGGGGTCGAGTCCGGCGAGGATGTGGTCGAGTGGGCGTTCGCGGTAGCCGGTGGCGAGGACGACGGCGTCGGTGGTGAGTCGGGAGCGGGTGTTTTGTTGGGTGTGTTCCAGGTGGAGTTCGATTTGGGTGGTGGCGACGCGGCCGGCGGTGCGGACGCGGACTCCGGGGGTGAGGACGGCGTCGGGCCAGTCGCCGTGGAGGGTGCGGCGGTAGAGCTCGTCGTGGATGGCGGCGATGGTGTCGGTGTCGATGCCTTTGTGGAGTTGCCATTGGGTGGCGACGAGTCGGTCGCGGACGGGTTCGGGTAGGTGGTGGAAGTAGCGGGTGTAGTCGGGGGTGAAGTGTTCGAGGCCGAGTTTGCTGTATTCCATGGGGGCGAAGGCTTCGGTGCGGCCGAGCCAGTGGAGTCTTTCGTGGCCGGTGGGGCGGTGGCGGAGCAGGTCGAGGAAGATTTCGGCGCCTGATTGTCCGGAGCCGACGACGGTGACGTGTCCTTTGGTGAGGAGGGCGTCGCGGTGGTGGAGGTAGTCGGCGGCGTGCAGGACGGGGATGCCGGGTGTGTCGGCGAGGGGTTTGAGTGGGTCGGGTACGTGGGGGGCGGTGCCGACGGCGAGGACGATGTTCTTGGTGTGGGTGCGGCCGAGGGATTCGGCTTGGCCGTCGGTGTCGAGCCGGGTGTAGTCGACTTCGAAGGTGTCGCGGGTGGGGTTCCAGCGGATGGTGTCGACGTGGTGGGAGAAGTGGAGTCCGGGGAGGTTGTCGGCGACCCAGCGGCAGTAGGCGTCGTATTCGGTGCGGTGGGAGTGGAAGCGTTCGGCGAAGTAGAAGGGGAAGAGTCGGTCCCGGTTTCTGAGGTAGTTGAGGAAGCTCCAGTGGCTGGTGGGGTCGGCGAGGGTGACGAGGTCGGCGAGGAAGGGGACTTGGATGGTGGCGCCGTCGATGAGGAGTCCGGGGTGCCAGTCGAAGTGGGGGCGTTGTTCGTAGAAGACGGTGTCGAGTTCGGGTAGTGGGTGGGCGAGGGCGGCGAGGGAGAGGTTGAAGGGGCCGATGCCGATGCCGACGAGGTCGCGTGGGGTGTCGGTCGTGTCGTGCGGGGGGCTGTTCATGCGGGGGGGGTTCCTTCCACGAGGGTGAGGAGGTGGGTGAGTTCGTGGGGTTGGGTGTGGGGGTTGAGGAGGGTGGCTTTGAGCCAGAGGCGGCCGTCGAGGTGGGCTCGGCCGAGGATGGCGCGGCCGTGGTGCAGGAGGTGGCGTCGTATGTGGGCGACGGTGGTGTCGGTGGCGTGGGTGGGGCGGAAGAGGACGGTGCTGATGGTGGGTGGGGCGTGGAGTTCGAAGCGGGGGTGGTTTTGGACGAGGGCGGCGAGTGTGTGGGCGTGGGCGCAGACCTGGTCGATCATGGTGGCGAGTTCGGTGCGGCCGAGGGTTTTGAGGGTGACGGCGATTTTGAGGATGTCGGGTCGTCGGGTGGTGCGCAGGGAGCGGCCGAGGAGGTCGGGGAGGCCGGCTTCGGTGTCGTCGTCGGCGTTGAGGTAGTCGGTGTGGTGGTGGAGTGCGGTGAGGTCGTGGGGGTGGGCGAGGGCGAGGAGGCCGGCGGCGGCTGGTTGCCAGCCGAGTTTGTGCAGGTCGAGGGTGACGGTGTGGGCGGTTTCGAGGCCGGTGAGTTTTTCGCGGTGGCGTTCGCTGAGGATGAGGGGGCCGCCGTAGGCGGCGTCGATGTGCAGGCGGGCGCCGTGGGTGGCGCAGAGTTCGGCGATGTCGGGGAGCGGGTCGATGAGGCCGGCGTCGGTGGTGCCTGCGGTGGCGGCGACCAGGAGGGGGTGGGGGTGGTGGGTGAGGGCGTTGTGGAGGGTGGTGGGGTCGAGGGTGCCGGTGGGGGTGGGGAGGATGAGGGGGTCGGGCAGGCCGAGGAGCCAGGCGGCGCGGGGCAGTGAGTGGTGGGCGTTGGTGCCGCAGATGAGTCGTACGTCGTTGCCTTGGGTTTCGCGGGCGAGGAGTACGGCGAGTTGGTTGGATTCGGTGCCGCCGGTGGTGATGAGGGCGTCGGCGAGGCCGATTTCGTGGGCGAGTTCGCGGCTGACGATGGTTTCCAGGGCGGAGGCGGCGGGGGCTTGGTCCCAGGAGTCCAGGGAGGGGTTGAGGGCGCTTGCGGCGAGGTCGGCGGCGGTGGCGACGGTGAGGGGTGGGCAGTGCAGGTGGGCTGCGCACAGTGGGTGGGCGGGGTCGGTGGAGTTTTCGGCGAGGGCGTGTACGAGGGTGCGCAGGGCGTCGGGGTCGCCTTTGTCGGGGAGTAGGTCGCCGACGGCGGCGGTGATTCGGGCGGTGACGGCGGCGGGTCCGCCGGCGGGGAGTGGTCCGCCGCGTGCGTGTCCGCCGTCGCGGAGGGCGTCGAGCACGGTGTTCAGCAGGGGGCGTAGGGCGTGGGGGGCGTCGGGTGACGAGGCGAAGGGGGGCGTGGTCATGCGCGCGCTCCTCCGGGGTGGGGGGAAGGGGGAAGATCGGTGGGGGCGGTTCCAGCTTGTACGTGATGGGGTCGACGCGCCCGGGATGGACGATGATCGGACCCGAAAGTGGGTACTTGCGTACGGGGAAAACGTGTTGGGTACCGGGGTGGTGGGGTGTGGTGTGGGGTGGTGGGTTGACGCGTTGTCGGCGGGTGTGGTGGGTGCTCGGGCCGGGGTGGCCGGGGTGGCCGGGGTTCGGGGATGGCCGGAGGCCAGGGGGCGGCCGAGGATCCGGGGGTGGGGTGGCCGGGGTCGGGGTGCGGCCAAGGTCTGGGGAAGGCCAGGACTTGGGGTGGGGGTGGCCGGGGGCTTGGGGAGCTGTCGGAGCCCGGGGAGCGGCCGGGTTCGGGGCCTTGGCGGCCAGGCCGGGGTGCGGCGGCCGAGCGCGGGGAACGGTGGAAGCTGGGGAAACCGCGAGGGCCTGCGGCTGAGGAGGCTGGGGCCTGGGAGGTGGCGAGAGCCCGTGGTCGCGGCGGGCCTGGCCCGGGAATTGGCCGAGGCCCGGGAAACGCGTGAGAGCCCGTGGTCGCGGCGGGCCCAGGCCGGGGGAAACCTTCGGAGTCCGGGGAAGCGGGCGCGGGGATGAGTCGAGGCCCGGGGAACCGGGCTCGGGAATCCGCCGAGGCGCAAGGGGTGGTGAGGGGGTTTGGTGTGGGGGCCG
The DNA here is from genome assembly GCF_042268025.1 of Streptomyces sp. NPDC056161. Lineage (NCBI taxonomy): Bacteria > Bacillati > Actinomycetota > Actinomycetes > Kitasatosporales > Streptomycetaceae > Streptomyces > Streptomyces sp. NPDC056161. The sequence goes on from NZ_JBHJUV010000029.1 coordinate 102,692, forward strand.
GGTGGGGGTTCCCGGCCCCGGTGGGCTGGGCGGTTATGCCTCGCGTACGCGCAGGGCGCGGGCCAGGTCGTCGAGTTCGTCGGTGAGCCTGCGGCGCAGGGCGGCGACCGGTTCGGCGTCGCGCAGGCAGGTCTCACCGAGGGCGAGGTTCTCGGCGTCGACGGCGTGTGCCGGGAAGGCCCAGCGGCCGGTGGCGGCGGCGATGGCGGGGCCGCGGCGGGCGGCGAGGGCGACGGCGTCGGGGTAGTAGCGGGGGACGTACTCCCGTAGCAGGTCGGCCTGTTCGGGCTGCCAGAAGCCCTTGGCGGTGGCGGTGAAGAGGTAGTTCGACAGGTCGGTGGTCTCGTCGCCTTCGAACATCGCGGCCCAGGCGGCGCGTTTGGCGTCGGGGTGGGGCAGGGCGGCGCGGCAGTGGGCGGCGCCTTCTTGGCCGCTGGCGCTCGGGTCGCGGTCCAGTTCGGCGGCGATGGCTGCCTCGTCGGTGGCGCCGAGGACGGCGAGTCGGGCGAGGATGCGCCAGCGCAGTTCGGGGTCGAGTTCGGGTCCGCCGGGTACGGTGCCGTCGGCGAGCCAGGCGGCGATGGTGTCGGGGTGGGCGGCGGCGTCGATGAAGTGGCGTACGGCGACGAGTCGCAGGCCGGGGCTGTCGCCGTCCTCGGTGCGGCGGATGAGGTCGCGGCAGAGGGCGGACAGGGTGCTCAGGGCGGCCGGACGTTGTTCGGGGGTGAGGTAGCGGTCGGTGATCTGGGTGGAGGCGAACGCGAGGACGCCCTGGACTATGGCGAGGTCGGTTTCGTGCGGGAGGTGGGTGCGGGCGGCGTCGAGGTAGGCGGTGGGTGGGAGTTGGCCGTCGCGGACGGCGTCCCGCAGGGCGTTCCAGACGACGGCGCGGGTGAGGGGGTTGGGCAGGCCGGAGAGGCTGGTGCGGAGGGTTTCGAAGGAGTCGGTGTCGAAGCGGATCTTGGCGTAGGTGAGGTCGCCGTCGTTGAGGAGGAGCAGCGCGGGGCGTTTGCCGAGGGGGTGGGGTTGGGTCTGTGGGATGTCGAGGTCGTGGCGGTCGCGCAGGGTGAGGTGGCGTCCTTCGTCGGTGGGGTCCTGGTCGTAGAGGCTGATGGTGATGCGGTGCGGGCGGCTGCCGGTGCGGTCGATGCGCAGGGTGTGTGTTCCCGGGTCGGCGTGGTCGAGGGTGGGGGTGAGTGTGTCTACTCCGGTGGTGCGTAGCCAGGCGTCGGCCCAGGCGGGTACGTCGCGTTCGGTGGCGGAGGCGAGGGAGTCGATGAAGTCGGCGAGGGTGGCGTTGGCGAATTTGTGGCGGGTGAAGTGGGTGTTGATGCCGGCGAGGAAGTCTTTCTCGCCGAGCCAGGTGACGAGTTGGCGGAGTGCGGAGGCGCCTTTGGCGTAGGAGATGCCGTCGAAGTTGAGGAGTGCGGAGGCGGTGTCGTCTACGGCTTCGGGGGCGACGGGGTGGGTGGAGGGGCGTTGGTCGGCGTCGTAGCCCCAGGCTTTGCGGGCGACGCCGAAGTCGACCCAGGTGTCGGTGAAGCGGGTGGCTTCGGCGGTGGTCTGGTAGCCCATGTACTCGGCGAAGGACTCGTTGAGCCAGATGTCGTCCCACCAGGTGAGGGTGACGAGGTCGCCGAACCACATGTGGGCCATTTCGTGGGCGATGACGACGGCGCGGGTCTGGCGTTCGGTGTCGGTGACGGCGGAGCGGAAGACGAATTCGTCGCGGAAGGTGACCAGGCCGGGGTTTTCCATGGCTCCGGCGTTGAATTCGGGGACGAATGCCTGGTCGTAGGAGTCGAAGGGGTAGGGTTCGGCGAATTTTTCGTGGTAGCGGTCGAAGCAGGCGCGGGTGATGTCGAGGATTTCGTCGGCGTCGGTGTCGAGGTGGGGGGCGAGGGAGCGGCGGCAGTGGAGGGCGAAGGGCAGGCCGCGGTGTTCGGTGCGTACGGAGTGCCAGGGGCCGGCGGCGACGGCGACGAGGTAGGTGGAGATGAGGGGGGTGGGGGCGGCTTTCCAGCGGCCGTTGCCGAGGTGTTCGGTGATGCCGTTGGCGAGGACGGTCCAGTTTTCGGGGGCGGTGACGGTCAGGTCGAAGACGGCTTTGAGGTCGGGTTGGTCGAAGGCGGCGAAGACGCGTTGGACGTCGTCCATGAACATTTGGGTGTAGACGTAGGTCTGGCCGTCGCTGGGGTCGGTGAAGCGGTGCATGCCCTCGCCGGTGCGGGAGTAGCGCATGCGGGCGTCGAGGTGGAGTTCGTGTTCGCCGGGGGTGAGGTTTTTCAGGGGGAGTCGGTGTTGGTGGAGGGTGTCGGGGTCGAGGGGGTGTCCGTCCAGGGTGGCGGTGCGCAGTTCGGCGGGTTTGATCTCGACGAACGTGTCGGTGTTCGGGGTGTCGGCGCGTACGGAGAACCTGATCGTGGTGTGGGAGTCGAAGGTCTCGTCGCCGGTGGTCAGGTCGAGCTCGATGGTGTAGCGGTGGACGTCGAGGAGCTGGGCTCGGCTCTGCGCTTCGTCGCGCGTCAGTACGGACATGCAGGCCATGCTGCCTGATACCGCCGATGGCGGACAGCGGTGGGGCGGTATGTGCCGTATATGTGTTGTGTACGTTTCTGGTCGGTGGGGGTCCGGGGAGGGTGTGGCCGCCCCGGCAGCCGGGTGCCGGGGTGGCGGGTGGTGTGTGGTCCGGCGCCCGCTGTCGTGGCGGGGTGGGGTGCGCCGGGGCGGTGACGTGGGGGTTTGACGCGGGGTTGCGGGGTGCTGACGGGTGGTGAGCGGGGGTGGGTCAGGCGTGGTCGGTGGTGTGGTCGGTGGTGTGGTCGGTGGTGTGGTCGTGGGCCGTGTGGTCGTTCGCGGTGTCTTCGGCGATGCGTTCGTGGTGTCTGATCACTTCGGCGATGATGAAGGTCAGGAATGTCTCGGCGAAGGCCGGGTCCAGCTTGGCGTCCTCGGCGAGGCCACGGAGCCGGGCGATCTGGCGTGCCTCGCGGGCGGGGTCGGCGGGCGGCAGTTGGTGGACGGCCTTGAGGTGGCCGACCTGCTGGGTGCATTTGAAGCGCTCGGCGAGCATGTGGACGATGGCCGCGTCGATGTTGTCGATGCTGTCGCGCAGTCGGTCGAGTTCTGCGCGGACGGCGGGTTCGACGTCACCGTTTCCGGTGTTGCTGGAGGTCATGGGTGTCCAGCCTAGGGGGCGCACGGGGGTTCGATCACGGGTGGTCGGCGGGGGCGGTGGCCGGGTCGTCCGGGCTGGGCACCGGGTGGGCGAAAACCGCTCACACCCGCATAGAGTGGATGCGATGTCCAGGGCGTCTTTGGGGGTGCGGGCGTGGCGAACGACGGACCGGTCGAGCATGGCTATCCGCATCTGGAGACGGTGCGGGCCGCGATCACGGCGCTGTACCGGCGTCTTTCGTACGACACGATCCAGACGTTCGCGACCAGTGTGGCGCCGGCGGACGTGGCGTTCTCCGATGTCGATGATCTGCATCTGGGTGCGCAGCGGGTGGCGGGTGAGATCGTGCGGCACTTCCGGTTGCCGGATGCGCGTCTGGTGGTGAGTTTCCGGGAGATGAGTCATGCGGCGAACGTCGAACTGGAGGCGGGTCCGGAGTACTTCGTGGAATTGAACGACCGGTTCCGTTCGCATCGCCGGGACATCGGTGCGGCGCTGGCGCACGAGGTGATGCATGTCTATCTGCACCGTCTGGACCTGTCGTTCCCGAGTACGCCGGAGAACGAGATCCTGACGGACACGGCGACGACGTATCTGGGTGCGGGGTGGCTGTTGCTGGACGCCTACCGGGAGGACACGGTGTCGTCGCAGAAGCTCGGTTATCTGACGCCGGAGGAGTTCGGTTATGTGCTGGCCAAGCGTTCCTTGGTGTTCGGTGAGGATCCGTCGGTGTGGTTCACCAGTCCGCAGGCGTACACGGCGTACACCAGGGGTCTGGCCCAGGCGCGGCAGGACGAGCAGCAGCCGCCGCTGACCGCGGCGGGCTGGGCGGGCCGTCGCCGTTATGCCCGGGATCGCCGTCAGGTGCACGGGCCGCAGCCGGGTGTCGGTTACGCCTTCGCTGCGGACGGCGGTGGCCGGCTGCGGGTGTCGTTCCCGTGCCCGACGTGCCGGCAGCGCATCAGGGTGCCGGTGCGGGGCCGGGTCCGGGCGCGTTGCGGTCTGTGCCGCACGGTGTTGGAGTGCGACACGTGAGAGACGCGGCGGCGCCTGCCCGGGTCCGGTCGGGGACGATGGGCAGGCGCCGTCGGTGTTCCGTACGCCTTTGTACGGGACGTGTGGTGGTGATCCGTCAGACGAGTGCTCGGTCCGTCGGGTGGATCGGGGAGGGGAGGTCGCTGGTGCCGGTCAGGTAGTGGTCGACGCCCTTGGCTGCGGAGCGGCCTTCGGCGATGGCCCAGACGATGAGGGACTGGCCGCGGCCGGCGTCGCCGGCGACGAAGACGCCGGGCACGTTGGTCTGGAAGTCGGCGTCGCGGGCGATGTTGCCGCGTGCGTCGAGGTCCAGGCCGAACTGCTCGACCAGGCCGTTCTCGCGGTCGGTGCCGGTGAATCCCATGGCGAGGGTGACGAGTTGGGCGGGGATGCGGCGTTCGGTGCCGGGCTTCTGGGTGAGTCTGCCGTCGGTGAACTCGACCTCGGCGATGTGCAGCCACTGCACGTTGCCGTCCTCGTCGCCTTCGAAGTGGGTGGTGGAGGCGGAGTAGATGCGTTCGCCGCCTTCCTCGTGGGCGGAGGTGACCTTGTAGAGGATGGGGAAGGTCGGCCAGGGCTGGCTGGTCGGGTTCCGTTCGTCGCCGGGGCGGGGCATGATCTCCAGCTGGGTGACGGAGGCGGCGCCCTGGCGGTGGGCGGTGCCCACGCAGTCGGCGCCGGTGTCGCCGCCGCCGATCACCACGACGTGCTTGCCCTCGGCGGTGATCGGCGGGGTGACGTAGTCGCCTTCCTGGACCTTGTTGGCCAGGGGGAGGTACTCCATCGCCTGGTGGATGCCGCCGAGTTCGCGGCCGGGGACGGGCAGGTCGCGGGCGGTGGTGGCGCCGGCGGCGATGACGACGGCGTCGTAGCGCTTGCGCAGGTTCGTCGCCGTCAGGTCGCGGCCGACCTCGACGCCGGTGCGGAACCGGGTGCCTTCCGCGCGCATCTGCTCGATACGGCGGTTGATGTGCCGCTTCTCCATCTTGAACTCGGGGATGCCGTAGCGCAGCAGGCCGCCGACGCGGTCGGCGCGTTCGTAGACGGCGACGGTGTGGCCGGCCCGGGTGAGCTGCTGGGCGGCGGCCAGGCCGGAGGGTCCGGAGCCGATGACCGCGACGGTCTTGCCGGAGAGCCGTTCGGGGGCCTGGGGGCGGACGTCGCCGCTGTCCCAGGCTTTGTCGATGATGGAGACCTCGACGTTCTTGATGGTGACGGGCTGCTGGTTGATGCCGAGTACGCAGGCCGACTCGCAGGGGGCGGGGCACAGCCGTCCGGTGAACTCCGGGAAGTTGTTCGTGGCGTGCAGGCGTTCGGCGGCGGCGGTCCAGTCCTCGCGGTAGGCGTAGTCGTTCCACTCGGGGATGAGGTTTCCGAGCGGGCAGCCGTTGTGGCAGAACGGGATGCCGCAGTCCATGCAGCGGCTGGCCTGCTTGCTGATGATCGGGAGCAGGGAGCCGGGGACGTAGACCTCTTGCCAGTCCTTGACGCGTTCGCTGACGGGTCGGGTTTCGGCGATCTCTCGACTGTGGTTGAGGAAGCCCTTCGGGTCAGCCATTGATCGCCGCCTCCATCATCTTCTCGTGGGTCTCGGTCTCGGAGAGACCGGCTCGCTCGGCGGCGTCCTTGGCGGCGAGCACTGCCTGGTAGGTGCTGGGGATGATCTTGCTGAAGCGGTCGGCGGCCGTGTCCCAGTCGGCCAGGAGTTTCGCGGCGACGGTGGAGCCGGTCTCCTCCTGGTGGCGGCGGACGACGTCGTGCAGCCACTGCTTGTCGGTGTCGTCGAGCGGCTGGACGGCGTCGACGTTGCCGGCGTTGACGTTGTCGCGGTCGAGGTCGACGACGTAGGCGATGCCGCCGGACATGCCGGCCGCGAAGTTGCGGCCGGTCGGGCCGAGGACCACCGCGTGCCCGCCGGTCATGTATTCGCAGCCGTGGTCGCCGGCGCCTTCGGAGACGACCAGCGCGCCGGAGTTGCGGACGCAGAACCGTTCGCCGGTGCGGCCGCGCAGGAACAGTTCGCCGCCGGTGGCGCCGTAGGCGATGGTGTTGCCGGCGATCGTCGAGTACTCGGCGAGGTGGTCGGCGGCGCGGTCGGGGCGGACGATCACCCGGCCGCCGGAGAGGCCCTTGGCGACGTAGTCGTTGGCGTCGCCCTCCAGGCGGAGGGTGATGCCGCGGGGCAGGAAGGCGCCGAAGGACTGGCCGGCGGAGCCGGTGAAGGTGATGTCGATGGTGTCGTCGGGCAGGCCGGCGCCGCCGAACTGCTTGGTCACCTCGTGGCCGAGCATGGTGCCGACCGTGCGGTTGATGTTGCGGATGGGCACCTGGGCGCGGACCGGCTGGGCGTCGGTGGCGCTGGTGGCGGCGAGGGCGTCGGCGGCGAGCCTGATCAGCTCGTTGTCGAGGGCCTTGGCGAGGCCGTGGTCCTGTTCGACGGTCCGGTGGCGGACGGCGCCGGCGGGCAGGTCGGGGACGTGGAACAGGGGTTCCAGGTCGAGGCCCTGTGCCTTCCAGTGGTTTATGGCGCGGGTGACGTCGAGTGCCTCGGCGTGGCCGACGGCTTCCTGGATGGAGCGGAAGCCGAGTTCGGCGAGGATCTCGCGGACCTCCTGGGCGATGAACTCGAAGAAGTTCACCACGTACTCGGCCTTGCCGGCGAAGCGGTCGCGCAGGGTCGGGTTCTGCGTGGCGATGCCGACCGGGCAGGTGTCGAGGTGGCAGACGCGCATCATGACGCAGCCGGAGACGACGAGCGGTGCGGTCGCGAAACCGAACTCCTCGGCGCCGAGGAGCGCGGCGATGACGACGTCGCGGCCGGTCTTGAGCTGGCCGTCGGTCTGGACGACGATCCGGTCCCGCAGGCCGTTGAGCAGGAGGGTCTGCTGGGTTTCGGCGAGGCCGAGTTCCCAGGGGCCGCCGGCGTGCTTGAGGGAGGTCAGCGGGGACGCGCCGGTGCCGCCGTCGTGTCCGGAGATCAGGACGACGTCCGCGTGGGCCTTGGAGACGCCCGCGGCGACCGTGCCGACGCCGACCTCGGAGACCAGCTTCACGTGGATGCGGGCCGAGGGGTTGGCGTTCTTCAGGTCGTGGATGAGCTGGGCGAGGTCCTCGATGGAGTAGATGTCGTGGTGCGGCGGCGGGGAGATCAGGCCGACGCCGGGGGTGGAGTGCCGGGTCCTGGCGACCCATGGGTAGACCTTGTGGCCGGGCAGTTGGCCGCCTTCGCCGGGCTTGGCGCCCTGGGCCATCTTGATCTGGATGTCGTCGGCGTTGACCAGGTATTCGGAGGTCACGCCGAAGCGGCCGGAGGCGACCTGCTTGATCGCGGAGCGGCGGGCCGGGTCGTACAGGCGCTCGGGGTCCTCGCCGCCCTCGCCGGTGTTGGACTTGCCGCCGAGCTGGTTCATGGCGATGGCGAGGGTCTCGTGGGCCTCGCTGGAGATGGAGCCGTAGGACATGGCGCCGGTGGAGAACCGTTTGACGATCTCGGCGGCCGGTTCGACCTCGTCGATGGGGATCGGTTGCCGGCCGGAGGCGAAGCCGAACAGGCCGCGCAGCGTCATCAGGCGCTCGGACTGCTCGTTGACGCGGCCGGTGTACTGCTTGAAGACGTCGTAGCGGCCGGTGCGGGTGGAGTGCTGGAGGCGGAAGACCGTCTCGGGGTCGAACAGGTGCGGTTCGCCCTCGCGGCGCCACTGGTACTCGCCGCCGATCTCCAGGGCGCGGTGCGCGGGGGCGATGCCGGAGGCCGGGTAGCCCTTGGCGTGCCGGGCGGCGACCTCTTCGGCGATGACGTCGATGCCGACGCCGCCGATCTTGCTGGTGGTGCCGTTGAAGTACTTGTCGACGAAGGCGTCGTCGAGGCCGACGGCTTCGAAGACCTGGGCGCCGCGGTAGGAGGCGACGGTGGAGATGCCCATCTTGGACATGACCTTCAGGACGCCCTTGCCGAGGGCGTGGATCAGGTTGCGGATGGCGGTGTCGGCGTCCATGCCGGGCAGGAAGGTGCCGGCCCGGACCAGGTCCTCGACGGACTCCATCGCCAGGTAGGGGTTGATGCCGGCGGCGCCGTAGCCGATGAGCAGGGCCACGTGGTGGACCTCGCGGACGTCACCGGCCTCGACCAGCAGGCCGACGTGGGTGCGCTGCTTGGTGCGGATGAGGTGGTGGTGGACGGCCGCGGTGAGCAGCAGCGAGGGGATCGGCGCGTGCTCGGCGTCCGAGTGGCGGTCGGACAGGACGATCAGCCGGGCGCCGTTGTCGATGGCGGCGTCGGCCTCGGCGCAGATCTCGGCGATGCGGGCGGCCAGCGCGTCGCCGCCGCCGCCGACCCGGTACAGGCCGGAGAGGGTCGCGGCCTTGAAGCCGGGCAGGTCGCCGTCGGCGTTGATGTGGATGAGCTTGGCCAGCTCGTCGTTGTCGATCACCGGGAAGGGCAGTACGACGCTGCGGCAGGAGGCGGCCGTCGGGTCGAGCAGGTTGCCCTGCGGGCCGAGGGCGGAGCGCAGCGAGGTGACGAGTTCCTCGCGGATCGCGTCCAGCGGCGGGTTGGTGACCTGCGCGAACAGCTGGGTGAAGTAGTCGAACAGGAGGCGCGGGCGTTCGGACAGGGCGGCGATGGGCGAGTCGGTGCCCATGGAGCCGATCGGTTCGGCGCCGGTCTTGGCCATCGGTGCGAGCAGGACGCGCAGCTCTTCCTCGGTGTAGCCGAAGGTCTGCTGGCGGCGGGTGACGGAGGCGTGGGTGTGCACGATGTGCTCGCGCTCGGGCAGGTCGCCGAGTTCGATCTCGCCGGCTTCCAGCCATTCGGCGTAGGGCTGTTCGGCGGCGAGGGTCGCCTTGATCTCGTCGTCCTCGATGATGCGGTGCTCGGCGGTGTCGACGAGGAACATGCGGCCGGGCTGGAGGCGGCCCTTGCGGACGACCTTCGCGGGGTCGATGTCGAGGACGCCGACCTCGGAGCCGAGGACGACGAGGCCGTCGTCGGTGACCCAGTAGCGGCCGGGGCGCAGGCCGTTGCGGTCGAGGACGGCGCCGACCTGGGTGCCGTCGGTGAAGGTGACGCAGGCCGGGCCGTCCCAGGGCTCCATCATCGTGGCGTGGAACTGGTAGAAGGCGCGCCGGGAGGGGTCCATGGAGTCGTGGTTCTCCCACGCCTCGGGGATCATCATCAGCACGGCGTGGGGCAGCGAGCGGCCGCCGAGGTGGAGGAGTTCCAGTACCTCGTCGAAGGAGGCCGAGTCGGAGGCGTCCGGGGTGCACACCGGGAAGATGCGGTCCAGTCGCTGGTCGCCGAAGAGGTCGGAGGCCAGCCGGGACTCGCGGGCGCGCATCCAGTTGCGGTTGCCCTGGACGGTGTTGATCTCGCCGTTGTGGGCGACGAACCGGTAGGGGTGGGCGAGCGGCCAGGACGGGAAGGTGTTGGTGGAGAACCGGGAGTGGACCAGGGCGATCGCGCTGGCGAAGCGGCGGTCGGACAGGTCCGGGAAGAACGGTTCGAGCTGGCCGGTGGTCAGCATGCCCTTGTAGACGATGGTCCGCGCGGACAGTGACGGGAAGTAGACGCCCGCTTCGCGTTCGGCGCGCTTGCGCAGCACGAACGCCTTGCGGTCCAGCGCGATGCCCTCGCTGGCGTGTCCCGCGGGCTTGGTCCGGGAGGTGTCGTCGGTGACGAAGATCTGCTGGAAGGCGGGCATGGTGGAGCGGGCGGTGGCGCCCAGCAGTTCCGGGGCGACGGGGACGTCGCGCCAGCCGAGGACGGTGAGGCCCTCGTCCTGGGCGATCGTCTCGATCCGTGAGACGGCCTCGGCGGTGTCGTCCGGGGGCAGGAACGCGATGCCGACGGCGTATGCACCGGCCGGGGGCAGTTCGAATCCGGCCACCTGGCGGAAGAACGCGTCGGGCACCTGGGAGAGCAGTCCCGCGCCGTCGCCCGAGTCGGGTTCGGAGCCGGTGGCACCGCGGTGTTCCAGGTTGCGCAGAACGGTGAGCGCCTGCTCGACCAGCACATGGCTCGCCTCGCCGGTGAGGGTGGCCACGAAGCCGACGCCGCAGGCGTCGTGCTCGGTGCGGGGGTCGTACATTCCCTGTGCAGCAGGGCGCGCATCCATGAACGACCAGTTTCGGTCATTCGTGGAAGGCTGGGACGGCTGGCGCGGTGTGCGCATCGGCTCTCCCGTCGTCGTCAGTGGCATGTGCGGTGCCGAGGGACGACGCTGGCCCTCTGCGTGAGAGAAAATTTCGTGCAGGTTACATGATGGATCGGTTCTCGAAAACCGGATACTCCATTCCAGCATGCAGACGTCGCCGGGGTGCGCGACCTGGACGCCGCGCGCGGCGGCGGAAGCATATGAGGACCGAAGCGGACAGATCCATGTCCATCGGCCCGAAAAGGGGGGAGGCGGGAGGAACGGCATCGCCCATCCCGCGGGGTGCACGGCAGGCGTCGTTGCTCGCAGCGCTTACGGCTCATGCCCAGCGGTCAAGCATCCGAAACCAGTCGGTAACAGCTACTTATACGAATCATTGCATAGGTACCAGCCGATCTAGCTTACGGCGGTTCCGAACAGACTGCCCAGGGCGTACGTCACACCGGCCGCCGCGCCGCCCAGGGCGAGCTGCCGCAGACCGCTGAACCACCAGGTCCGCGCGGTCACCTTGGCCACCACGGCACCGCAGCCGAACAGTCCGACGAGGGCCAGCACCAGGGCCGGCCACAGCGCGGTCGCGCCCAGCAGGAAGGGCAGGACCGGCAGCAGCGCGCCGAGCGCGAAGGATCCGAACGAGGAGACGGCCGCTACCAGCGGTGACGGCAGGTCGCCCGGGTCGACGCCGAGTTCCTCGCGGGCGTGTATCTCCAGGGCCTGCTCGGGGTCCCGGGACAGCTGCCGGGCGACCTCGCGGGCCAGTTCGGGTTCGACGCCCCGCGTCTCGTAGAGTGCGGCCAGTTCCTCCTCCTCGTCCTCGGGGTGCCGGCGCAGTTCGCGGCGCTCGACGTCCAGCTCGGCCTCGACCAGCTCGCGCTGCGAGGCGACGGAGGTGTACTCGCCGGCCGCCATGGAGAAGGCGCCGGCGGCGAGACCGGCCAGCCCGGTGATCACGATGGTCTGGTGGCTGACCGCGCCGCCGGTCACGCCGGTGATCAGGGCGAGGTTGGAGACCAGGCCGTCCATCGCGCCGAAGACCGCGGGGCGCAGCCAGCCGCCGTTGACATCCCGGTGTGTGTGGTTGTCCCGGTGCGCCTCGTGCAGCGCCGCTTCGGTGTCGATGATGGCCATAACGGTCCCCCAGGAGCTTGATTGGACGGGTTCTATTTTTCGACAACACCGAAACTACGTCATTGATTTCTCCTTCGCCAGCAAGGAAAGGCTGGGCTAACCTGCGGTTTTACCCTCTTTGCTCATCCGTGCACAGGCTTGCGCACATGTCGACCGGGTGATGCTGCGGCCCGCGGTGCTCGCGTCGACCGCTCCGGTGGCAGACATCCGCAAAGGTCCCCCGACGGAGAGAGCCGCCCATGGCACCGATCGCCCGCATCCCCTCGGTCCCGTCCCCCGGGGACGCCACCGAACTCCGCGACCGGGCGCGCGGCGCGCTGCTCGGCCTGGCGGTGGGAGACGCGCTCGGTGCCCCGGCGGAGAACCTGAAGCCCTCGCAGATCCGCGCCCGCTGGGGCCGGATCACCGGATACGTGGTCGAGCGGCCGTGCGGCACGGACGACACCGAGTACGCGATCTTCTCCGGGCTGCTGCTCGCCCGGCACGGCTCGGCGCTCACCCCGGCCGACGCGGAGGCCGCCTGGCACGAGTGGATCGCGAACCGGCACGAGGGGCCCTTCAGAGGCGCCGGTTTCAGCGAGCGGGGCACGCTGGAGAACCTCCGCAGAGGACTGGCCGCGCCCATCTCCGCCCAGCACCGGCACGCCTGGAGCGACGGCCTCGCGATGCGGGCGGCCCCCTTCGGGGTGTTCGCGGCGGGCCGCCCCGCCGAGGCGGCCCGGCTGGTGGCGATCGACGGCTCGGTCAGCCACGACGGCGAGGGCATCCACGGCGGCCAGGCGGTGGCCGCCGGGGTGGCGGCGGCGATGGCGGGCGCCCCGGTCAGCGCGGTGGTCGCCGCCGCCCTGGCCGTCGTCCCCGACGACTCCTGGACGGCCCGCTCACTGCGGCGGGCCGTCGCCGTCGCCCACCGGGGCGAACGCGCGGTCCGCTGCGCGGTCGTCATCGGCGGCTACCCCTGGACCGACCTGGCCCCCGAGGCGGTGGCACTCGCCTTCGGCGCGTACGCGTCCGCCGACGGCGACTTCCGGCGGGCCGTCCTGACCGCGGTCAACATGGGCCGCGACGCCGACACCACGGCCGCCGTCGCGGGCGCGCTGGCCGGTGCGACCGAGGGCGTGCGCGCCGTACCGCCCGACTGGGCGGCGGCGATCGGCCCGGCCCGCGGCAGCTGCCTGCCCTCCATGGCGGGCCACCACGTACTCGACGTGGCGGACCTCCTGGTCCGGAACCGGCCCACCACGGCCCCGCACAGCCCCGCCGCGGCACGGGACAGAACCACCCCGGTCCAGGACAGGCCCGCCCTGGTCCAGGACAGGCCCGCCCCGATCGCGGACAGGCCCGCCGGAGGGGAGCCGCAACCACCCCTGCCGCACGTCCCACCGGGTGACGGCGTGCTCGAACCCGTGCCCCGCCCACCAGCGGGCACGCCGCGCGAACCCGTGCCCCTCCCACCAGCGGGCCCGCCGCGCGAACCCGCACCGCACGCCCTGTCGAACGCCGCCGGGCCAGAACCCGTACCCCACCTCCCACCGGGCGCACCCCACCACCCGCCGGGCGCGCTCCACCACCCGGTATCGACCCCTCCGCCGACCAGCACCCTCCGCCCCTCCGTACCCCCCGCCCTACCGACCGGCGTCCCACACCACCCCGTACCCCCAGCCCCACCGACCGGCGTCCCACACCACCCCGTGCCGCACTCCCCCGCGGACGGCGCCCCGCCCGGCCTCGTACCCCATCTCCCACCGGGCGCGCTACGCGACCTCGTGCCGCAGGCCGTGGAAGGGCCGGTCCCACCGGCCGCGGTGCGAGGTGACGCCCACCCCGCCGCGCAACCGGCGGCCACCGCGCCCGCGAACCCCGCCGCCTGCGTACCAGCCGCCTGCGCACCCGTCGAGCAGAGCGGCGAGGTGCTGCCGTGAGCCGCCGCGTCGAGGGGCTGCTGCTGGGGCTCGCCGCGGGCGATGCCGCCGGATGGCCCGCGGCACGGCACCGGGCCGCCCGGATGCCCGAGTGGACCCGGCGGCTCACCCGCGAGCTGGACACCTTCGCCGAGCAGAACGCGACGACCACCCTGCCCGTGCCGATCGCGCTCAACCAGCCCCCGGAACCGCTGCGCCTCGGCCCCTCCGACGACGCCGAATGGGCGGCGTTCGCGGCCGAGGCGGTGCTGCGGGCCGGCGACGACAGCGTGCTCGGGGACCTGAGCCGGGACCGCCGCACCCGCGTCGCGATCGACCTGACCTGGAGCGCCGTCGCCTCCGAGGTCGCCGCGGCGGCCGAACGCGCCCCGGAGGTGGAGTCCGCGGTGCTGCCGCTGCGCGCCCGGATCTCGGTCCGGGCCGGCCTCGGCAACCTCGCAGCCGGGCTGCGCCCGCCCGCCAGCGGCCACGACAACCCGCACTACTTCGACGACGCGGCCTGCGTACGCGCCTGCGTGCTCGCCGTCGCCCACCGCGGCAACCCGCGGCGCGCCGCGGAACTGGCCGAGTTCGACGCCCGCTACACCCAGGACGGCGACGGGGTGCACGGCGCCCGCGCGATGGCGGCGGCCCTCGCGCTGGCGCTCACCGGCGCGGACGTGGACACCTGCACGACGGCGGCCCTCGACGAACTGCCCGCGGCCACGGAGATCGGCCGCAACGCCCGCCAGGCGCTGGCCCTCGCCCGCGACACCGGATCCGCCTTCGCGCTGATCCCGCTCCTTGAGCACCAGATCGTCGACCACGTCTACAGCTACGGCATCGCCGCCGCCGAGACGGTCCCGGTCGCGCTCGCCCTGGCCTGCGCCGCGCGGGGCCGCATCGCCGAGGCCGTGCCCGCCGCGGCCTGCCTGTCCCGGGTCGCCGACTCGGCGCCCGCGCTGGCGGGCGCGCTGACCGGAGCGCTGGGCGGCGGCGCGTCCGTCCCGCCCGCGTGGCGGGACGCCTGCCGCACCCTCTCCGGCTGCGCGCTCCCCCGCCTCACCGGCACCGACCTGGTCGAACTCGCCGAACTCCTGGAAACCGCACCACCGGCCGAACCGTGAGGATGATTCGGACATGACACCACCCGAGGAATACGCGAGCGGCGGTCCGGATCTGGCGGAGCGGATCACCGGGGCGCTCGTCGGCGCCGCCGTCGGCGACGCCCTCGGCGGCCCCGTCGAGGGCTACTCCCCCGACCAGATCGTCGAACGCCACGGCGGTCGCGTCCACGGCATCGTCGGCCCCTGGCACGGCGGCGCCTGGCGTACCGCCCGCCCCGTCGCGCCGTACCACAAGGGCGACGGGCACGTCACCGACGACACATTGATGACCCACGCGCTGATCCGGGTGTACGCGCGCGTCCGGGACCACCTCGACGCCTACGCCATCGCCGACCACCTCGTCCCGGACCTGATGACGACCCCCCGCTGGATTCCCGAACTGGAGGCGGAGGCGCTGCCCCTGCACCGGATCTTCCTGGCGGAGAAGTGGCTGGTGGCCCGGCTCGCCTACGGCCATGTGGACCCGCGGGAAGCGGGCGCGGGCAACATCGTCAACTGCGGGGCGGCGATGTACATGGCCCCCGTCGGCCTGGTCAACGCAGCCAACCCGGCGGGTGCGTACGCCGAGGCACTGGACGTCGCGGGCGCGCACCAGTCGTCGTACGGCCGTGAGGCGGCCGGCGTCTTCGCGGCGGCGGTGGCGGCGGCGACCGCACCCGGCGCGACCCCCGACGCGGTGGTGGCGGCGTGCCTGTCCCTGGCGAAGGACGGCACCCGGACGGCGATCGAGGAGGTGTGCGCGGTGGCCGCCCGGCACCACGACATCGAGTCGGCGCTGGTCCCGCTGCGGGCGGCGGTGGCCCCCTACGACACGGTGGGCCCCGACTACCGCGCGCCGTCCCTCGGGGCCCGGCGCCCCTCCCGGCTGCACGCGATCGAGGAGCTTCCCGTCGCGCTCGGCATGCTGCTGGTGGCCGGCGGCGACTACCGGCAGGCGGTCCTGGGGTCGGTCAACTACGGCCGCGACTGCGACTCCATCGCGACGATGGCGGGCGCGCTGGCCGGCGCCCTGGGCTCGCCGGTCCCGCGGGAGTGGTCGAAGGCGGTGGCGGAGGCGAGCCGGCTGGACCTGTGGGCGCCGGCCCGGACGCTCACCGAGGTGTCCCGGGAGGTCTTCGAACGGGACGTCCGGCGCCGCCGGGCCCATGAGCGGGCGTTCAGCGCACTCGGGGGCGCGGAATGCTCCGGCTGACCTGGGTCCAGCCGGAGGACCTGGTGGGCCACGAACTCCGCCACGAACTCCGCCAGGCACGGCAGGACGGACGCGAGCCGTCGGCGATCGAGGCCCGCTGGAAAGCGGCGGGCGGCGGTGCCGCGCCGGTCCGTGCGGGCGCGTCCGCGCAGCGGGCCTCGCGGTATCTGCGGTTGCTGGCGGAGGACCTGCTGGACGAACTGGCGGAGCTGCCGGGCCCGGCCGCCGAACGGGAACCGACCGCACTGCCCCGGATCAAGGCCCTGTGCCCCGACTGGCCCATCGGCCCACTCCGGCCGGGCCCCGTGCCGACCGACCGCGACTCCACGGCGCGGCGGCGGCCGGACCGGAGACCGTCGGCTCCCGGGCCGGTACGCGGCACGACGGCAGGTGACCCGCCGGCAGGGGCGGTTCCGGAAGCCGCGGCACCGACAGGCGCGGCACCAGCAGACGCGACACGGACAGGCAGCAGGCCGGCAGGTGACAGCCCCGCAGGTGGACCGACAAGTGACGGCCCGACAAATGACGGCCCGACAAGTGACCGCCCGATAAATGACGGGCCGACAGATGACGGGCCGGTAGGTGACAGGCCGGCAGGCGGCGGCGCGGCGGCCCTCGCCCCGCTCGCCCTCGAAGCCGCCTGGCTGGGCCGGGCCGTCGGCTGTCTGCTGGGGAAGCCGGTGGAGAAGCTTCCCCTCGACGGCATCCGGCAACTGGCGCGGTCCACCGGCAACTGGCCGCTCGCCGCCTGCTTCACGGCCCGCGGGGTCCCGGCGGACCTCATGGCGGCCCATCCCTTCAACCGGCGCTCGGCCGCCACCTCCCTCGCCGAGAACATCGACGGCATGCCCGAGGACGACGACCTCAACCACCCCCTGCTCAGCCTGCTGTTGCTCGGCCGGCACGGCAAGGCGTTCGGCACCGCCGACCTGGCCCGGCTCTGGCTCGACGAACTGCCCGCCGGCCGCACCTTCACCGCCGAACGCATCGCCTACCGCAACCTCCTCGCCGGCCTCGAACCCCCGCACACGGCCCGCCACCGCAACCCCTTCCGCGAGTGGATCGGTGCCCTGATCCGCGCCGACGTGCACGGCTGGACCAACCCGGGCGACCCGGCCGCCGCCGCGGAACAGGCCCACCGCGACGCCGTCCTCAGCCACACCGCCAACGGCGTCTACGCGGCCATGTTCACCGCGGCCACCATCGCCGCCGCGGCCACCGGATCCCTCGACGTGCACGCCTGTCTGCGCGTCGGCCGCTCAGTGGTGCCGCCCCGCTCCCGGCTGGCCGACGCCCTCGACCACGCCGTCGGGACGGCCGCCGCGCACCCGGACTTCGACCAGGTCGTGGACGCGCTCCACGCCCGGCACTCCGCCACCTACCACTGGGTCCACGCCATCCCCAACACCGCCCTGATCGCCGCCGCCCTCACTCACGCCGACGGCGACTTCAGCGGCTCCATCTGCCGTGCCGTCTCCGGCGGCTGGGACACCGACTCGGCCGGCGCCACCGCCGGCAGCATCGCCGGCCTCCTCGCCGGAACGCCCGCCGCCCTGCCCGACCGCTGGACGGCTCCCCTCAAGAACCGGCTCGCCACCTCCGTCACCGGCTTCGACGGCATCGGCTTCGACACCCTCGCCCACCTCACCCACCTGGAGGCGACCCGCCCATGACCCCCGCCCCACCCGCAGGCCCACCCGCCGGCCCCGCCGCGCGCGACCCGCAGTGCACCGCATGAACCCCGGCCAGCCCCTGCACGGCCTGCGCGTCCTCGACCTCGCCACCCTCTTCGCCGGTCCCCTCGCCGCCACCCTGCTCGGTGACTTCGGCGCCGAGGTCATCAAGATCGAGCACCCGAGGAAGCCCGACCCGTCCCGGGGGCACGGACCCGCGAAGGACGGCGTCGGCCTGTGGTGGAAGCTGCTCGGCCGCAACAAACGCACCCTCACCCTGGACCTGTCCAAGCCCGGCGGCCGCGCCACCCTGCTGCGGCTCGCCGCCACCGCCGACGTGGTCGTCGAGAACTTCCGGCCCGGCACGCTGGAGAAGTGGGACCTGGGCTGGCCGGAGCTGTCCGCCGCCAACCCGCGGCTGGTGCTCACCCGGGTCACCGCCTTCGGCCAGTTCGGGCCGTACGCCCGCCGCCCCGGCTTCGGCACCCTCGCGGAGGCGATGAGCGGCTTCGCCGCGATCACCGGCGAGCCGGACGCGCCCCCGACACTCCCGCCCTTCGGGCTCGCCGACTCCATCGCCGCCCTGGCCACGGCGTACGCGGTGATGACGGCGCTGGCCGCCCGGGAGCGGACCGGCGAGGGCCAGGTCGTCGACATGGCCATCATCGAGCCGATCCTGACCGTCCTCGGCCCACAGCCGATCTGGTACGACCAACTGGGCCACGTCCAGCCGCGTACCGGGAACCGCTCGCAGAACAACGCCCCGCGCAACACCTACCGCACGGCGGACGGGTCCTGGGTGGCGGTGTCCACCTCGGCCCAGTCGGTCGCCGAACGCGTGCTGGACCTGGTCGGCCGCCCGGATCTGAGCACGCAGCCGTGGTTCGCGACCGGCGCCGGACGGGCGGCGCACGCCGACGTGCTGGACGAGGTGGTCGGCCGCTGGATCGCCGCCCGCACCCGCGACGAGGTGGTGGCGGCCTTCGAGAAGGCGGAGGCCGCGGTGGCACCGGTGCAGGACGTGCGGGACGTGATGACCGACCCGCAGTACGCGGCCCTGGACACCATCACCACCGTCGACGACCCGGAGCTGGGCCCGCTGCGCATGCAGAACGTCCTGTTCCGGCTCTCCGCCACGCCCGGCTCGATCCGCTGGGCGGGCCGCCCGCACGGCGCGGACACCGTGGCCGTCCTGACCGAGCTGGGTCTGACCCCGGCGGATCTCGACGCCCTGCGCGCGGAGGGCGCCCTGTGATCCCGACCCCGCTCACCTGGCTGTACGTCCCCGGTGACCGCCCACGTGTGGTGGCGAAGGCGCTGGCCTGCGGCGCGGACGTGGTGGTGATCGACCTGGAGGACGCGGTCGCCCCGGACCGCAAGGAGTACGCCCGCGTGGCCACCGCCGACCTGCTGTCCGAGCCGCAGCCGGTGCGGGTCGACGTCCGGGTGAACGGCGCGGAGGGGCCGTGGGCGGCGGCCGACCTGCGGGCGATGGCCGGGCTGCCGGGCGTGTCCGGGGTGCGGCTGCCGAAGGTGACGTCCGCCGCCGAGGTGGTCCGCGCCGCCCACGACGCCGGGCACGACCGGCTGTACGCCCTGCTCGAAACGGCCCTGGGCATCGAGCGTGCCTACGCCATCGCCACCGCCCACCCGGCCCTGCGGGGCATCTCCCTGGGCGAGGCGGATCTACGGGCCGACCTGGGCGTCCAGGCCGACGCGGGGCTCGACTGGTGCCGGTCCCGGGTCGTGGTCGCCGCACGGGCGGCCGGTCTCGCCCCGCCGCCCCAGTCGGTCCACCCCGACATCCGGGACCTGGACGGCCTGGCGGCCTCCTGCGCGCACGGCCGTGCCCTCGGCTTCCTCGGCCGGGCCGCCATCCACCCCCGTCAGCTGCCGATCATCGAGCGGGCCTATCTGCCGACGGAGGCGGAACTGGAGCAGGCCGAGACGATCGTGAAGGCGGCGACGGCGGAGCGCGGCGCCCAGGCGCTGCCGGACGGCCGGTTCATCGACGCGGCGGTGGTGGCGGCGGCCCGGCGGACGCTGTCCCTGGTGACCCGCACGCCGTGAACCCGAGACGGCCGGATCGGCCGCGCCGGGCGCGTCGAGCGAGTCGGGCGCGTCAGGTGGGTCGGGCGCGTCAGGTGGGTCGGGCGGCGGGCCGGACAGCAACGCCGCCCGGCCCCGCCTCATGGCCCGCGGTACGACGACGAGGGCGCCCCCCGCACGGCAG
>NZ_JBHJUV010000030.1:0-118130 GCF_042268025.1 Streptomyces sp. NPDC056161
CGACGGCCCCCCGCGCCACCGGTCCGGGACGGCGGCCGGCGCCGCGTCGGAGAACAGTACGCGGCCGGCCGCAGCTCGCGGCCGGCCGCGTCACGGTGGCGGGCCGCGTCGTGGCGGCGGGCCGCGTCGTGGCGGCGGGCTACCTGCCGAGGGCCGCCGCCAGCGCCACCACCACGAATATCAGCACGAGCGCACCGGCCATGATCCGGTTCCGGGTTTTCGGGTCCACGCGGTCGAGGTTAACCGGCCCCGCCGAGCGCCCAGCGGGCGACCGTCTCGTAGCGGGGCCGCTCACCGGGGACGCCGGACCTCGGCAGGTTGCTGCGGACCAGGGCGAGGTCGGCCACCGTCCAGGTGCGGCTCGTGAAGGCGGCGAGCGACTCCAGGTACGGCTGAACGTCCACGTCCGCCCGGTCCCGGGCGCGGGCCAGCGTCAGATGGGCGCGGTAGCGCCGGTGCTCCCCCATCGGCACGCCCGCCCTGCGCGCCGCCGCCTCCGCCCGCTCGGCCAGCAGCCGCAGCGCCGCCAGGTCGCCCCGTACCCCGGTCCACAGCGCCCGCCCACCACCGAACTGCCCGCCGCCCGAGAGGGCGAGCGGAAAGGGGGCGCCACGGCGGGCCGCGCGGGCCAGGCGGGCCGAGAGGTCCGGTACGAGCGTGTCGTCGACCTCGCCGTAGAAGGCGAGGGTGAGGTGCCAGCCGGGCCGGCCGGTCCAGCGCAGCGCGTCCGCGCCGGGCAGCCCGCGCAACCCGTCGGCCGCAGCGGCCAGTTCACCGGCGACGTCCTGAGGGGGCAGCACGGCGGCGAAGAGTCTCATGGCCTCACCCTCCCAGACGGGTGGGCCGGGGCATCATGGCGGCCATGGAGCAGAGCGAGAAGATCACGATCAGGGCCGGAAAGCCCGCCGACGTCCCGTTGATCCTCGGCATGTTCGACAGCGGCGTGGCCTGGCTGGCCGCCCGGGGCCGCACCGCGCAGTGGGGGCGGACCCCTTGGTCGACGGACCCCCGGTCGGTGGCGTTGGTCGAGCGGTACGTCACCGAGGGCGCTCCGTTCATCGCCGAGTACGAGGGGGTCCCGGCGGCCACGCTCACCCTCACCGACGCGCCCGGACCGTATGTCCGGCCCGCGGCCGAACCCGAGCGCTACATCCACCTCCTGGCCTCCGACCGCCGTTTCCAGGGCCTCGGCGTCGGGTCCGCCCTGCTGGCGCACGCGGCGGCGGAGACCCGCCGCGGCGGGGTGTCGCTGCTCCGGGTGGACTGCTACGCGGGCGGCGACCGGGGGCTGGTCGCCTACTACGAGCGCAACGGCTTCACGCCGACCGAGTCCTTCACGGTCGGCCGGGACGCCTGGCCGGGACAGACCAAGGCGGCCTGGCCGGGGCAGGTGCTGGCCCGCAGGGTGGGATTGACGGGCGGCGAGGCATGAACCCGCAGCACATCAGCGGCGGACGGCAGGCAGGGTCCGGAGGACCTGAGCGGCGGACGGCAGGCAGGGTCCGGAGGTCCTGAGCGGCCATGAGCCGGCCGGGCCGGGGCGGGACCCGGCCCGGCGCTTCCCGGGCGGGGGTCAGGCCGCCGGTGACAGCTCCGGCTCGGCCTCCGGTTCGGGCCGGACGAACCGCACGTGCGGGTGGCCGTGGTTCCAGCCCACCGACAGGCGCAGCCCGCCCATGCGGACGAGGACCAGTCCGATGGCGGCGGCCGACAGCGTCGAGACGACACCGCCGAAGAGGAAGCCGATCCGCGGGCCGTAGGCGTCGGTGATCCAGCCGACGATCGGGGCGCCCAGCGGCGTACCGCCCATGAAGACCATCATGAACAGGGCCATCACCCGGCCGCGCATCGCCGGATCGGTGGCCATCTGGACCGAGGTGTTCGCGGTGACGTTGGTGGTCATGCCGAAGATCCCGATCGGGACCATGAGCAGCGCGAACAGCCAGTACGACGGGGCGAGCGCGGCCACCGTCTCCAGGGCGCCGAAGGCCACCGCGGCGGCGATCAGCAGCCGCAGCCGGGCCGTGCCCCGGCGGGCGGCGAGCAGCGCGCCGGCCACCGAGCCGACCGCCATCAGCGTGTTGAGGAGGCTGTAGCCGCCGGCGCCGGCGTGGAAGACGTCGTCCGCGTAGGCCGAGAGCCAGACCGGGAAGTTGAAGCCGAAGGTGCCGATGAAGCCGACCAGGACGATCGGCCAGATCAGCTCGGGGCGACCGGCGACATGGCGCAGGCCCTCCCGCAGCTGGCCCTTGCCGCGCGGGGTCCGCCGGCCGACGTGCAGTTCACGGCCGCGCATCAGCAGCAGTCCGGCGACGGGGGCGACGAAGGACAGGCCGTTGAAGAGGAACGCCCAGCCGGTGCCGACACCGGTGATGAGGACGCCCGCGACGGCGGGGCCGACCAGCCGGGCCGACTGGAAGTTCGCGGAGTTCAGGCTGACCGCGTTCTGCAACTGGTCCGGGCCGACCATCTCGGAGACGAAGGACTGCCGGGCCGGGTTGTCGACGACCGTGGCGAGGCCGGTGGCGAAGGCGGCCACGTAGACCTGCCACACCTGCACGTGACCGGAGAGGGTCAGCACGGCGAGGGCGAGACCGGCGAGGCCCATCCAGGTCTGGGTGACGAGGAGGACGGGCCGCTTGGGCAGGCGGTCGACGAGGACGCCGCCGTAGAGACCGAACAGCAGCATCGGCAGGAACTGGAGGGCCGTGGTGACGCCGACGGCGGTGGAGGAGCCGGTGATGCTGAGCACCAGCCAGTCCTGGGCGATGCGCTGCATCCAGGTGCCGGTGTTGGATATGACCTGGCCGGCGAAGAAGAAGCGGTAGTTCCTGACTCTGAGTGAGCTGAACATCGAGGACCGGCGGGCGGTGCCGCCGGCGGTGGAAGTGATAGGTGCGGGGGCGGAAGCTGCTCCGGGTCCCGAACTCAAAGGTGTCCCCTCCTTGCGACGAGCGGTGCGCTGGTGCGCGGCACGTGGTTACAGGTTTGCGAGCTTCTCCAGCACGGGGGCGGCTGCGCGGACTTTCGCCCACTCGTCCTCGTCGAGGCCGTCGACCAGTCCGGCCAGGAAGGCGTTGCGCTTGCGGCGGCTTTCCTCCAACATCACCTCGGCCTGCTCGGTCCTGGTGACGACCTTCTGGCGCCGGTCCTCGGGATGCGGCTCCAGCCGGACCAGTCCCTTGGCTTCCAGCAGGGCCACGATGCGGGTCATCGAGGGCGGCTGGACGTGCTCCTTGCGGGCGAGTTCGCCCGGGGTCGCCTTGCCGCAGGTGGACAGGGTGCCGAGCACCGACATCTCGGTGGGGCTCAGCGACTCGTCGACCCGCTGGTGCTTGAGCCGACGGGACAGTCGCATCACGGCGGAGCGGAGAGAGTTCACGGCGGCAACGTCGTCGCCATGGGTGAAGTCCGGCATGTTCTTTAGAGTAACTCATTACTCTGACTAAAGACCACCGTCCGCGCACAGCATGCCCGTGACTCCGGCCACTCATTCCATACATCACTCATATGGGTGATGTGGATGCGGAACGTGACACCCCGCGCGCACGGCTGCCGCGACCCTCGACTGCATGGGGACCAGCGTGCTCAGCCTGCGGATAGACCACGACCTGCTGGAACGGCTCCGTCACCACGCCGCCAGGAGGGGAATGAGCGTCCAGGACTATGTGATCCGGACGCTCATCCGGGACGACTTCGACGAGCGGTTCCAGACCGCAGTCGAGGAGACGGAGAAGTTCTACGGGGTCACCTGAGCCCGGACCAGGCCAGGTCAGGTCAGGCCGAGCGCCGGCATCAGGTAGTAGAAGGCGAAGACCACCGAGACGACGTACATCGGTACGGGGATCTCCCGGCCGCGGCCGGCCGCGAGGCGCAGCACCACGAAGGTGAGGAAGCCCATGCCGATGCCGTTGGTGATCGAGTACGTGAACGGCATCATCAGCATGGTGACGAAGGCTGGGATCGCGATGGTGTGATCGGCCCAGTCGATCTCCTTGACCGAGCCCGACAGAATGAGGAAGCCGACCGCGAGCAGCGCGGGCGTGGCCGCCTGGGACGGCACCATCGTGGCGACCGGCGTCAGGAACAGGGCGAGCGCGAACAGCACGCCGGTGACGACGTTGGCGAAGCCGGTGCGCGCCCCCTCGCCGACCCCCGCCGTGGACTCGACGAAGCAGGTGGTGGCCGAGGAGGAGCCGGCCCCGCCGGCGGCCACGGCGATGCCGTCCACGAAGAGGACCTTGTTGATGCCGGGCAGCTGGCCCTGGGCGTCGGTCAGTTTGGCCTCGTCGCCGACGCCCATGATCGTGCCCATGGCGTCGAAGAAGCAGGACAGCAGGACGGTGAAGACGAAGAGGACGCCCGTCAGGACGCCGACCTTGCCGAACCCGCCGAACAGACTGACCTTGCCGAGCAGCCCGAAGTCCGGGGTGGAGACCGGGTTGCCCGGCCACTTCGGGGTGGTCAGGCCCCAGGAGGGCACCTTGGCGACGGCGTTGATGATCAACGCGAGCACGGTCATCGAGACGATGGAGATGAGGATCGCGCCGGACACCTTGCGCACGATCAGCGCCAGGGTGAGCAGCGAGCCGAGCACGAAGACCAGGACCGGCCAGCCGTCGAGGTGCCCGTCCCCGCCGAGCTGGAGCGGGACGGTGGTCTGCGCGACGTCCGGGATGCGGCTGACGAAGCCGGAGTCGATGAGCCCGATCAGCATGATGAACAGGCCGATGCCGATGGAGATGGCCTTGCGCAGGCCGTAGGGCACGGCGTTCATCACGCGTTCGCGCAGTCCGGTGGCGACGAGCAGCATGACGACGAAACCGGCGAGGACGACCATGCCCATGGCGTCCGGCCAGGACATCCGGGGCGCGAGCTGGAGCGCGACGACCGAGTTCACGCCGAGGCCGGCGGCGAGGGCGATCGGCACGTTGCCGATCACGCCCATCAGCAGGGTGGTGAACGCGGCGGTCACCGCGGTCGCCGTCACCAGCTGGCCGTGATCGAGGTGATGCCCGTACATGTCCTTCGCGCTGCTGAGGATGATCGGGTTCAGCACGATGATGTACGCCATGGCGAAGAACGTGGCGAAGCCGCCACGGACCTCGCGCGCCAGGCTGCTGCCGCGCTCGGAGATCTTGAAGTACCGGTCGAGGGCGCCGAAGACCGGCGCCCCGCCCGGCTGTTCCGGCGCGGGGACCTTGGCAGCTGCCGAGGTGGACATACGAGACCTCATCACCAACGGAATCCCCCACACCACGTTGGAGTTTCCTACGAAAAGAAACGGCCAGAGACAAACGGGTTCAGTATGAACGTATGAGGTTCTAGATCGCTATCTTCGCGCGTAGAGCCGTGTGGCGACAGGCCACGGCGGACCGCGACGGGCCACGGCGGACTGCCCCGCGGGCTGCTCGTAAGCTGTGCGCATGGCCGCTCTCGATTCGGGAACCCCCAAGCACGAGGCACCGGAGCCCCTGGAGGGCCCCGTGGTCGCCACCATCACCGGCGGCACGATCATCTGGTTCGTCCTCTTCCTCGTCCAGCTCCCCTTCTACGGCTGGTTCGCCGACCACGGCCACACCTGGTGGCTGTGGACCTGTCTGACCGGCGGCGGCCTCGGCCTGATCGGCGTCTGGTACGTCCGCAGGCGGGACGCGGCGATCAAACGGGGGGCTGGACGGCCGTCGGCCCAGGCGGCTCCCACGGAGTGATCCGGGGGGCGCCCCGCCGTCAACCGACCGTCGGGCCCGGCCGGCCGTACCCGGGTCCGGTCGTCCGGTCCCCTGCACCGGTCCCTACTACCACCGCACGACCCGGGTCATCCCCAGGTCGGATCTTCTGGCCACTCGGCGGGTGAAGCCGCAAAACCGCACGTACCGTCGATTGCATGACGCACATCGACGCGGGCGCCGAACTCGACCCGGTGCACCCGGTACCCGTCCCGTCGACCCCCTCGACCGGTCTGACCACCGCTGAAGTCGCCGAGCGGGTCAGCCGTGGCCAGGTCAACGACGTACCGGTCCGCTCCAGTCGTTCCCTCGCCGAGATCGTCCGGGCGAACGTCTTCACCCGCTTCAACGCGATCATCGGCGTCCTGTGGCTGGTCATGCTGTTCGTCGCCCCGATCCAGGACAGCCTCTTCGGCTTCGTGATCCTGGCCAACACCGGCATCGGCATCATCCAGGAGTGGCGCGCCAAGCAGACCCTCGACTCGCTCGCGGTCGTCGGCGAGGCCCGGCCGACCGTCCGCCGCGACGGCGGCGCCGTCGAGATCAGCACCTCCGAGATCGTCCTCGACGACCTCATCGAGATCGGCCCCGGGGACAAGGTCGCCGTCGACGGCGTGTGCGCCGAGGCCGACGGCCTTGAGGTCGACGAGTCCCTGCTCACCGGCGAGGCCGACCCCGTCGTCAAACACCCCGGCGACCGGGTCATGTCCGGCAGCTTCGTCGTCGCCGGCGGCGGCGCCTTCGTCGCCACCAAGGTCGGCCGCGAGGCGTACGCCGCGCAACTCGCCGAGGAAGCCTCCCGCTTCACCCTCGTCCACTCCGAGCTGCGCACCGGCATCTCGACCATCCTCAAGTACGTCACCTGGATGATGGTCCCGGCCGCCGTCGGCCTGGTGATCACGCAGCTCGTCGTCAAGAACAACAACCTGAAGGACGCCGTCGCCCGTACCGTCGGCGGCATCGTCCCGATGGTCCCGGAGGGCCTGGTCCTGCTCACCTCCGTCGCCTTCGCGATCGGCGTGATCCGGCTCGGCCGCAAGCAGTGCCTGGTCCAGGAGCTGCCCGCCATCGAGGGCCTCGCCCGCATCGACACCGTCTGCCTGGACAAGACCGGCACGCTCACCGAGGGCGGCATGGACGTCACCGAGCTGCGCGCGCTGAACGGCAGCGACGAGACGTACGTACGCAAGGTGCTCGGCGCGCTCGGCGAATCGGATCCCCGGCCCAACGCCTCCCTCCAGGCGATCATCGACGCCTACCCGGACAGCGAGGACTGGCGCTGCGTGGAGTCGCTGCCCTTCTCCTCCGCCCGCAAGTACAGCGGCGCCACCTTCAGCGAGGGCGGCGGCGAGAGCAGCACCTGGCTGCTCGGCGCCCCGGACGTGCTGCTCACCGACGGCGACCCGGCGCTGGCCGAGACCGAACGGCTCAACGAGCAGGGCCTGCGGGTGCTGCTGCTCACCCGGGCCGTGCGCGACCTGGACGACACCGACGTCGCCAAGGGCGCCCACGCCGCCGCCCTGGTCGTCCTGGAGCAGCGGCTGCGGCCCGACGCCGGCGACACCCTGCGCTACTTCGCCGACCAGAACGTCCGCGCCAAGGTCATCTCCGGCGACAACGCGGTGTCGGTCGGGGCGGTCGCCGCCAAGCTCGGGCTCAGCGGGGCGGCGGTGGACGCGCGCGGGCTGCCCGCCGAGCGGACCGAGATGGCCGACGCGCTCGACCGGGCGACCGTCTTCGGCCGGGTCACCCCGCAGCAGAAGCGGGACATGGTCGGCGCGCTCCAGTACCACGGGCACACGGTGGCGATGACCGGCGACGGCGTGAACGACGTCCTCGCCCTCAAGGACGCCGACATCGGCGTCGCGATGGGCTCCGGCTCCGAGGCCACCCGCGCGGTCGCCCAGATCGTGCTGCTGAACAACAGCTTCGCCACGCTGCCGTCGGTGGTCGCCGAGGGCCGCCGGGTCATCGGCAACATCACCCGGGTGGCCACGCTGTTCCTGGTGAAGACCGTCTACTCGGTCCTGCTGGCGCTGCTGGTGGTGTGCTGGCAGGTGGAGTACCCCTTCCTGCCCCGGCACCTGACCCTGCTGTCCACCCTGACCATCGGCGTTCCGGCCTTCTTCCTGGCGCTCGCCCCCAACAACGAACGGGCCCAGCCCCACTTCGTACGGCGGGTGATGCGGTACTCGATCCCCGGCGGGGTGGTGGCCGGTCTCGCGACGTTCGCGACGTACCTGCTCGCCCGGCACTACTACACCGGTCCGGACGCACTGCCCGCGCAGACCAGCGCGGCGACCCTCACGCTGTTCCTGATCTCGATGTGGGTGCTGGCGATCATCGCCCGCCCCTACACCTGGTGGCGGGTGGCCCTGGTCGCCGCGATGGGCGTGGCCTTCCTCTTCGTCCTGGCGGTGCCCGCACTACAGAGTTTCTTCGCGCTGAAGCTGGTCGGGGTCACCATGCCGTGGACGGCGGTGGGCGTCGCGGTGATCGCCTGCGCGGCCCTGGAGTTCCTGTGGCGGTGGGTGGACCGCCGCGCCCGAACCTGACCGCCCCTCCCTGGCCGGCAGGGGCGGACCGGAACGGTTCGGGCCGCGTCCGGCCGATGACACCGACCGGACGCGGCCCGAACCGCCGCTGCTACTTCACGTCGACTACTACTGCACGTCGACGTAGTCACCAGCGGCGCTGACCGCGGCGGTGTTCGTGGTGCCCGCGAAGCTGTAGCGGTAGTAGCCGTCGACGGTCGCCGTGGTCGTGGTCTTCAGCGTGCCCGTGGAGCTGGTCTTGATGGTCTTCAGCGTGGTGTAGGTGCTGGAGCCCTTCTTGCGGAACTGGAGCTTGACCGGCTGCGCGGCGTAGCCCTGGTAGATGCTCCGGTCCCAGTTGGCCCGGGTCAGCTTGCCGGTGACCGTGATGGTCCGACCCTTCTTCACCGGCTCGGGCGAGGCGTCGGCCGTCAGCATGGAGTTGTGCAGCACCAGCGTGCTGGCGAGGTTGCCCTGGTCCGCGTAGCCGACCTTGCTGTAGTCGAAGGTGCTGGAGGTCGGGTCCTGGCCGTTGTACGCGATGGCCAGCGCCGCGCCCTTCCAGGTGCCCGCCTCCGTGTTCGCCAGGTCGCCCTCGCCGGGGTACACGTCGATCTTGCCGGTGCAGGCGGCGGTGGTGGCGGAGGTTACCTTGCACGTGGCGGGGTTGTCACCGAACAGCATGTTGGTCGGCGTGTCGAACGAGCCGCGGTAGATGTAGGGGCCGGTGACGAAGTCGGTGGCCGTGATGTCGACGTCCGCGCCGTGGGTCATCGTGTAGGAGGCCGTGAAGACGACGTGGCCGCCGATACCGAACTTGACCGACTTGGCGATCTTGAAGTTGGAGAAGGTGGCGTTCAGGGCGTACGGGGCGTCGCCTGCGGTCGCGGCGGCGCGGAACGCGGTCTTGCCGGGGGTCGCCGAGTGCGCGGCCCGGAGGACCGCCGCGGTGTCCGCCTTGTACGACGGGTCGGCCATGGCGGCGTGCGCGCCCGGCATGGCGAACGCGGAGAGGGCCAGGGCGCCGGAGACGGCGGCCACGGTGGCACGAATACGCATGTGTGTTTCCCCAGTGGAGAAAAGGGCCCGGCGCCGGTGGTTCCGCACGGTCCGACGTCGGCGCTGGGCCGCAGTGACGATGGAGTCTGTTGACTCCACGTCGTGAGATCAACGGCCGGGGCGAAGGGTTGTAGGGGGCTATGAAGTTTTTGTGAGCGCCTTACCCGTACGTCGTCACCCGTACGTCGTCACCCGTACGGCTTGCCCGTGCGCCTTGCCTCGCTCCTCACCCGTACGCCTCGCCGTGCCCCTCACCCGTACGCCTCGCCGCGCCCCTCACCCGTGCCCCTTGCCCCGCGCCCTGCCCGTGCGCTACCCGTGCGCCTGACCTGGCGGCTCAGGTGGCGCCGTCAGTCGAACCAGCGGTCCCGGGCCAGTTCCTCCGTACGGGACGGGTCCTCCAGCAGGGCCGCCACCTCGAAGCGGCGCGGCCACTGCCCGGCCGCCCAGGCGAGACCCGCGGCGACGCCCTCCAGGGTGGCGGCGTGCAGCACGCCGTCGGCGGTGAGGCGCCAGTCGATCTCGACGCCGTCCACGACGAGTTCGTCGTGCTCGACGTAGGTGTCCGGGGTGCGCGGGCCGAGCAGCACCCGTACCGGGTCCGGCACCTCGCGCCCGGTGCCCGCCGAGTCCACCTGTCCGGTGACGGACTCGCTCAGCCGCCGCACCTGGAAGAGGTCCGCCAGCTCCACGGCCCGAGCGGGCCGCACCGGCAGCAGCGGGACACCGGAGGTGAAGGGCAGCAGGTCGGGCGAGTCGACGACCACGGCGTCGGCCGCGTCCACCACCTCGACCCGGCCGTCGACGACCGCCCGCAGCTCGTCCGGCAGGGTCACCTGCTCCGGGTCCAGCTCGGCCAGCGCGCTGTACAGGCCGTGCAGTTGGGCCGGGGTGACGGTCCGCTCCGGGTCGGCGAGCCGGTCCAGCAGCTCGGCCGCGCCGCCGGGCTCGTCGAGCAGCGCGGCGACGGAGGTCCGCACGCCCAGCGCCCGCAGCACCTGCTCGTCCTCGAAGCCGGCCGCGTCGGCCTCGTCGTACAGCCCGCGCAGCAGCGGGTCGCCGCCCGCCGCGAGCAGCCCGGCGGGCCGTCGGCCGGCCAGCACCGGGTGTCCGCGCAGCCACCAGGCCGTGTAGGGCCGTACGACCTCGTGGGTGCCGTCGGGCAGCAGGATCCGCACCGGCTGGGTGAGCGCGTCGCGCAGCGGCGGACGGGCGAGCAGGGCGAGGGCCTCGGGCCACTGGTCGTCGTCGACGAGGTCGAGGTCGCGCACGGCGATCAGTTCGGTGGCGACCGGGGGGACCGGGGTGTCCGGGAAGCGGTCGAGGATGTCCTCGCACCACACGTCCACGGCGTCCAGCAGGCCCGCGTCGTCCGGTTCGGCGAAGTCGCCCTCGCGGGGCTCCAGTTCGTCCGGGTCGAGGACCACGTCCGTGGCCCTCACCAGTGCGAAGTCGGCCAGTACGCCGCAGGCGGCCAGCGGCTGCTCGCCCCACTTCTCGGCCAGTTCGGCGTCCACGGCGGCCAGTTCGCCCTCGCGGACGACCCGGGCGAACGGGCTGTCGGGCAGCACCAGTTCACCGGCGGGGGCGAGTTCGCCGTCCTCGTCGGGCAGCGCCAGGGCGCCCAGCCAGGGCTCGTCGCCCGGTTCCAGGCCCGCGTCCCGGACCAGGGCGAGAACGGTGTCCGCCAACTCTTCGGCGTCGAGCGCGTCCTCCTCCCAGCCGAGGCCGCCCCCGTCGTCCAGGGAGGCGGCGACCGCGGCCCGCACCTGGGGCGTGGTCAGCACGGCGCGCGGGGTGGCGGGCAGCGCGCCGAGCTTCTCCAGGATCGGATGCGCGGCGTCCGGATGGGCGACCTTCAGCCCGAGCCGGGCGAGCGTGCCCGGGTCGATGCGGGCGGCGTCCGGGGTGGGCAGCAGCACCTGGCGGGGGCCGATGGTGGTCCGCCCGCCCCCTGCGCCCTGGGCGGCGTCCCCGGCGAGCGGTACGGGCAGCCCGGACAGTCGGTCCGGGTCCACCCCGGCCAGGCTGTCGTAGAGCCGCCGCCACCAGTCGGGCTCCTTCTCCAGACCGGCCAGCCGGTCGACGGCCTCGGCGAGCGGGAGCCGGGCGACGCCGAGCGTGCGCAGTTCGACGCGGCGTTCGAGACCGGCGGGCAGCAGGGTCGGCAGCACCTCGGCCAGCACCCGTACGGTGTCGGCGCCCGCGCCCTCGACCACCTCGGCGTCCCGGGGCCGCAGCGCCTCGGACAGCGCCTCCGGCAGTTCCTCGGGCAGCTCCGAGTCCCGCTCGGCGGGCGGTACGGCAGGCGGTACGGCGGGCGGCAGGAACGGCGTGCGCGGCAGCCGGTCGAGGATCGCCTGCCGCAGCGTGCCGTCGAGTTCGCCCTTGCCGAGCGGTCCTGGCACCAGGTCGATGACGCCCTCGGTCACCGGCCGCCAGTCGGCGAGGAGTTCGGCGTACGCGTCCGCCGCGCGCTCGGCCAGGAAGTCGGTGAGCGGGCCCGGGGCGGCGTGCCGGCGGGTGGGGTCCAGCGGGAACGAGGCGATGAGCAGGGCGGGCACGCCGAGCGGTTCGTCGCTGGGGGTGGGCGCGTGCACGACGGGCGCGGTGCGCGGCCGGACCGGCCGCTGGTCCTCGTCCACGGGGACGGCCCAGGTCACCGACCAGTGCGGGCGCAGCCGTTCCTCCACCGGGCGGTCGGCGAGCAGGTCGGGGGTGAGCGGGCCGTGCGCCTCGGTGGTACGCCAGCGGGTCGTGCCCTCGCGGGAGTCCTCCACGACGGTGAAGGCGCCCTCCGCGCGGCGGCGCAGGGTGCGCACGGTGTCCGTCTCGACGACGACCTCCGCCAGTCCTGGCAGGGCGAGCAGCAGGGCGTCGTCGACGGCGTCGAGGAGGCGTTCGGCGAGATCGGTGGCGGCGGCGTCGCGCAGCGGCAGGATCACGACCGTGTCGTACGGGTCGGGGGCGGTGCCCTCCGCGGTGAACGGGAGGCGCAGCAGCGGCACGTGGCCGTCGCGGCGGCGGATCTCGTCGCCGAGGCCGGGGCTGCGCCCGGCGGTGTCGGCGGCCAGTTCGCGGGCCTCGGCGAGGGACCAGCGGACGCCGCCGTGGCGGCCCACGACGGCGGGTTCGTCGGTGACGGCGAGCACGGCGGCGAAGCCGACGCCGAACCGGCCGACAGTGCCGTGGGCGGCGTCGGTGTCGGTGTCGGTGTCGCGTTTGGCGGAGGCGCGGAGGGTGGCGAGGGATTCGACGCCGGGCGCGTCCAGCGGGGCGCCGGTGTTGGCGGCGAACAGGACGCCGTCGCGGAGGGTGAGCCGGAGCCGGCCGGGGACCTGGGCGCGGGCCGCGGCGTCGGCGGCGTTCTGGGCGAGTTCGATGACGAGCCGGTCGCGGTAGCCGCCGAGGACGAGGTCTTCCTCCGCGTTGGCGTCCTCGCGGAAGCGGGCGGGACTGGTGGCCCAGGCGTCGAGTACACCGCGGCGCAGACGAGCCGTGCCGAAGGGATCGGCGCCCTCGGCCGCGGGCCGCACGAACTTGCTCACGTTCACTCTCCATCGTCGGCGTGACGACGAAGGTACCGCCTGCCGGGCGTGGCCGCGCATCTGCCCGACGGCATCTGGCGGCGGCGTCCCGGCGGCATCTGCCGCCGGCATCTGTCCGGCTGCGGCGGACGCGCGGTGCGTCCGCCGCCGCCGGGCCCGTGCCTTATCGCACGTCGACGTAGTCACCGGCGGAGCCGGCCGCCGCGGCGGAGGAGTTGCCCGCGAAGGAGAAGCGGTAGTAGCCGTCGGCCGTGGCCCTGGTCGTGGTCTTGACGTTGCCCTTCGAGTCGGTCTTGACCGTCTTGAGCGTGCTGTAGGTGGTGGAGTTCTTCTTGCGGTACTGGAGCTTCACCGACTGGGAGGCGTAGCCGCCGAACTTCAGCGACTCCCAGTTGGCGCGGGTGAGCGCACCGGTGACCGTGATGGTCCTGCCCTTCTTCACCGGCTCGGGCGTGGCGTTGGCGGTGAGCCTGGTGGAACGCTGGAACCAGAAGGAGCCGGCCTTTTCCTGGTATGTGAAGTCGCCGTCCTTGGCGTCGACCCACGCGGACACGTACCAGGTTCCGGCTTCGGCGTTGGCGAGGTAGTCGGTCCTCGGGTCGATCTTCACCGAGGCGGTGCAGGTCGAGGTGGTGGCGTTCACCTTCGCGCAGGTGGGCGTGCCGGTCGTCTCCCAGCCGTAGCCCGGACCGAAGAGGCTGAACGAATCCGCGCGCTGGATGCCCGAGTTGTCCGTCGCCGTCACGCTGACCTTGATGGTCTTCGCTCCGGAGGTGCTGAGGTCCACCTTGTTGTCGCCGTCCACGACCACCTTGGTGATCTTGGTGTCCCCGTAGCCGCCGGCCTGGGCCGCCGGAACGGCGAGTGCGGACACGGCCAGCGCGCCGGTGACGACGGCGGCGGAGGCGCGAATGCGCATGTGTTGTCCCCTCGTTGGAGAAGCACGGCAGCGACCGAGGCGGCGGCCGTACCCCCTGCTTCGTTCAGGTGTGCGGGACCTGTCGGTCCCTCAGAGAGGGACCACCGAGCCGAAGGGAAAGTTGCGGGAGATGTGAAGGTTTTTTGTGCGAGATGTGGAGGCGCGTGTTCCGTGAAGTCCACCCGCGCGACGGACCCGACGGCGGGACAAAGCTGTGAACAAATGTTCGATTACAGGCCGACGGCGCCGCCCGCACTCGCCCGAAACAGAGCCCCCCGAACGGGACCAGCCGAACGGGACCAGCCGAACAGAACGAACCGAACTGGACCAAGCGAACAGGACCAACCGAACAGGACCAACCGAACAGGACCAAGCGAACCCGGAAACCTCACCGACCGGAAGATCCAGAGCCGGACCGCCCGACGACCCGGAAGACACCCGACCCGGAAACCTCCCGACCCGGAAACCTCCCGGGCCAAGCCTCTCGACCCGGCCTACGAATGACCGAGTTCCGCCGTGTCCTCGTCGGAGACCGCCGGGACCGAACCCGAGTCGGGGGACGGGCGCAGCGGGAAGACGTCGACCCGCGTCTCGTCGATCACCGGGGCCGGCGGCTGGGGCGGCTTCGGCATGACCGCCGCCTCCGAGTGGCCGCCGCAGCCGTACGTGAGGGCGACGATCCGGCCGTCCGCCGGGGAGAACTCGTTCGCGCACAGGCCGAACGCCTGGCCCAGGGAGCCGCCGATCGGGACCAGGAAGCCACAGGTGACGCAGGCCGCGGGCGCCGCCTGGGCCATGGGGGTCTGCGGGCCGAACGCCTCCTCCCAGCGGTCGGCGGCGACATGCAGGCCGTAGCGGGACAGGACCCGGGCGCGGCGCATGCCCAGTTCCTCGGCGACCGCCGCGATGGAGCCCCGGCTGGGCACCGTCGGGAGAGTCGCCGGGGCGCCCGCGGTGACCTCGGCGTCCTCCGCCTCCGCCAGTTCCACCAGTTCGTGCGACACGGCGGAGTCCGCCGGCGGCTGGTCCTCGCCGGTGTAGCCGGGCTCCAGGCGCGGGTCCTCGGCCTCGGTCGGCAGGAGGTCGCCGGGGCCCAGGTCGCCGGGGCGCAGGCGCTCGCTCCACGGCACCCACTCGGGGGCGAGCAGCGCGTCCGGGCCGGGCAGCAGGACCGCCTCGTCGAGCGTGACCACCTTGGCCCGGGAGGCGCGGGCCACCGTCACCGCCCAGCGCCAGCCGCGGTAGCCCAGTTCCTTGCACTCGAAGAAGTGCGTGACAACACGGTCGCCCTCGGATACCAGTCCGGAGTGCTCGCCGACCACGCCGGGCGCGGCCGCCTCCTCCGCTGCGGCACGGGCGAGGTCGACGGCCTCGGCGCACAGGCGGTCGGGGGTGCGGCTTCGCGTTGTCGCTGCGCTCACAGGTATCGCTTCTCTCCTACGCCGTCTCATGGGTGCGCTGCCGGAAGGCGGTGGAGCGGACGGAGCGGACCTGTGGGCCGCATCGACGTCCGCGTCCGATCGCGCTCGGACGCACCTCTGCCATCCATTCTGCGGGATGGCTGAGATACGCACGCTACCTGTTCGCGTGCCTTCGGCCTACACCGACGGCCGCTTCCCGGCCCCGCCATGCCGTTTCCGGCCCGTCGGGCGGGGCCGTGAACCGCGAGAAACCCCCGGGGATTCCGCGAGGAACCCCCAAGGAACCCGAGGAATCCCGGCGGGCCCCGGCCGCGCGCGCCGCCCACCCGGCGCCCCGACTGTGACGTCACCGACTCGCTAGGCCGACCACTGCTCTGGAAACGCGTTCTCGGGGCACTATGAACGTCGTGGCAGCCGCGAGGTCGTCCCAGGGCACCGTCCGCACCGGCGGGGTCAAGGGGAGCAGGCGAGGTGGCGGTGCGGGCCGGATGGGCGGTGCCGCCCGCTTCGTCGGCCATGCCCTGCACGGCCCGGCCCGCTCCATCCGGAAGGCCACGAACGCGAACGGCGCCGGCGAGTCCGGGCTCGGCAAACTGATCGAGCTGCACGCCGTCAACGGCGCCGGTGACGTGATGATCACCGTGGCGCTCGCCTCCACGGTGTTCTTCTCGGTGCCGACGGACGAGGCCCGCGGCCGGGTCGCGCTGTACCTCGCGATCACCATGGCCCCCTTCACCGTCCTGGCGCCGGTGATCGGCCCGCTCCTGGACCGGCTGCCGCACGGCCGCCGCGCCGCGATGGCCGCCGCGATGCTGGCCCGCGCCCTGCTGGCGCTGATCATCGCCGGGGCGGTGGCGACCGGCGGCCTGGAGCTGTACCCGGCCGCCCTCGGGGTGCTCGTGGCGTCGAAGGCGTACGGCGTCATCCGCAGCGCCGTCGTGCCCCGGCTGCTGCCGCCCCGCTTCTCCCTGGTGAAGGCGAACTCGCGGGTCACCCTCGCCGGGCTGCTGGCCACCGGGGTGGCCGCGCCGATCGGCGCGGGACTGCACGCCGTCGGCGACCCCTGGCCGCTGTACGGCGCCTTCGTGATCTTCGTGGCGGGTACGGTCCTGTCGTTCTCCCTGCCGCGGAAGGTGGACTCCGCCAGGGGCGAGGACACCGCGCTGCTCGCCGCGGACGAGGAGCATCTGCGGGGCCCGCGGCGCTCCCGGGCGAAGCGTCCGGGGCTGCGCACGGTCGGCCGGGCGGTCACCCACGCGCTGGGCGCGAACGCCGCCGTGCGCTGCCTCTCCGGCTTCCTGATCTTCTTCCTCGCCTTCCTGCTGCGCGAGCATCCGCTGGCCGGCGAGAGCGCGGCGGTGTCGCTCGGGATAGTGGGCGTGGCGGCCGGAGCGGGCAACGCGCTCGGCACGGCGGTCGGGGCCTGGCTGCGGAACCGGGCGCCGGAGATCATCATCGTGACCGTGGTCGCGGTGGCGCTCGGCACGGTGGTCGTCGCCGCGGTCTTCTTCGGCGCGTTCCTGGTGGCCTGCCTGGCCGCGGTCGCCGGGTTCGCCCAGGCGCTGGCCAAGCTGTCCCTGGACGCGCTGATCCAGCGGGACGTGCCGGAGCCGGTGCGCACCTCGGCGTTCGCGCGCTCGGAGACGCTGCTCCAGATGGCCTGGGTGTTCGGCGGCGCCATCGGCATCGTGATGCCGCTCAACGGCACCCTCGGCCTGGCGGTGGCCGCGGTCCTGGTGGCCGCGGGCTGGCTGGCCACGCTGCGGGGTCTGCTCGACTCGGCCCGGCACGGCGGAGCGCCCCGGCCGCGAGTGGCGTGACGAAGTGGCGTAACGAAGTGGCGTAACGAACCGGGCACGCCGCACCCCACGTGGAAAGTCGGCCGAGGGCGCCCGATAGCCTTCGGCCATGACCATGCAATCCGCTCCGCGACGCCGCCGCGCCGTCGCCGCCGCCGGCGCCGTCTGCGCCGGACTGCTCGTCCTCACGGCGTGCGAGAAGCCGACCCCGATCGCCACGATCACCGTCGGCACCGACTCGGTCAACTCCGAAGCCACCTGCTACGACGACGGCAAGGCCCTGGACCAGAACACCCTCACCAAGTGCCTCCAGGCCAAGGACATCAAGTCCATCACCGTGGACCCGGACGACACCGTCCGCTTCGGCGTCGACCCGAAGATCGCGGACAACAAGTGGACGATCCTGATGAACGGCCAGCCGCTCACCGACGCCAGCACGAAGACGTACCGCACCGTCCCCGGCAGTGTCTTCTTCAACGCCCAGTACGGCGCGCAGGGCAACTCGACCCTGGTGTCGATCAAGGAGGGCGACAAGGACGTCACGGGGCTGTGGAACTTCAAGCTGAAGAAGGCCTCCTGACCACGTCAGGGATGCGCTGCCTGGTGGCCACCGCGGTCCCCGCCGAACGGGACGCGGTGGCCAGGGCGCTGCACGGCACCGCCCGCGACGTGCGCCTGCCGGGCGCCACGCTCCAGCGGCTCACCGGCCCCCACCCGTACGACCTGCTGGTCGCGGGCGTCGGACCCGGCCGCGCCGCCGCCTCCACCGCCGCCGCCCTCACCGCCGCGGCCCTGGACGGCACCCCGTACACCCTGGTCGTGTGCGCCGGCATCGCGGGCGGCTTCGGGCCCGCGGCACCCGTCGGATCGCTCGTCGTCGCCGACGAGATCACCACGGCGGACCTGGGCGCCGAGACCGCCGACGGCTTCCTCCCGGTCACCGAACTCGGCTTCGGAACCGTCACCCACCGTCCACCGGAATCACTCGTACGGGCCGTGACCGCCGCGCTCGAAGCGCCCGCCGGGGCCGTGCTCACCGTCTCGACCGTGACCGGCAGCGCCGCCCGTGCCGACGCGCTGCGCGCCCGTCACCCCCGGGCGCTGGCCGAGGGCATGGAGGGCTTCGGGGTCGCCGAGGCCGCCGCCGCGCACCGGGTGCCCGTCCTCGAAGTACGCGCGGTGTCCAACCAGGTCGGTCCGCGCGACCGCGCCGCCTGGCGCATCGGCGACGCCCTCGCCGCCCTCACCGAGGGCTTCGGGAAGCTCGCGCCCGCACTGGAGAGTTGGAACCCACATGAGCCCTGAGAGCCGACCGCTGCAGATCGCCTACTCCCCCTGCCCGAACGACACCTTCGTCTTCGACGCCCTCGCCCACGGCCGCGTCCCCGGCGCCCCCGCCCTCGACGTCACCTTCGCCGACATCGACATCACCAACGGCATGGCCGAACGCGGCGAGTTCGACGTGCTGAAGGTGTCGTACGCGGTGCTGCCGTACATCCTCGGCGACTACGCGCTGCTGCCCTCCGGCGGCGCGCTGGGCCGGGGCTGCGGGCCCCTCGTCCTCACCCGCGATGCCGCCGCGGATCTCACCGGCCGCACGGTGGCCGTGCCGAGCGAGAAGTCGACCGCGTACCTGCTGTTCCGGCTGTGGGCCGCGGACACCCTGCCGGGCGGCGTCGGCGAGATCGTCGTGATGCCGTTCCACGAGATCATGCCGGCCGTGCGGGACGGGAAGGTCGACGCCGGGCTCGTCATCCACGAGGCGCGGTTCACCTACCAGAACTACGGCCTGCACAAGCTCGCGGACATGGGCGAGCACTGGGAGGCCACCACCGGCCTGCCGATCCCGCTGGGCGCCATCGTCGCCAAGCGGTCGCTGGGCGCGGACACGCTGCGGCTGCTCGCCGAGTCGATCCACACCTCCGTGCACAGCGCCTGGGAGGACCCCGAGGTCTCCCGGCCGTACGTGATGGAGCACGCCCAGGAGATGGACCCGGCCGTCGCCGACCAGCACATCGGGCTGTACGTCAACGAGTTCACGTCCGACCTCGGCGAGGACGGATACGCGGCGATCCGGGGCCTGCTCACCCGCGCGGCGGCCGAAGGGCTCGTCCCGCCCCTCGGCCCGACCGCACTCGCTTTCCCCTGACGCGCTCGGTTTCCCCGACGCGCCCGGATTTCCCCCGAGGGCGCCGCTATACGTCCAGTTGATCGGCGACCGCGCGCAGCAGTCCGGCGATCTGCTTACCGGCGGCCTTGTCGGGGTAACGGCCCTTCTCCAGCATCGGCGTGATGTTCTCAAGGAGGGTCGTCAGGTCCTGCACGATGGAGGCCAATTCGTCCGGCTTCTTGCGCTGGGCCGCCGCGACCGACGGCGTCGGATCGAGGATGACCACCGAGAGGGCCTGGTCGCCGCGTTGCCCGGCGACCACGCCGAACTCCACGCGCTGTCCCGGCTTGAGCGAATCGACTCCGGCGGGGAGAACCGAGGAATGGACGAAGACGTCACCGCCGTCGTCACGGGAGAGAAAGCCGAAGCCCTTCTCGCTGTTGAACCACTTGACCTTGCCAGTCGGCAAAGCACACACTCCCTCGATCCGTCGCCGGACTGGCCGGACGCCCTTGAACTGCCGTCATGACAGCCTACCGGGGGTCTCTCCAGCCGAACACGCCTTAAAACGGGAGAGAGCCCCTGCCTGTGCCGCCAGAGGCCCGAAGTGGTGGGGGGAGCGCGACGCGGGAGACTCCAAGGGCCTTGGCAATGGCACTGACGCTCTCCCTCTTGGCCTTAGGAGCCTTGGCCACGGTGAGCAGGTCCTAAGTGATGACGGTAGGACGTCGACCAGTACGCCCTTGAGCCTTGGCCGCATCCAATCCGGCACGGGTGTGCTCTACGATCATGTCTCCCTCAAGCTCAGCGAAAGCAGCCATCACCATGAAGAGGAACTTCCCCTCACCGGTAGGCGAGTAGGTACCGGAGAAAGTTCCCGCGAGGATACGGAGCGCGATTCAACGGGAGTGCGGATCCTCAGCGATGGCCAGAACATCCCTGGCTCGCGGACCTTGTTCTGCACGGGGCCCGGCCGGAGAACGGCGCCGGCACCGCCCGCTCCAGCGGGATGACGTGGCCGTCGTCGCGGACGGTCCGCCCGGGGCCGCGCGGGGCCCAGCGCTGCTGGGCGATCACCGCCCGGCGTCACCACGCCGTCGATGCGGCGGCGCCACTCGTCCATCCGGACGGCGAGCTTCCCGACACCGGACTGGGCCTGGACCACGGTCAGCCCACCGGGAACCGTGCACCACCAGCGTCGCCCCGTCCAGGGTTGTGGGAGGACTACAGGATCGTAGATTCGTCGCCGCCTTGAACTGGTACGCACACGGGCACGTTGTGGAGGACGTGGTTCAACTTGCCAGCCAGTGACACTCCGTATGTGAAGGCCGCCGACGCCGATGCGGAACCAGCACGCGGTGGAATCGAATGACCGTTCACAGTCGCGAAACGGTCGAATGCGACAGGAGGAGAACTCCGTCGCACAACCGAGAACAGGAGACGCCATGCCCACACCCGAACCCGAATTGCAGATCGATCCCCGCATTCTGGAGTGGAGGCGGAGCGACGCATTCGAGCTGGAATTGGAAATGGAAAGAGGCACCTACACGAGAGGAGAGGTAGAGGAATTCCACCGCAACGATATGAATGTCATCCAGAAATATCATGATGAGATAGTGTCACTGCTCCCGCATGTAGATGTCGATGTCGCGATGGACGCAGTGAGGTATTACTACCA
Source organism: Streptomyces sp. NPDC056161 (assembly GCF_042268025.1). Lineage (NCBI taxonomy): Bacteria > Bacillati > Actinomycetota > Actinomycetes > Kitasatosporales > Streptomycetaceae > Streptomyces > Streptomyces sp. NPDC056161. The sequence goes on from NZ_JBHJUV010000030.1 coordinate 20,798, forward strand.
AAATTACCGGGACGCCAGGAGGCCGATTATACGGTACCTTGAGGCGGGTAACGGCGGGCCGCCGCGCATCAATTTGCCCCCGGCGTTTGCTCCCGGCGGGACCCCACCGCCGTATATTGAGGAGCCTGCGCAGGATCCGGCCGCCGTCCGGCCGCCTGCCTATACCCCGCCGGTTGCGCAAGCTGCGAATGCTGATGTGGCCCGGGTCGCTGCGCTGGGGCAGGAAGGGCGGGTGTCTCCTCGCCGGTCGCCGCGGATTGCCGCCCTGCAGGCCGCACGGAATGCCCGGAGGAACACGCAGGGCGGAAGCCCCGGGACACCAGGCCGGCGTTGACCGTCGAAAGCTGTGATCGTGCTGGGCGTGCGTCGCTGCTCCCGTAAGACCGACCCCTTGGTGATCCCGCGTGAATCACTGACTTCGGCTCGTCGGAGTAACGCTCGATTTTCGAGAGTCAGGCCGTTGCCTGCTATGAATCCGTCAAGGGTGTCGGGCCGGTAGTGGAAGCGTTAGAGCCGGTTGCGGACGAGGGCGGCTTCGCTCTTGGAGATTCCGCTGTCCGCGCCAAGGGCCTTGGCCAGTAGGCGATGAGTCCGCATTGGCGGGCGGGGGCACACCGTGAAGTACCCGGCCTGGAGGCGACGGGTTCATTCGGTGTTCTGCTGCCGACGATCCTGTGACCAGCCGCCGCCCACCGGGGCCGTCGTCGAACGCCCCGGCCCTGTGGCGGAGTTCACCCTGAATTCGGTGATCAGGTGGAGCCTAGCTGGGCCTGTTCGTGGCCAGGCAGCACTGCCCAGTCCGGGTCGGCTCGGTCCAGGGCGGCGCGCTGGGAACTACCCTGGTCCGGTGCGTGACAAAACCCAAACCAATTCCGCCGCGCCCGGTGACGGACTGATCCGTGCCGGAACCGTGGTCTTCTTCCTCGGCGCCGTGGCCACTCTCGTCACCGTGGCCCCGCTGTTCCTGGGCGCGAAGCCTTTTCCGGCGTACATGTACGGCTTGTGCATGCTCATGGGCGTCGGATTCCTGGTGGCCGGCGCGGGCGTCCTGCGGTCGGTCGCCGCGGGACGGCGTCAGGCGCGGGGCGTAGCGCGGTAACCGGCCAGCCAGCGCGGGAACGCGGACAGGTCGTCGAGGACGACGTCCGCGCCCGCGGTGTGCAGTTCGTCCGCGCCGCACGGGCCGGTGGCCACCGCCACGGAGACCGCGCCGGCGGTGCGCGCGCCGCGTACGTCGCCGACGTGATCGCCCACGTAGACGCTCGCCCCGTGCTCGCGCAGCGCCTCCGCCTTGCGCTCGGCCCACAGGTCGCCGACGACCGCGTCGGGCTCGATGCCGAGGTGGCTCAGGTGCAGCTTGGCGTTGGGCTCGTACTTCGCGGTGACCACGATCGCCCGGCCGCCCGCCGCACGCACCGCCTCGACCGCCTCGCGGGCGCCGGGCATCGCGGGGGTCGCGGTGATGGCGATCGCCGGGTACATCTCGCGGTACAGGTCGGACATCGGGGCGATCTGTTCGGCCGGAAACCAGTTGATCAGCTCATCGGCGAGCGGCGGACCCAGCCGGGTGACGGCCAGATCGGCGTCGATATAGGTCCCCGTCCGCTCCGCCAGCGCCGTGTAGCAGGCGTGGATGCCGGGCCGGGAGTCGATCAGGGTCATGTCGAGGTCGAATCCGACGGTGAGCACACGAGAAGTCATATGGGCCATTGTGCCCACGCCCACCCCCGTAGGAGCGCCAGGGCCGCGGGAGCCCCGGGGCGCCAACGGCGCCAGGGGCGCGCGAAACTGCGCGACCAGCCCCACCACACCCGCACCCCCACCCGACAAACACCACAACCCCCACGGCCCCCCGTCCCACCTCACTACCCCACCCCGCAAACCTCCAACGCCCCAAAGGGGCGCGGGGAACTGCGCGACCAACCACAACACACCCGCATCCACCAAACACCCCCCAAACCCCCCAAAGCCCCGCCCCACCACTCCACCCCGCAAACCTCCAACGCCCCAAAGGGGCGCGGGGAACTGCGCGACCAACCACGACGCACCCGCACCCACCAAACACCCCCCAAACCCCCCAAAGCCCCGCCCCACCCCACCACTCCACCCCACCCCATGAGCCCAACCCCCCCATAGGGGCGCGGGGAACTGCGCAACCAGCTCCAAAACACCCGAACCTGAAAACCCCCCAAACCCCCAAAAACCCCACCGCCCAAGCCAAGCGCTCAGCGCCCCCGTTGGGAACGCCAAACCACATACAACGCCGACCCCAAAGCCGCCGCCCGCACGACCCACGGCCACGTCTCGCCCAACGCATCGCTCATGTGGCCCTGCGCGATGGGCGCCCCCCAACGGCCCTCGTTCCTGCCCCACAGCCAGACCAGGCCGCCCGTCAGCGCCAGACCGGGCACCACCATGACGGCCCATTTGCTCTCCGCCGGAGTGAGCCGGCGGGAGCCGTAGGCGATGATCCAGCCGAGGATCAGTGCGAACCAGTTGCCGAGCACCGCCCCGGCGACGAGGGCCGCCGCGGCGAGCAGGAGCAGCGGGTTGGTCCAGCCCGCGGCGGGACCGGGCAGGGACAGCCGACGGCGGGCGGACGAACCGGCCGCCCCGGCCGCGGGCTCGGACTCCGCTTCTCCGGAATACCGCCGCTGCCCGACCTTCCCGCGAGCCTCCTTCTCGGACTTCCCGTCGGCCTTCCCGTCGGCCTTCCCGGCCGTTTTCCCTGCCGACTTCCCGGCCGCCCTGCCTTCGGCCGTCTCCTCGGCCTCCGGTTCTTCTTCCTGCGGCGGCGGCTTGAGCAGTTCAGGGATCTCCACGCCCCCGACGAACCCGGGCACGTCGTCACCGGGCCCGAACGGGCTGTCGCCCACCCTCCACCAATCGGGCCGGAGCGCGCCGTCGCCGAAGCCGCCCGCCTGGGGGAAGTGCGGCGGCGACGGGAGGTCGGGGCGGTCCGGCGCCTCCGGCTCGGCCGACCGGGGGCGGGGCACGACCCGGCGCAGCCCCCTGCCCTTCTCCTTGGGCGCCCGCTCCCTCGGCTTCCCCTCCCGGGCGCCCTTGTCGCGGCCGGGCAACCCCTTCGGCCCGGGGTCGCGCGGCGCGGGCTGCTCGGGCACGGCCGCGGGCGGCGGCTGCGGCACCCCGGTGTCCCCGCCCGCCGCCGCGACGACCTCGTCCGGCGTGCCCAGCCGGTCGAGGATGCGGCGGACGGCGGCGGGACTGTCCACGGAGACCTTGGCCCGGTGCTGGTCGATCTCGTTGCGCAGCCCCGAGACCAGCCGCATCCGGGTGGCGGACGGCAACTGCTGCTGCTGCGCCACGTCGCCGACCCGGCTCAGATACTCGAAGACGACCTGGTCGCTCTCGATCCCCACTAAGCCCCTCCGGGGGTTGGCCGTAAAGAACCCCGACGGTTGACGTTATCGCGACTCCCGCGCCGCCCGGGACGGCGGCCGGGTCACGGCGCACGCCGACCCGCACCGTACGGCCGCCACCGGGGGCGGCGCCGGTACCGTAAGTCAGATGAGCACCGAGGACCGCCCGGCGCCCCGTTCGCTCGCGGAAGCGCTCCGCGTGCGCGACGACGCCTCACTGGCCGCGCTGCTGCGCAGCCGCCCCGACCTCATCACCCCTGTGCCCACCGACCTCACCCAGCTCGCCACCCGGGCGGGCACCCGGGCCTCGGTCCTGCGCGCCCTGGAACGCCTGGACCTCTTCACCCTCCAGACGGCGCAGGCACTGGCCGTGGCGCCGGACCCGGCGGCCTACGGCGAACTGCTGGGCCTGCTGGCGGGCGACACCGGTGACCGTGCCGTCGCCGCCGTCCTGCCCGGCGCCCTCGCCGTCCTGCGCGAGCAGGCCCTGGTGTGGGGCGACGACGACCGGCTGCGCCTGGTGCGCACGGCCCGCGAGGTGCTCGCCCCGTCGGCGCAGCATCCGTCGCCGACCGGTCTCGGGCCGACCGTGCAGGAGGCCACCGCGGGCATGTCGCCGGGCCGGATCCAGGAGATCGTGACGGCCGCGGGCCTGCCCTCGACCCATGACTCGGTCTCCGCCGTGACCGCGCTGGCCGGCCTGTTCACCGACCGCGGTCGGCTGGCCGCCCTGCTCGCCGAGGCCCCGGAGGGCTCCCGCGCGGTGCTGGCCCGGCTCGTCTGGGGGCCGCCGTACGGGCAGGTCACCGCCGAGCCGGGCAGCCATCTGCGCTGGCTGCTGGACCGGGGTCTGCTGCTGCCGACGGCGCCCGGCACGGTCGTCCTGCCCCGCGAGGTCGCCCTGCACCTGCGGGCGGGCCGGGCCCACCGCACGCCCGAGGCGCTACCGCCGCCCGTGGAACCGGCCGCGACGCATCCCGCGCGGATCGTGGACGCGACGGCGGCCGGGCAGGCGTACACCGCGCTGGCGACCGTGGAGGAGTTGCTGACGTACTGGGACGAGGGCGGCCCTGCGGTGCTGCGGGCCGGCGGGCTCAGCGTCCGGGACCTGAAGCGGACGGCCGTCGCCCTCGACGTGTCCGAACCGGCCGCCGCCCACTGGGTGGAACTGGCCTACGCCGCGGGCCTGCTGGCCTCCGACGGCGAGGCCGACGAGCGGTACGCGGCGACCCCGGCCTACGACGAGTGGCTGGAGCGGCCCCCGGCCGAACGCTGGGTGCGGCTCGCGCAGGCGTGGCTGACGGCGACCCGGACGCCGGGGCTGGTCGGCGGGCGGGACGCGAAGGACCGTACGTTGTCGGCGCTGGGGCCGGGCCTGGACCGTTCCGCGACGCCCGAGGTGCGGCACCGGGTGCTGGCTCTGCTGGCCGGGCTGCCGGAGGGCGCCGCCCCGGCGCCCGACGCGGTACCGGCGCGGCTGCGGTGGGAGCGTCCGCTGCGCGGCCCGGCGGCGGCTCCGGCGCGCGACGGCGCCCGGCCGCAGGGCGGTGACGACGACCTGCGCTCCCGGATCGCGCGCTGGACGCTGACGGAGGCGGAGCTGCTGGGCATCACGGGCCGCGGCGCCCTGTCGTCCCACGGCCGCGCGCTGCTCGGCACGCCCGCGCCCGCCGCCCCCGACGCCGCTCCCCCTGCGGCGCCCGTCCCCCCTCCCGTGCCCCCGCCCGCCGTGAACGGCAGCCGCACAGCCGCCGGTGAGCCGGCCGACGGGCCCGGGGACAAGCTGCCCGCCCACCACCGGCGGCGTCCGCCCACGCCCCGCGAAACCCTCTCCCCGGCCGAGCAGTCGGCGGCCCGCGCGGTGGCCGCCGGGCTGCTCGCCCCGCTGCTGCCGCAGCCGCTGGACCACGTCCTGCTCCAGGCGGACCTGACCGCGGTGGCGCCGGGACCGCTGGAACGGCCGCTGGCCGCGACGCTGGGTGTGCTCGCGGACGTCGAGTCGAAGGGCGGCGCGACGGTGTACCGCTTCACGCCCGACTCCGTGCGCCGCGCCCTGGACGCCGGGCGCGCCGCCGCCGACCTGCACGCGTTCCTCGCCGCGCACTCCCGTACCCCGGTCCCGCAGCCGCTGACGTACCTGATCGACGACGTGGCACGCAAGCACGGGCGGCTGCGGGTGGGCGCGGCGTCCGCGTACGTCCGCTGCGACGACGACGCCCTGCTGAACGAGATCCTCGCCGACAAGCGGTCGGCCGCGCTGCGCCTGCGCCGCCTGGCCCCGACCGTGCTGGCGACGCAGGCCGACCCGGCGACGCTCCTGGAGGGCCTGCGCGCGCTGGGCTACGCCCCCGCCGCCGAGTCCGCCGAGGGCGATGTGCTGATCGCCCGCGCACACGCGCACCGCACCCCGCCCCGGACAGCCCCCGAGCCGGTCCCGGACGGCCCGCCCACCCCCGATCCGACCCTGCTGTCCGCGGCGGTCCGCGCGATCCGGGCGGGCGACCTGGCCGCCACGGCTCCGCGCAAGCCCGCGGGCAGCCCCGCGGCGGGCGGCGACCTGCCGCGCACCAGCTCGGCCGAGACCCTGGCCACCATGCAGGCCGCCGTGCTGACCGGCGGAGCCCTGTGGATCGGGTACGTGAACGCCGAGGGCACCGCCAGCCAGCGGGTCATCGCGCCCATCCGGGTCGAGGGCGGTTTCGTGACGGCGTACGACCACACGGCGGACGAGGTGCGCACCTATCCGCTGCACCGGGTGACCGGCGTCGCGGAACTGGCGGACGGCTGACCCGGCGGGCCTCCGCGATCACCTGGGACTAGGGCACACTTGACGTTTGGCCGAGAATGAGGCCGTACGAAAGGGTGCCGCGCGTGAATGGTCCGCTGATCGTCCAATCCGACAAAACCCTGCTGCTGGAAGTCGACCACGAGCAGGCCGACGCCTGCCGCCGCGCCATCGCGCCGTTCGCCGAACTGGAGCGGGCGCCGGAGCACATCCACACCTACCGGGTGACCCCGCTGGGACTGTGGAACGCGCGGGCCGCCGGGCACGACGCGGAACAGGTCGTCGACGCGCTCGTGCAGTACAGCCGCTACCCGGTGCCGCACGCGCTGCTCGTGGACATCGCCGAGACCATGGACCGGTACGGGCGGCTGACCCTGAGCAAGCACCCGGCGCACGGTCTCGTGCTGACCACCACCGACCGGCCGGTCCTGGAGGAGGTGCTGCGGTCCAAGCGGATCGCGCCGCTGGTCGGGACCCGGATCGACCCGGACACCGTCGCCGTGCACCCCTCCGAGCGCGGCCAGATCAAGCAGACGCTGCTGAAACTGGGCTGGCCGGCCGAGGACCTCGCCGGGTACGTGGACGGCGAGGCGCACCCGATCGAGCTCCGCGAGGACGGCTGGGCGCTGCGCGCGTACCAGAAGCAGGCCGTGGAGAACTTCTGGCACGGCGGCAGCGGGGTCGTGGTGCTGCCCTGCGGCGCGGGCAAGACGCTGGTCGGCGCGGGTTCGATGGCGCAGGCCAAGTCCACCACCCTGATCCTGGTCACCAACACCGTCTCGGCCCGGCAGTGGAAGCACGAGCTGGTGAAGCGGACCACGCTGACCGAGGACGAGATCGGGGAGTACAGCGGTACGCGGAAGGAGATCCGGCCGGTCACCATCGCCACGTACCAGGTGCTGACCACGAAGCGGAAGGGGATCTACCCCCATCTGGAGCTGTTCGACTCCCGGGACTGGGGCCTCATCGTCTACGACGAGGTGCATCTGCTGCCGGCCCCGGTGTTCAAGTTCACCGCCGACCTCCAGGCCCGCCGGCGGCTCGGGCTGACCGCGACGCTGGTGCGCGAGGACGGCCGCGAGTCGGACGTGTTCTCGCTGATCGGGCCCAAGCGGTTCGACGCGCCGTGGAAGGAGATCGAGGCGCAGGGCTACATCGCGCCCGCCGACTGCGTCGAGGTCCGGGTGAACCTGACCGACACCGAACGACTCGCGTACGCGACCGCGGAGACGGAGGAGAAGTACCGCTACTGCGCCACCACCGACACCAAGCGGAAGGTCACCGAGGCGCTGGTGCGCCGGTTCGCCGGGCAGCAGATCCTCGTCATCGGCCAGTACATCGACCAGCTCGACGAGCTGGGCGAGCACCTGGACGCGCCCGTGATCAAGGGCGAGACGTCCAACGCGCAGCGCGAGAAGCTGTTCGGCGCGTTCCGTGAGGGCGAGATCAGCGTGCTCGTCGTGTCCAAGGTGGCGAACTTCTCCATCGACCTGCCGGAGGCGACGGTCGCCATCCAGGTGTCGGGCACCTTCGGCTCCCGGCAGGAGGAGGCGCAGCGGCTCGGCCGGGTGCTGCGGCCCAAGGCCGACGGCCACCAGGCGCACTTCTACTCCGTGGTCGCCCGCGACACCATCGACCAGGACTTCGCCGCGCACCGCCAGCGGTTCCTGGCGGAACAGGGGTACGCCTACCGGATCGTCGACGCGGACGAACTCCTCGCGGAGAACTGAGCGGGGCGGGCACCGGTCACGTCGGGCACCGGTCACGTCGGGCACCGGTCACGTCGGGCACCGGTCACCGGGCACAGGTCACACCCGGCACAGGTCACACGGCCGGGGCATGTACCGGGCGTCATGCCGACCCTATGATGCCCGGCATGACGGTGAACATGACCTTCTCGCTGCCGGACGAGGTGGCCGCCTATCTGAAGGCCCGCCCGAACGCGTCAGCGCAGGTCGCCGCCGCCATAAGGCGTCAGATGCTTGAGGAGGCGCTGGACGCGCTGCCCCGCCGCGCGGACGACGACGCCTACCTCGGGGCGTCCGCCGACGCGTTCTTCGGCGCACCCCGGTGAGGCGCGGCCACGTCTACGACATCGAGCACGGCGGCCGCAGCCGCCGGGTCCTCGTCGTCTCCGACGACCTCGCCAACGAGCGGCTGGCCATCGCCACCTGCGTGGAGGTCCACGAACCCGGCGGAACTGCGCCCTCCCTGCTGGCCACCGAGCTGACCGCCCCCGTCCCCGGGACGGCCGTCGTGGACGCCTACGCCACCTTCGCCGCCCGGTACTTCGTCCGCGATCTCGGTGCCGTCGCGCCCCGGGACATGGAGGCGGTCGAGACCGGCATGCGGGTGATCCTCGCGCTGTAGCCGCAGCCGCCGGGCCACCGGCCCCACCAACGCCCGGCCCGGCAGCACCGGACCCACCAGCACCGGACCCACCAGCGCCAGGCCCAGCAGCACCAGAGCCAGCAGCGGGTACGGCGCCGCCAACGGCTGCTGCCACCAGGGCAGCCGGAGGTCCAGGTCCCCCTCGTGCGGCAGCAGCCACATGGTGCGGGCGGTGAACACGGCCGCCGTCAGCGCCGCGAGCCGGGTCCGGCCCTCGGCGAGGAGCACGGCGATCAGCGGCACGCACCAGACCCAGTGGTGGGACCAGCTGACCGGCGAGACGAGCAGGGCGGTGCCCGCCGCCAGCAGGATCCCGTGCCGCCGGCGTGGCGCCCGCGCCGCCGCCCACAGCCCGGCGACGGCCACGGCGGCGGCCGGGAGCGCCCACGCCGGGCCCGGTGCCGGATCGCCGGTCGCCCGCGCGATCAGGCCCAGCAGCGACTGGTTGTCGACGATCCAGCCCTTGCCGACGCGGCCGGTCTCGAAGATCCGCCGGGTCCAGAAGTCGACGCTGGCCGCCGGGAGCAGGACCGCCCCGAGGGCGACGGTCCCGGCGAAGGCGGCCGTCGCCGTCGCGGCCTCCCGCCGTCGGCCGGTCAGCAGGAGATAGCCGACGAAGACCGCCGGGGTCAGCTTGATCCCGGCCGCCACGCCCAGTGCGAGCCCGCTGCCCCGGGCGCCCGGCGGGCGGGTGAGGTCCCACAGGACGAGGCAGGCGAGCGCCAGGTTGATCTGGCCGAACAGGACCGTCTGGAAGACCGGTTCGAGCCACAGGGCCGACGCGGTGGCCGTGCACACCACGGGCAGGCGGACCGGGCGGCCCGCGAGCCGGGCGGAGAGGGCGACGAGACCTGCGAGCAGGAGCGCGTTGCCCGCGAGGAAGGCCGCCTTCATGGCCGGGACGGGGATCCAGGTCGTCGGCACGAACAGGACCGCCGCGAAGGGCGGATACGTCGCCGGGAGCCGCCACTCGGTGACGGTGAAGCCGTACAGGTCGCCGCCGTGCAGGACGGCCTCGCCCTCGGCCCGGTAGACCAGCGCGTCGGCCATCGGGGCCCGTTGCACGACGCAGAGGGCGGCGAACGAGAGGAGGGACAGGGTCAGGAGGAGGTAAGGCGTCGCCGTCCGTTGTGCCACGGAGGCGAACCTAGGGGTTACTTACGGCGAACGCCCGCTTCCTCGCCGTATTCACCGAGTATGACGACGCCGAACGCCGCCTCGGCGAACACCTTGATGGCCCGCAGGGCACTGCCCAGGCGGTGATGGTGGTAGCCCTCGACGGCTGTGGCGCCGGCCGGGGCGGCTGATGCTGGGTGAATGGTTGCTGCGCTCATGTCTCCATGGTGGATCGTCGGGCATAAGACCGGCATCGGTCTGCGGAGCCAATTCCGGATGCCCCCGCGTAGCTCTCGGGATGGACCCGCTCCCCCCATGCAGGGTGGAGGTGTCCCCTAGGGGACGACGGGGGGACGACGGGGGGGGACGGCGAGGGGGACGGCGGGGCGGACGCCGGAACACGCCGCGGGAAAGCCAGCCGCGGGAAATTCATTGGCCACCGCCCGGACCCGCGCACTAGAATCCCCGCTCTTGCCCGCCTCCCTCCCGGAGTGCTGCCGCCCGGCCGGAAACCGGACGGCGTCCACAGTCACGCAGCCCGCGCCGAACGCGCACTGTCCGTGCAACCGACCATGCAGCAGCCGACCGGAGGCACCACCTTGTCCACGCCCGCCCACGACCCGCTCGACACTCCCGCCGACGCCCCCGACGACGCCCCCGACGGCACTCTCACCGGGGGGCCCACCGGTGGCCCGGCCGGTGCCCCGGCCGCCGATCCCGCCGGCGATCCCCTCGCCAGGGAGAGCGCCCACCTCACCGAGTCCCGCGCGGCCCTGCGCGCCATGCGCGAGGACGTCGAGTCCCTCGACATCAGCGACGTCACCGCGAACTGGGTCAACGCCGAGGTGCTCGCCGCGCAGATCGACGAGCGCATCAAGTCGCTGGCCGACCTCAGCGACACCCCGCTGTTCTTCGGCCGCCTCGACTATCTGCACGCTCCGGGCGCTCAGGAGGCCGAGGGCGCGGAGGGCGAGCGGTTCTACATCGGGCGGCGGCACGTGCACGACGCCGAGGGCGACCCGATGGTCATCGACTGGCGGGCGCCGGTCTCGCAGCCGTTCTACCGGGCGTCCAAGAAGGACCCGATGGACGTCGGGCTGCGCCGCCGCTTCGGCTACACCGGCGGTGACCTCACGGCGTACGAGGACGAGCACCTGTCGGACCCCGCGGAGGTGGCGCGCACCAGCAAGCTGCTCCAGCAGGAGATCGAGCGCCCGCGCGTGGGCCCGATGCGGGACATCGTCGCCACCATCCAGCCCGAGCAGGACGAGATCGTACGGTCCGGGCTGGGCGGCACGGTCTGCGTCCAGGGCGGCCCCGGCACCGGGAAGACCGCCGTCGGCCTGCACCGCGTCGCCTATCTGCTCTACGCGCACCGCGAGCGGCTGGCCCGCACCGGCACCCTGGTCATCGGGCCGAACCGGTCCTTCCTGCACTACATCGAGCAAGTGCTGCCCGCGCTCGGCGAGTTGGCGGTGCGGCAGGCCACCGTCGACGACCTGGTCGGGCAGGTGGAGGTACGCGGCACGGACGAGGCGCCGGCCGCGCTGGTCAAGGGCGACGCCCGGCTGGCCCAGGTGCTCAAGCGGGCGCTGTACGCGCACGTGACCCTGCCGACCGAGCCGGTCGTGGTGGTGCGCGGCTCGCGCCGCTGGCGGGTCGCGGCGTACGAACTTCAGGACATCGTGCGCGAGTTGCTGGCCCGCGACATCCGCTACGGGGCCGCCCGCGAGGCCCTGCCGCAGCGCATCGCGCACGCCGTGCTGGTGCAGATGGAGCGCTCGGGCGAGGCGCCGGACGACCGGGTGCAGGACGCGGTGGCCCGCAACAGCGCGGTGAAGGCGGCGGTCAAGGCGATCTGGCCGCCGGTCGAACCGGCGAAGCTGGTGCTGCGGCTGCTGACCGACGCGGCCTTCCTCGCGGAGCACGCGGACGGACTGCTGTCGCAGGACGAGCAGAAGACGGTGCTGTGGACGAAGCCGGCGCGCAGTGTGAAGTCCGCGAAGTGGTCGGCGGCGGACGCCGTACTGATCGACGAGGCCACCGACCTCGTACAGCGCACGCACTCGCTGGGGCACGTGGTGCTGGACGAGGCGCAGGACCTGTCGCCGATGCAGTACCGGGCGGTGGGCCGCCGCTGCACGACCGGCAGCGCGACCGTCCTCGGCGACCTGGCCCAGGGCACCACCCCGTGGGCGACCCGCAGCTGGGACGAGGCGCTGGCGCACCTGGGCAAGGCGGAGGGCGTGGTGGAGGAGCTGACCGCCGGTTTCCGCGTCCCCACGGACGTCATCGCGTACGCCTCCCGGCTGCTCCCGCACATCGCCCCCGGCCTCACCCCGGTCGCGTCGGTCCGGGAGAACCCGGGCTTCTTCGACCTGCGCGCGGCCCAGGGCACCGGTGAGGTGGTCGCGGCCTGCGAGGAGTTGCTGCGCAACGCGGGCTCGACCGGTCTGATCGCGGCCGACGCGCGGGTCCCGGCGCTGGCCGAGGCGCTCGCGGCGGCCGGGATCACCTTCCTGGCACCGGGCGAGGAGACGACCCGGCAGACCCGGCTGACCCTGGTCCCGGCATCACTGGCCAAGGGCCTGGAGTACGACTACGTGGTCCTCGACGAGCCGCAGGCGGTGGTCGACGGCGAACCCGACGAGCGCACCGGCCTGCGCCGCCTCTACGTGGCCCTCACCCGGGCCGTGTCGGGCCTGATCGTCACCCACGCCGCACCGCTGCCGCCCCAACTGGCCTGACGCCGGGGCCCGCCACGCGGACGCGGGCACGGACCCGGCCCCGGACACGCCCCGGCACGAACAGCGGCGCGGGCACGCGCAGCACACCGAGCACCACTCCCGCGCCGCACCCACTCCCGCGCCGCGCCACACCCGCACCCGCACCCGCACCCGCACCCGCAGCGTCCTGTCAGGCCCTGTCAGGACCTGCCAGGACCCGTCAGGACCCGTCAGGACCCGTCAGGACCCGTCAGCCCCGTCAAGTTCGTCCAGCGTTCTCCGCCATTCGGTCACCGAGCGGGTCGACACCGGGCCCGACCAGCCGGACGGGCGGGCCGCGCCGCCGATGTGGAAGGCGGTGATGCCCGCCGAGCGGAGGGTCGGGACGTGATCGAGGCGCAGGCCGCCGCCGACCATGACCGTCGGCTCGTACCCCGGTTCCCGGTCGCGCCCGGCCTCCGCCACCAGCGTGGAGAGCCCGTCGTCGACACCGGCCGCCGAACCGGCCGTCAGGTAGGCGTCGAGACCGGGCAGGTCCGCGAGCTGTTTGCGCAGGGCGTCGCGGTCGGCGGCCCGGTCGATCGCACGGTGGAAGGTCCACCGGCAGCCGTCCAGCTCGGCGACGATCCGCTCCACCGCCGCCAGGTCCGGTCCCCCGCCCGCGTCCAGGAACCCGAGCACGAACTGGTCGGCCCCCGCCCCCCGCAGCTCCCGGGCCACCCCGGCCAGCCGGTCGACGCCCTCCGGACCACCGGCCGCGAACCCGTCGGAGAGCCGCAGCATCACGCGCAGGTCGATGTCGACGGCGGCGCGGATCCCGACGAAGGTCGGCACCGACGGGGTCAGCCCGTCGGCCGCCATGTCGGTGACCAGTTCGAGGCGGTCCGCGCCTCCGGCCTGGGCGGCGACCGCGTCCTCGACCCCGAGGGCGATCACCTCCAGGACTGCACGCGTGCTCATAGGACCCCTTTCCGACGGTGCTCCCTGGAGCGATGACAGGTCTAGTCCAATTTAGGGTACGCCCGCCCGCCCCGGCCCCGCGAGATCGCCCCCGCCGACCGCGGCCCGCCGCACCGGCCCCGTCGACCGGAGCACGCGTCGCGACCCGGGCCCGCGCGTACCGGCGCGGGAGAATGGCCCCATGGCCGACCTCGACGCCCTCCGCATCCGCTGGACCCGCGCCCTGGAAGGAGCCCGCGGCCCCGGCGGCGGCCCCGACCCGCTGCCGTACGCCGAGCGCCTCCTGGCCCGCTGGCAGGAACCGCAGCGCCACTACCACACGCTCACGCACCTCACCGCGGTCCTGGACCACGTCGACGTCCTCGTGGACCACGCCGGCGACCCCGATGTCGTACGCCTGGCGGCCTGGTTCCACGACGCCGTCTACCTCCCCGACCGCTCCGAGAACGAGGAGCGCTCGGCCCGCCTGGCCGAACGGGCCCTGCCGGAGGCGGGTGTCCCGGCGGACCGGACCGCCGAGGTGGCCCGGCTGGTCCGGCTCACCGTCACCCACGACCCGGCCGACGACGACCCCGACGGACAGGTGCTGTGCGACGCCGACCTGGCGATACTCGCCGCGCCGCCGTCCGCGTACGCCGCGTACACCGCGGCCGTCCGCGAGGAGTACCACTTCGTTCCGTCCGACGCCTTCCGTTCGGGCCGTGCCGCGGTCCTGCGCCAGTTGCTGGAGCTGCCCCGGCTGTTCCGGACGCCGTACGGACGGCGCACGTGGGAGCCGACCGCGCGCGACAACCTCACCGCCGAGCTGGAGCTGCTCACCGGCTGACCCCGGAACCGGGGAATGGCCCGAGCGGGCCGGGTGTTCTTCCCCGATATGCCCGCACCCGACATACGCCGCTCCCGTATGCCCCTCGCCGTCCGTGTCCTCGGACTGTCCGTCTTCGCCCTCGGCACCAGCGAATTCATGCTCTCCGGTCTGCTGCCGGCGGTCGCCGACGACATGAACGTGTCGATCCCCCGGGCCGGCCTGCTGATCTCGGCCTTCGCCATCGGCATGGTGGTCGGCGCGCCGCTGCTCGCCGTGGCCACGCTGCGGCTGCCCCGCCGCACCACCCTCATCGGGCTGCTCACCGTCTTCGGCCTCGGCCAGGTCGCGGGCGCGCTCGCGCCCTCGTACGGGCTGCTGTTCGCCTCCCGGGTGATCAGCGCGCTGGCCTGCGCCGGGTTCTGGGCGGTGGGGGCGGCGGTGGCCGTCGCCATGGTCGACGAGGGTGTACGGGCCCGTGCGCTCGCCGTGATGATCGGCGGACTGTCCGTCGCCAACGTCCTCGGTGTCCCGGCCGGCGCCCTCCTCGGAGAGCACCTGGGCTGGCGCTCGGCGTTCTGGGCGGTGGCGCTCGCCACCGCCGTCGCGCTCGTGGGCGTCTCGACGCTCGTGCCGCGCATCCCGCGCCCCGCCGAACAGCCCCGGCTGCGGCAGGAGTTGAAGATCTACGCGGACCGCCAGGTGCAGGTCGGCATCGTGCTGATCGCGCTCGCCGCGGGCGGCGTGTTCTGCGCGTTCAGCTATCTCGCGCCGCTACTCACGGACGTGGCCGGGCTCGCCGACGGCTGGGTGCCGATCGTGCTCGCGCTGTTCGGGATCGGCGCCCTGGCCGGTTCGACGCTCGGCGGCCGGATCGGCGACGCGCACCTCTTCGGGGTGCTGCTCACGGGGACCGCGGCCTCGACGGTGTTCCTCGTCCTGCTCGCGCTCCTCGGCCAGTTCGCGGCGGCGGCCGTCGTCCTCTCCTTCCTCCTCGGCTGGTCCGCCTTCTACACCGCGCCCGCCCTCAACGCCCGGCTGTTCGACGTCGCCGCGGCCGCCCCGACGCTGGCCGGTGCCACCACCACGGCCGCGTTCAACGTCGGCAACACCGGCGGCCCCTGGCTGGGCGGCGCCGTCATCGACGCCGGCTACGGGTACGCGGCCCCCGCCTGGGCGGGCGCGGCGCTCACGCTCACGGCGGTCGGCGCGGCCGGCGTGTCCCTGCGGCTGCACCGC
Source organism: Streptomyces sp. NPDC056161 (assembly GCF_042268025.1). Classification (NCBI taxonomy): domain Bacteria; kingdom Bacillati; phylum Actinomycetota; class Actinomycetes; order Kitasatosporales; family Streptomycetaceae; genus Streptomyces; species Streptomyces sp. NPDC056161. Next base: position 36,200 of record NZ_JBHJUV010000030.1, read on the forward strand.
CGTACGTCCGCGTCCCGTGGCCCGGCCGCGTCCCGCGTCGTCACCGGCTCCGACGCCGCCCGGCCGGAAAACCAGGTTCACCCGCGTAGCCGATGACCTAGTCTGCGCGCATGCGTGAACTGGGCGGGGATCAGGTGGACGAGGCCGTCGCGGGCTGTGTGGCGACGCTGCGCGCGGCCGTGGACCGGGACTGGACGGCGGTCAAGGCGGGGTCGCTGGACTGGAGTTGCCGGCAGACCGCCGTGCACCTCGCGAGCGATCTCGTCGCGTACGCCGGGCAGTTGGCCGGACGCGCGCAGGAGTCGTACGTGCCCTTCGACATCACGCTCAACGGCGAGGGCGAGGAGGGCATGCCCGCGGCCGACAACACCGGTGTGCTGGAGGTGATCGAGACCTTCGGCGTGCTGCTCGCCACCACCGTGCGCACCACTTCGCGCGAGGCGCGCGCCTTCCACCCGTTTCCCTTCCGCAGTGCGGACCGCCAGGGTTTCGCCGCGATGGGCATCGCCGAGGTACTGCTGCACACGCATGACATGGCCACGGGGCTCGGGCTGGCCTACGAGCCGTCGGCGGACCTCGCCGAGTCCGTACTGACCTGCATCTTCCCGCATGTCCGGCCCGGCCCGGCGCCCTGGCCGACGCTGCTGTGGGCGACCGGCCGCGGCGAGCTGCCCGGCCGCGCCCCGGTCACCGGCTGGCGCTGGTGCAACAACCTCGTCATCCCCGCCGAACGGCTCACCCTCCAGGGCGTACGGCCCGCCGCCGCCCGCGATCTGCGGCTGGGCGGCGACGGCGGCTTCGACTGGATCGACGGCGGCCCGTTCCAGGGCACGCGGGACGCCGCCGGAATGGTGGCCAAGAGCTATGAATCCGGCGTCCACCGGCCGGAGTTCGGGCTGTTCGTGCTGGTCCGGCGGGAGGACGGCCGGGCACTCGGCGGCCTGGGCTTCCACTCGGCCCCGGACGAGGACGGCCGCGTCGAGATCGGCTACGACCTCGCCGAGGCCGCTCGCGGCCAGGGGTACGCCACCGAGGCGCTGGCCGCGCTGGCCGAGTGGGCGCTGGCCAGGGACGAGGTGAACCTGCTGGTCGCCTGCGCGGAAGAGGACAATCTGCCGTCGCAGGGCGTGCTGGACCGGACGGGGTTCGTCCGTGCCGACACGGCGGAGGAGGAGACCGCGCACACGGAGCACGGCATGGCCCGTTCGCTCCGGCTCTACCTCCGCCGCTGAGCCACCTGACACCCCACCGGCCCCCGGCTCCAGCCCCGCCGAACCACCGGACACCCCACCCCGACCCGCGTTGCCACGCCCGGCGGCCTCACGAGGACGGCACGCCGCCCGTGGCCCGCCCCAGCGAGCCGACCGCCGCGACCTTCACGCCCGCCTGGTGGCACACCCAGTGCGGGTCGGGTCCGAGTTCCGGCTCGACGTCCAGCGCGTGCGGATCGCCGGAGCCGCACACCGGACACAGCGGCCAGCGCCCGTACCGCTCCAGGAGCGCGTCCTGCACGTCCTGCGCGACCAGCCCGGCGACGTAGGCCGCCCCGTCCGGCCACTGCTCGACCCACCAACGCCGCTGCACGACCGATTCCTCGACCAGCGAGACCACGTCCGCGTCGGCGACCTCACCCGCGACCAGGTCGGCGAGCACCCGCGCACGGGCCGTGTGCAGGGCACGTTCCAGTGGGGTGATGGGATCCATGGCGCCATTGTGCGGGGTCCCGCCCCCGCCACCAAGCCGTACCGCGCCCCGCGTCTCTCATCTCACGCCGCCCGTCTCCCGTCTCCCGTCACCCGTCACTCGGCCCTGGCCGGGGCCGCTGTCTCCCCCCTCCCCCTGTCTGCCCTCCCCCTGTTCCCCCTGGGACCACGCTGCCGCGGTCTTGACCCCGGCCACAGCCGAAAATATCTTTCAAGCGTGACCCAGGACGTGAAGGAAATTTTCGGCAGCCCTGGCAGCCCCGGAAACGCGCCGCCCGCCCCGGCCGCCCTCACCGCCAAGGTGCGCACGCTCGCCCCGTCCATGACCCGTTCGATGCAGCGGGTCGCCGAGGCCGTCGCGGGCGACCCGGCCGGCTGCGCCGCCCTCACCGTCACCGGACTGGCCGAACTCACCGGCACCAGCGAGGCGACGGTCGTCCGCACCGCCCGGCTGCTCGGCTACCCCGGCTACCGTGACCTGCGCCTCGCCCTCGCCGGCCTGGCCGCCCAGCAGCAGTCCGGCCGCGCACCCGCCCTCACCACCGACATCGCGGTCGACGACCCGATCGCCGACGTCGTCGCCAAACTCGCCTACGACGAGCAGCAGACCCTCGCCGACACGGCCGCCGGTCTCGACACCGCCCAGTTGGGCGCGGCGGTCGCGGCGCTCGCCGCCGCACGGCGCACCGACGTGTACGGAATCGGCGCGTCGGGGCTGGTCGCCCAGGACCTCACCCAGAAGCTGCTGCGCATAGGCCAGATAGCCCACGCCCACAGCGATCCGCACCTCGCCGTGACCAACGCGGTGCAGTTGCGCTCCGGGGACGTGGCCATCGCCATCACCCACTCCGGCTCGACGGGGGACGTCATCGAGCCGCTGCGGACGGCCTTCGAGCACGGCGCCACCACGATCGCCGTCACCGGGCGGCCGGACGGCCCGGTCACCCAGTACGCCGACCACGTGCTCACCACCTCCACGGCCCGGGAGAGCGAGCTGCGACCGGCCGCGATGTCCTCGCGCACCAGTCAACTCCTCGTCGTGGACTGCCTGTTCATCGGAGTGGCGCAGCGTACGTACGAGACGGCCGGGCCCGCGCTGGCCGCTTCCTACGAGGCGCTCGCCCACCGGCACCGCTGAGCACCGGGTGCTTGGCGGGTCGCCCGGGAAGAACCGCGTCGTCGTTCGTCTGCGGGCGGCGCGGGTTCGCACTCGACACCCGCGGGGCGCTCCGCCCGGTTCTCGGTTCCCGGCTCGGCTCGCACACTCGAACAGGGGGACCCCCGTTCCCCGCGCCCCGCGCACGGGGGATGCCGAATTGCAGCGGACTTCGCTCGCTCCACCCGCACCACACGCCTGAAAAGCACGGAAAAGAGCCGCTCGCCATGACCTCCACGTCCGACCCCCGTCAGCTCCGCGCCCAACTCGACACGCTCACCACCGAAGCCTTCCGGCCGGAACTCGCGGACATCGACCGGCTGCCCACCCTGGAGATCGCCCGGCTGATGAACGGCGAGGACAGCGCCGTACCCGCCGCCGTGGCCGCCTGTCTCCCGCGGATCGCCGCCGCCGTCGACGCCATCGCCGCGCGCATGGCCCGCGGCGGCCGGCTGATCTACGCGGGCGCCGGCACCGCGGGCCGCCTCGGCGTGCTGGACGCCTCCGAGTGCCCGCCCACCTTCAACACCGACCCCGCCCGGGTCGTCGGCCTGATCGCGGGCGGCCCCGCGGCCATGGTCACCTCCGTGGAGGGCGCGGAGGACTCACCGGACCTGGCCCGCGCGGACCTCGACGCGCTCGCGCTCACCCCCGACGACACGGTGGTCGGCGTCTCCGCCTCGGGCCGCACCCCCTACGCCGTCGGCGCGGTCGCGCACGCCCGCGCCCTGGGCGCCCTGACCGTCGGCCTGGCCTGCAACGCGGACAGCGCGCTCGCGGCGGCGGCCGAGCACGGCATCGAGGTCGTCGTCGGCCCCGAGCTGCTCACCGGCTCCACCCGGCTGAAGGCCGGCACGGCGCAGAAGCTGGTCCTCAACATGCTGTCGACGATCACGATGATCCGGCTGGGCAAGACGTACGGGAACCTGATGGTCGACGTCCGCGCCTCCAACGACAAGCTGCGCGCCCGCTCCCGTCGTATCGTCGCGCTGGCCACGGGCGCCACGGACGGGGAGATCGAGCGGGCCCTGGCCGAGACCGGCGGCGAGACGAAGAACGCGATCCTGACCATCCTGGCCGGTGTCGACGGCCCGACGGCCGCCCGCCTTCTGGAGGAGTCGGACGGTCATCTGCGTGCCGCGCTGGCGGTCGCGGGCGGCTGACCCGCACGCTCGGGGAGTGCGCATCGACCCCGCCTCCACCGCCGCCGCGCTGCTCCCCCTGGTCGGCGGCCCCGCCAACGTCACCTCCGTCGCCCACTGCATGACCCGGCTGCGGCTGGGCCTGGCCGACGCCTCGGCCGCCGACGAGGCCGGGCTGCGCGCGCTGCCCGGGGTGCTGGGCGTGGTGGTGGACGGGCCGTCGTACCAGGTGGTGCTGGGACCGGCGGCGGTGGCCGACGTCACGGCCGAGGTCGAACGGCTGACAGCGCAAGCAGCAGCCGCGACAACCGGAACAGGCAGCACGACAGGCGGCACGACCGGCAGTACGACCGGCAGCACGACAGGCAGCACGACCGGAGCAGGAAGCACGACCGGGACAGGCGGTACGACCGGAGCAGGCAGTACGACCGGGACAGGCAGCGCGCCCGCAATCCGCGCGTCGACCGGGACGGCGGAGGCCACCGGGACGACCGAGGTCACCGGCACAGCCCCCACGACCGCCGCCGAACTGGCCGCGCGGGGTGCCGTGCTGCGGGCGGAGCGGCGCCGCCGCAACGCGACCCCGGTCAAATCCGCGCTGCGCCGCGTCGCGGCCGTCTTCGTGCCGCTGATCCCGGCCCTGATCGGCTGCGGCATCCTCGCCGGGCTGGCCGGGCTGCTGGCCAATGCGCACTGGCTGCCCGGCCTGACCCCCGCCCTCACCGCCGTGGCCTCCGCCTTCATGGCGCTGATCGCGGTGTTCGTCGGATACAACACGGCGAAGGAGTTCGGCGGTACGCCGGTGCTCGGCGGGGCGGTGGCGGCCGTGGTGGTCTACCCGGGCGTGGCGCAGGTGACGGCGTTCGGCGTGCGCCTGACGCCCGGCCAGGGCGGGGTGCTGGGCGCGCTGGCGGCGGCGCTGCTCGGCACGTACGTGGAGAAGTGGTGCCGCGGCCGGGTACCGGGCGCGCTGGACGTCCTGCTCACCCCGACCGTCACGGTCCTCACCGCGGGCCTGGTGACGCTGTACGGCCTCATGTACGCGGCCGGCGCGGTGGCCACCGCCATCGGCACGGCGGCGGACTGGCTCCTGGCCACGACCGGCGCATTCGCCGGGCTGGTGCTCGGCGGTCTGTTCCTGCCCCTCGTCATGCTGGGCCTGCACCAGGCGCTGATCCCCATCCACACCACCCTCATCGAGCAGCAGGGCTACACCGTTCTGCTGCCCCTGCTGGCCATGGCGGGCGCCGGCCAGGTGGGCGCGGCCCTCGCCGTGTACGTCCGGCTGCGCCACGACACCTCCCTCCGTACGACGATCAGGTCGGCGCTCCCGGCGGGGCTGCTGGGCGTCGGGGAGCCGCTGATCTACGGGGTGTCGCTGCCGCTGGGCCGGCCGTTCCTGACCGCCTGCGCGGGCGGCGCGGCGGGCGGGGCCTTCGTCGGCTTCTTCGCGATGCTCGGCGACAAGGTGGGCGCGACGGCCATCGGCCCGTCCGGCTGGGCCCTGTTCCCGCTCCTGGCGGGCAACCGGCCCCTGGCCCTGACGGCGTCGATCTACGCGGGCGGCCTGCTGACCGCCTATGTGACGGGCTTCGCCGCCACGTACGCGACGGTCCCGGCCCTCCGACCCGAACCAGGCGGAGAACCGGGACCGAGCGACGCTCCCGGCCCGCGCGGAGAACCGGTTCCCGGCAGGGAACCGGGACCGGGCAGGGAACCGGGACCGGGCAGGGAACCGGGAGCGAGCAGGGAACCCGGACCGGACAGGGAACCGGGAGCGAGCAGGGAACCCGGACCGGACAGGGAACCAGGACCGAGCAGGGAACCGGGACCGAGCGGCGTCAGCTGAGCGACTTCAGCGCGCCCCCGTCGTACGGCTTCAGCTCGTCGAACCGGCCCCCGAGGACCTTCGCCGCCCACTCCGGGTCCTGGAGCACCGCGCGCCCGACCGCCACCAGGTCGAACTCGTCCGCCTCCAGCCGGTCCAGGAGGTCGTCGATGCCCCTGACCGCCGAGCCCTCGCCCCGGAAAGCCGTGCTGAAGTCACCGTCGAGACCGACCGAACCCACGCTGATGACCGGCTTGCCCGTGAGCTTCTTGGTCCAGCCGGCCAGGTTGAGGTCGGAGCCCTCGAACTCGGGGAGCCAGTAGCGGCGGGTGGAGGCGTGGAAGGCGTCCACACCGGCCGCGGCCAGCGGGGTCAGGATCGCCTCCAGTTCCTCGGGGGTCTCGGCGAGCCGCGCGTCGTAGTTGTCCGACTTCCACTGCGAGTAGCGGAAGGTGACTGGGAAGTCGGCGGAGACGGCCGCGCGCACCGCGGCCACCACCTCCGCCGCGAACCGGGTCCGGGCCACCGGGTCCCCGCCGTACGCGTCGGTACGCCGGTTGGTGCCCGCCCACAGGAACTGGTCGAGCAGATAGCCGTGGGCGCCGTGCAGCTCCACCCCGTCGAAGCCGATGCGCTCCGCGGCCACCGCCGCCTCGGCGAAGGCGCCGATCACGGCGTCCAGGTCGGCCTGCGTCATCGCCTTGCCGGTGCCCTCGGTGCCGTCGAGGCGCAGCCCGGAGGGGCCGACCGCGGGCGCGTCCGGGAACGGCGGCTGCCCCTGCTCGCGGACCATGCCGATGTGCCACAGCTGCGGGAAGATCGTGCCGCCCGCCGCGTGCACCGCCTCGGCGACCCGGGCCCAGCCCGCCAGCTGCTCCGTGCCGTGGAACCGCGGAATCCGGTCGCTCTGTCCGGCCGACTCGTGACCCACGTAGGTGCCTTCGGTGACGATCAGTCCGACACCTGCGGCGGCGCGCCGGGCGTAGTACGACACGACGTCCTCGCCGGGGATGCCGCCCGGTGAGAACGAACGGGTCATCGGGGCCATCACGATCCGGTTGGGGACGGTGACCCCGTTGATCGCGATCGGGCGGGCGAGAACCTGGGCGGCGCGGGAGGCGGACGTGGCGCTGACGGTCGCCTGGGGGCTCCTCGGGGTCGGCTTTGACACAGTCCATGACATGTCTGTGCGTGCGCATTGTTACAGCACCTGAAGCAACCCGGATCCGCAGCGCCGGATTCCGACCCGACCACCAAGTGACCCAGAACACACCCACATCAGCTCGACTCTGACGCGCCTTCCCTTCTCTGCGCCGGCAGAAATGCCGGTCGGGGGGCCAGGGGGATCAGCGTCTCCGGAGACGCTTTGGGCTATCCGCCGACGTCCCCCGAACCGGCTGTTCGTTGTCCTCGCGGGCTCGGGTGCCCAGGGCGCTGGGCAGCCCCTGTGACAGGTATGCCCCGGCCGCCGACGTGACGGGCTGTCCGGATACGAGCATGTCCGTGTCCCTGTTTGTCACAGCCGGGGCATGCCCCGCCCCGGACGGATGTCCGCCGGCGTAGGACCCGGCAGGATTGACCGGAGCAGACCACGACACCCCGGACACCCCGGACACCGTGTCAACGCTCCCGTTCCCGGAACCGCCGGACAGCCCCTCCGCGAACCCGGACTGCGCCTCCGGGAACCCGGGCTGCCAAAGCTGCGCAGGATCGGCGTAATCACCCTGGCCCAGGGGAACACTGTTCTGTGTCCGCGGCATCCCGGTACCGGGTGGCAGAGCCGGCACGGCAGAAGAACGCGCCCTCTTCACACCACTCTCCCGCGCCACGTCCGGGTCGATGTGGAAACCGCCGCCCTCCCGCGGCAGCAACGGAATCCCCGCATCCCGCAGCACCGCCTCCTCCGCAGGACTCGCCCGGTTCTCGGGCTTGAGGAGACTGTGCATCCGCTGCCGAGCCTTCTCCTCCCCCTCAGGCGCGCCTTCCCTGCCCCATGCCGGCAGTACGCCTCGCGGGACCAGGGCAGTGGAACCCTCCGTCAAGCCGTACAACGCCGCGATGTCACTGGCACTCTTGAACCGGGCCATTGCGGCGGCCTCATCACTCTGCCGCTCTACACCCGGGTTGATGTAGAAACCGCCGTCCTCCCGCGGCAGCAACGGAATCCCCGCCTCCCGCAGCACCACCTCCTCCACATCACTCACCCGGTACTCGGGGGAGAGGAGATGGTACATACGCCGCAGGGCCCTCGCCTCCGACTCAGGCGCGCCTTCCCTGGCCCGTGTCGGCAGTACGCCGCGCGGGACCAGGGCAGTGGAACCCTCCGTCAAGCCGTACAACGCCCTTATGGCACTGACGTTTTCGGACCGGACCGCTGCAGCGGCCGCCTCACTCTCCCGCGGCACCTTCGGGTCGATGTGGAAACCGCCGCCCTTCCGCGGCAGCAACGGAATCCCCACCTCCCGCAGCACCACCTCCTCCACATCACTCACCTGGTACTCAGGTTTGAGGAGATTGTTCATCCGCTGCCGGGCCTGCTCCTCCCCCGCAGACGCGCCTTCCCCGCTCCATGTCGGCAGTACGCCGCGCGGGACCAGGGCAGTGGAACCCTCCGTCAAGCCGTACAACGCCCTTATGGCACTGACGTTTGCGGCCCGGACCGCTGCAGCGGCCACCTCACTCTCCCGCGGCACCTCCGGGTCGATGTGGAAACCGCCGCCCTTCCGCGGCAGCAACGGAATCCCCACCTCCCGCAGCACCACCTCCTCCTCATCACTCACCCGGGCCTTAGGCTTGAGGAGATCGTGCATCCGCTGCCGGGCCTTCTTCTCCTCCGCAGGCGCGTCTTTCCCGCCCCGTGCCGACGGCAGTACGCCGCGCGGGACCAGGGCAGTGGAACCCTCCGTCAAGCCGTACAACGCCCCTAGGGCCCTGGCGTTTGCGGCCCGGACCGCTGCAGCGGCCACCTCACTCTCCCGCGGCACCTCCGGGTCGATGGAGAAACCGCCGTCCTCCCCCGGCAGCAACGGAATCCCCGCCTCCAGCAGCTCCGCCTTCGCCGCAACACTCGCCCAGGCCCTAGGCTTGAGCTGATCGTGCATCCGCCGCCGGACCTTCAGCTCCTCCGCGGGCGCGCCTTTCCTGCCTAGTGACGGCAGTATCCCGGCCGGGACCAAGGGGGGTGAGCCGTCCTCCGAGAAGTACAGAGCCCGGATCCCGGCCGCGAACCAGTCGCGGCCGTCGGCACCAGTGTGCTGATCCAAGAAGTCCTCCATCACATAAACCCGAACCGACCATCACATAAACTCGAACCGACGCCGAATCATGCCAGGACAGCCACCAGAGCGGGCGGCGCCCTGCCAGGGACAGCGACCGCAGAACGATCCCGGCCCCCCTCACCCTCCGAGCTCAGCGAGGCGGCTCGATCGCCCCCAGCAGACGGGCTTCCCGGTTCAACCGCCGCACCCGCTCCCGCAGCACCTCACCCGGCGCCGCCGCCTCGACGGACTCCGGCGGACAGTCCCACTCCCGCCCACCACCAACGGGCCGCAACTGCACACACCCGCCCACGTGATCCATCACCTCACCGAGCCGCCCGCTCCGTACGTCGACGACGTACCCGCCGGCCGGGGGCCGCCCGCCGCTCACGCCCCACCGTCCCGCGCCACCCCCCGCAGCGCAGCCGCCAGCCGCGCGGCCACCCCGAGATTGCAACGCCCCAGATCGACCAGGGCGTACGGCTCCTCCTGCCCGGCCGACAGCGGATCCACCCCCCGAGCCCCGGCAGGATGACGCCGACATCACGCAGAGCCGACCGCAGTTGCCCCACCGCCTCCTCGGCCGTCCGAACGGACCGCGCCCCCTCCGCCCCCTCCACCGCGCCCTTGGCGCCCGCCATCTCTTCCATCCCGCACCTCCACGCTGAGTTTGTGATTCGCAACACAGCGTGGCCGCCGGACTCCTGACCTGGCCAGACACCACACCTCAACAAGATCGGGTGTCGGACGGGGAGGAAACGCCATGCCCGGACCGAAGGACCTCGACCCGTCGTCGTCACCGCGCGCCCTACTGGGCGCGGAGTTGCGGCACGCACGGGAGAGGAAGCGGCTGAGTCAGGAGGAACTTGGCCAACGGCTGTTCGTGAGCGGATCGTTCATCGGACAGTTGGAGACGGGATCGCGGCGGATGCAGCAGGAGTACGCGGTGCTGCTGGACGAAGTCCTGGAGACGGACGGCTTCTTCACGCGGAACTGCAAGGCGGCGGCCAAGTCGAAATATGAGGAGCCCTTCGAAGTGGCGGCGGAGGCGGAGTCTCATGCAACGGCCATCAGACAGTACGCACCACTCCTGATCCCCGGGCTTCTGCAAACGCCCGCGTACGCACGGGCCGTGAACCGCGCGTACGACCCGACGGCACCGGAAGAGACCATCGAGCAATGGGTGGAAGGTCGAATGGAGCGGATCCGTCTCCTGGACCATCCAACAAGGCCGGTGTTGTGGGTGGTCCTCGACGAGGCGGCATTGCGCCGGGAGACAGGAGGCCGGACGGTGATGGCCGAGGCTCTGCGCCATGTCGCCAGTCTGTCCCGCCGCAGCCGGGTCATCGTTCAGGTGCTGCCGTCCAGCGCGGGCGCGCACGCGGCGATGCAGGGCGCCTTGAAGCTGATGGACTTCGAGGACGCCGCTCCACTCGTCTATTTCGAGGGAGTGCGCACCGGGCGTTTGGAGGACGATCCGGCCACCGTCGCCCAACTGCGGTTCGTGTACGACCTTCTCGTGGCCTCCGCCCTCTCGCAGGAGAAGTCCCTGGCCCTCATTGAGGAGTTGGCAGAGGATTACGCCCATGAGGAGCATCCCTGAGCACGACCTGAGCACGGCCGTATGGATCAAGTCGAGCTACAGCGCCGGCGGCAACGACTGCCTGGAAATGGCCCGCTGGCGCAAGTCGACGTACAGCGGCGGCGACGGCGGAAACTGCCTCGAAGTAGCCGACGGCCACCCCGCCCTCATCCCCGTCCGCGACTCCAAGAACCCCCACGGCCCGAAGCTCGTGTTCCGGGCGGAAGCCTGGTCGGCGTTCATAGAGAACGTCAGCAGCCTGGGCGCTTGAGCCTCGGGCACCGAGCGCCGAGCCCTCTTTGCAAGGAACGGGTGGGAGGTCCCAACCCGCCCTCCCACCCTGCGAGTTGACTTGACGCAACCGACTTGCAACGGAGGGTGACAACCGTCTAGCGTCCCGCATAACGAATCAGCCCCCGCCAGGTGCGCCAACACCTGCGGGGGCTTGACCGACGAGATCGAAATGAGGTCGATCCCGTGGCTGACGCCAATGCTAGTGCTGCCCACCCGTCCGCGCATCCGACCCCGCCCCCGATGGCCAATCCGGGTTACGGAAAACGTTCGACTCCTGACCAACTCCCCTGCATCAACCGCGACTTCGCGCATCTCCCGCCCCGCGAAGCAGCCATCGCCGCGTACGTCGACCGCCTCCCCGACGGCGCCGACATCTCCGTGAAGACGCTGGCCAACACAACCCCGTACGGCCAATGCGCCCTCCGCACCGCCCTCAACCGACTCGTAGCCGCTGGCCACTTGAGGCGCGGCCGGGAACGGCTGGAGACCACCGCCGGCGGAACCCGCTGGATCACCCGAACGTGGTGGTCCCGGACCGCGCGCGACGACGCGTGGTGGGCGGCGTTCACACGCGGCGACGCACCGGAACCCGGACAGCCTCCAGGACCGCCGCCGGACCAGCCGCCGGCCGACCACCGCGGCCCCACCCGGACCCGCGCCCACACCCTCCTCGCCGCCCTGGGCCGCACGGCCCCCGTGCTGTCGCTCTCCGCCGCCGACTGCGCGGCCCTCGCCCCGCTCCTGACGGACTGGTTCACCCGGGGCGCCACCGACGAGTCCGTACTCCGCGCCCTGACCGAGGGCCTGCCCACGCCGGTGCACCACCCGGCCGCCCTGGTCCGCCGCCGCCTGCTGGACAAACTCCCGCCCGAGCCCGTACGACAGCCGCCCCGCCCGCCCCGCCGCCTCCTGGAGTGCGCGGAGTGCGGGGTGCCGGGGCGGCCGGAGGCACTGCCGGGAGGCGTGTGCAGCGGCTGCCGTGGCGAACGCGCCCCCGCACAACCCCGTACGCCCCTGCCCGCCCCCACAGTCCGAGCCCGCGCGGACAAGATCCGCGCTGCGATGTCCACGACACCTCTGAACAACCGACCGGACAACCAACCGAACAACCGCCCACAGGACAGGACACCCCAATGACGGCTCCCACGGTCCGCCGAGATCACTCCGATGCACCATGGAGGGAAGGAGGCAACGCCATGACCCCTGACACCGCTGACCGCCCGCAGATGTCCGTCGAGGACTTCGAGGAACTCGTCCGCAGGGCTCCGCGAGAGCTGCGGAACCGGCTGGAGTTCCTCGGCGGAAGGCTGTGCATTCGGCACGGCCCGCTCGACGTCGAGGAATTCGAGGAACTGGCCGCGGCGGCCCCAGAGACCGTGCGACTCGAATACATCAACGGAAAAGTCGAGGTCAAGGCAGTGCCGGACGGCAACCACGGCGAGATCTTCATGTGGCTGCTCCGCCAGTGCATGCAGCATCGCCCCGAGCTGAACCTCATGCCCGAACGGGGCGTCAAGGCCGAGGCATACCGCAAGGGCCGCGCCCGCACAGACGGGTTCCTTGCACCGGTGGGCCACTTCAGGAGTCACGGCGAATGGTCCGCCCCCGACGGCGCGCTCATGGCCGTAGAGATCACCTCCCACGACCGCGACACCGACCAGCGCGACCGGATCGACAAGCCCATCGGCTACGCGGCGGCCGAGATCCCCGTCTACCTCCTCATCGACCGCGACAACAACACCATCGTCGTCTACAGCGAACCCAAGGTCGGCCGCTACCAGCAGACCCAGTCGTACCCCTGGGGCACGACCGTCGAGCTTCCCGCCCCGGTGAGCATCACCCTCGACACCGAAGAACTCAAGGAATACGCCGACTGACGCCCATGCCATCGAGGGCCGGCGCGGTGGAGCGTGAGTCAGCCGTAGGCGCGCCCGATCGGCTGTCGTGAACCGCGGAACGACCTGATCCGTTGCTGCTTGGAGCGGCGCAGAAGACTCAGCCAGGAGGCCACCGTGCTACCACCAAGAGCTGCCGAAATCCCTGAAGCAGAAAAGAAATTCTGGGAGGAAACGAGAAATATCTCCTACGGAAATGATTCACGGAATTCCGCAAGAGAGAGAGCGCCCGAACTGACGGAAGCGTGGGAACATGGATACAATTCCGGCCGCCAGAATCACCGGGCCCCATACTCTGAGATCCATAAATACGACTCGTTTGTGCAGACGTTGGCCCGGACGGCAGACAACAACCATGAAAGCTATTGGGATCCCGGCACTTGGGTCCACTACATGCATAGAGCGGGCTACGAGTTCGGCGCTCTGGAGAAGAAGTACGGATCGCGGGACGCTGCTCTACAGAAGAAGATAGACAGGTTGTGGCAACCCGGGGATCGGCCTGTGCAGCCCAAGGGTGATGCGACCCTGGCCGTGCGGCATACCGCGAACCGCGTCGCCACGCGGCTCAAGGAGATAACGGGGATCTCCCAGAAACGCGATACCCGCGACGATCGTGCCGCCGGAGCGCCGCTGGGCAGCGGCGGTGCTGCCACGGAATCGGCCGAACGGCTGCTGCCGTCGGCCGCCTCGGTGGCTTCCTTCCTCCCGGAGGGAACCGACACCGAGTGGTCGCGGCCCGCTTCGCCCGATCAGCGGCCGTCGGCGGCCACCCCGCGCCACATTGCCCTTGATCTCGGACCCGCCCGTAATAAGAGGTCCGCCCGTTGAACTGGCAGGGAAGACACCCATGGCATGAATAACAAAACGCCGCCGGATACACCCTGATCCACCCTGATCCACCCGACGGCAGAACCGTAATTCCCTGAAAGAACGATCGGACCGGACACCACTCCCTTGCCGCGGACCCCTCGATCAGAGTGGTCCGCCACGCCACCTCGACCCCTACCGCCCGGGACCGACAAACCACCGCTAGCGTGCCGGGCCCCCCGCGCCGCGCCCCCGCCCCGAAGGCTGGAAGTTACCCCGATGGGCCGGGGGAAGGTTCCCCCTTTCCACCTGACCCTCCTGCCTCGGCGGAGCGCACTGATAAGGCGACATGCCGACGGGTGGCCGAGGAGCGGAGGCCGTATGACTCTGCCGGCTCTGCCGCGCATCCGCCCCCTGATGCAATTCCTGATACCTCTGATACATCTTCGTGTAATTTTGCCATCGACCGGGATCCTGCCGGACGGAATCTCTCGCCCGCCTTGCCTCGTCGTAGAGATCCTGCGTCGCAGACGGCGGCTGCGGGGGCGACGCGTCGTTCCAGGACGGGTGAGGACTGTTGTTCCAGTCCTGGGAAAACACTCGAAACTGCTCTGAACCCGCGTTCTTATGCCTGGACCACCACTCGGCGTAAGACCAGAGATTTCCGTCCACCCCTGCGTGTTCGGTGTGCTGCCCGGACCGCGCATACCACTCGGCATACTGGTGACGGAACTGCTCGTATTCCGATGCCCGGCCTTCTCTGACATTCTGCGTCGCCGCACGGACGTTCTCCGGCGTCAGCGCCCATTCCAGTCTCCGCCGCGCTTCCCGTACTTCCGGTGCGGCCAGCAGATTGTCCGCGGACCCGATCAGCCGGTCGTGCCCATCGCGCTCGGCCGGCATGCTGAACACGTCCGCACCGCCGATGTACAGGGTAGATATCCCTTTGTAATGGATGATTTCCTGCTGATGCCGGAAGGCCACCTCGCGGAGAGTGGCCAGGACGTCGATCCCCCCGGGTACATTCGGCATGGAGTACCGCGCGTATTCCCCCTCATCGACCCACAGCGGTTTGGGTCCTGCCGGATCCCGGTCCCGGCTGGAACTGACATACACCGTGTCTGTGTGGTTGTTCTGGTAGTACTGGATACTGGAGGGAAGTTTATCGCTTTTATTCTCGAACCCGTCCCTGAAGACAATTCCGAGGCCGCGCTCCCTCGTATGAGTCTTGAAGCGGTACAGCGGATCACGGTCCAGCCTATGAGCGATCTGATAGTCGGCAGCCGGTCCGCTGTTGGCCACCGTGAGAGATAGCGGGTTGACGCCGTATCTGGATTCCCCGGAACCCACCGTATCCACCGGGTTCGGCCCGACCCTCCTCCCGGGAAAGGCTTCCCATGCCTGCCTGAAGTCCTCTGGAGTGCTCTCGAAGCCCTCATAGGAACCCCCGGCATCGCTGTCTGCCGCCGAGCCGACAGATCTGGCCGGGGAGTAATCCCGCGCCCGCTCCACCATCCGAGAGTCACTCCTCCTGTGTTCGGGCATGTGACAGCGCAGAAGTCACCGCCGACTCCGACCGGCCCTACGCCCAGCTTCCACTTGCTCCAGTTTCTTCCACCTCCTGAAACGGCTGAAAATCACGACCGGTTCACCAGCCACGAGCCCTGGCCAGGGCATCTCGAACAGGACGACGTGACCCAGGTCGTGGCGGTCGCTTGGCCGCTTGCTGCCGGACAGGCCGCCGCAACGCCCGAGGGCGGCACCCCCCGTCACAGACAGGGAGTACCGCCCTCGGAAAAGGACAGGTGATCCGGGAAGGATCAGAAGTCCATGTCACCGCCCGGCATGCCGCCCGGAGCGGCCGCGGCGGCCTTCTCCGGCTTGTCGGCGATGACGGCCTCGGTGGTGAGGAACAGCGCAGCGATGGAGGCGGCGTTCTGCAGCGCGGAACGCGTGACCTTCGCCGGGTCGATGATGCCCTCGGCGACCAGGTCGACGTACTCACCGGTCGCGGCGTTCAGACCGTGCCCCGGGGTGAGGTTGCGGACCTTCTCCACCACGACGCCGCCCTCAAGGCCGGCGTTGACGGCGATCTGCTTGAGCGGGGCCTCCAGGGCGAGCTTGACGGCCTGCGCGCCGGTCGCCTCGTCGCCGTCCAGCTCCAGCTTCTCGAAGACGCTGGTGGTCTGGAGCAGGGCCACGCCACCGCCGGCGACGATGCCCTCCTCGACGGCCGCCTTGGCGTTGCGCACGGCGTCCTCGATGCGGTGCTTGCGCTCCTTCAGCTCCACCTCGGTGGCGGCACCGGCCTTGATGACGGCCACGCCGCCCGCGAGCTTGGCCAGGCGCTCCTGGAGCTTCTCGCGGTCGTAGTCGGAGTCGCTGTTCTCGATCTCGGCGCGGATCTGGTTGACCCGGCCGTTGACCTGCTCGGAGGAGCCGGCACCGTCGACGATGGTGGTCTCGTCCTTGGTGATGACGACCTTGCGGGCGCGGCCCAGGAGGTCCAGGGTCGCGTTCTCCAGCTTGAGGCCGACCTCCTCGGAGATGACCTCGCCGCCCGTGAGGATGGCGATGTCGCCGAGCATGGCCTTGCGGCGGTCGCCGAAGCCCGGGGCCTTGACGGCGACGGACTTGAAGGTGCCGCGGATCTTGTTGACGACCAGGGTCGACAGGGCCTCGCCCTCGACGTCCTCGGCGATGATCAGCAGCGGCTTGCCCGACTGCATGACCTTCTCCAGGAGCGGGAGCAGGTCCTTGACGGAGCTGATCTTGGAGTTGGCGATCAGGATGTACGGGTCGTCCAGGGACGCCTCCATACGCTCCATGTCGGTCGCGAAGTACGCGGAGATGTAGCCCTTGTCGAAGCGCATGCCCTCGGTGAGCTCAAGCTCAAGACCGAAGGTCTGCGACTCCTCGACGGTGATGACGCCTTCCTTGCCGACCTTGTCCATGGCCTCGGCGATCAGCTCGCCGATCTGGGTGTCGGCGGCGGAGATGGAGGCCGTGGAGGCGATCTGCTCCTTGGTCTCGACGTCCTTCGCCTGCTCCAGCAGGGCGGTGGAGACGGCCTCGACGGCCTTCTCGATACCGCGCTTCAGGGCCATCGGGTTGGCACCGGCGGCGACGTTGCGCAGGCCCTCCTTGACCAGGGCCTGGGCGAGGACGGTCGCGGTGGTCGTACCGTCACCGGCGACGTCGTCCGTCTTCTTGGCGACTTCCTTGACCAGCTCGGCGCCGATCTTCTCGTACGGGTCCTCCAGCTCGATCTCCTTGGCGATGGAGACACCATCGTTGGTGATCGTGGGGGCGCCCCACTTCTTCTCAAGGACGACGTTGCGGCCCTTGGGGCCGAGGGTGACCTTGACGGCGTCGGCGAGCTGGTTCATACCGCGCTCAAGGCCGCGCCGCGCCTCCTCGTCGAACGCGATGATCTTGGCCATGTGAAGTGGTCCCTCCAGGACTGGGGGTGATTCCAACGGACCGCGCCCGCGCCCGCGACGGACGGCTCACCGGCCTCGTGGTTCCTTGCCCCACCCGGCCTGCGGGCCTCACCGACCCGGTCCTTCATTGTCACTCTCACCTTCAGAGTGCTAACGCCAATGATTAGCACTCGGGTGGGTCGAGTGCAAGGCGCGCCCGCGAAGCGGGCTCCAAGGGGTGGTGGTCGGGTGACGGGTGGGAGCAAGGCGCGCCCGCGAAGCGGGCTCCAAGGGGTGGTGGTCGGGTGACGGGTGGGAGCAAGGCGCGCCCGCGAAGCGGGCACCGAGGGGTCCGAAGGGGAGAGCGGTCGGCTTCCGGCGTGCCGGGGGTGCGTCAGCCGTGCGCGAACACGCGTCGGCGCGCGCCCGTACGGCGACGGGAGCGGGCAACGGGGAATCAGGTGCCGGAACAGGTGCCGGAACAGGCGCCGGGAACAGGTGCCGGGACGGCGCCGGGAACGGATGACGACTCCGGCGCAGGACATAAGGACATGGCGAAGGACCCGTACCCGTAAAGGTGCGGGTCCTTCGCGACAAGAAAATTCAGGCGGTGACGCGAACCATGTCGGCCTGCGGGCCCTTCTGACCCTGCGAGATCTCGAACTCGACCCGCTGGCCCTCTTCCAGGGTGCGGTAGCCGTCCATCTGAATGGCGCTGTAATGGACGAAGACGTCCGCACCACCGTCGACCGCGATGAAGCCGTACCCCTTCTCCGCGTTGAACCACTTGACGGTGCCCTGAGCCATGCCTAACTCCCCTATTACTGGCCCTTGCACAGATCCACACCTCGCGGACCCGGGTCAGACCTCACCCCCCAAGGTTTGGGGGCGTGCGCCGGAACGCGTCGACCGCGGCTGAATGTATCTGTCCAACTGCCGTCTGCAACAGGTCAATCGGACGAGAAATCTGGACGTACCCGGTCGGGAATCTCCCGAGAATTCACCAGAATTCAGGGCAAGTCGGGCCTCATAAAAGGAGTAAAAGCCACAAAAAACGCGCACAGATTGGCGACTTCTTGCGGGGCGCGCGGAATGATTTCCAGGGACCGCGCCCCGGGCGTGGGGCTCGCGTTCCCCAACTCTACCGCGCTCAACCCCACTGAATTGCCCCCTCCGCTTCTCTCACGGAGGGGGCGATCCGATGAACAGTCGGTGACAGGCGTAACCGAAGGTAACGAGGGGTCAGCCGCCGGCCACGGCCGGGATGATGGAGACGCCCGCGCCCTCCGGGGTGACGGTCTGGAGGCCCTGCTCGAAGCGGACGTCGTCGTCGTTCACGTACACGTTGACGAAGCGGCGCAGTTGGCCCTGGTCGTCCAGGACCCGGGCGGCGATGCCCGTGTGGTTCTTCTCCAGGTCGGCGATCACCTCACCGAGGTTGGCGCCCTCGGCGCTCACCTCGGCCTGACCTCCGGTGTAGGTGCGCAGAATGGTGGGGATACGAACGGTGACGCTCATGCGGTGTGACCTCCGGTCGGGTGCACAGGTGGTGCGGCGGGGAAGGGGAGTGACGGGCTCCGCCGGCTCGCGGCGCGCATACGACCTCGGATGCGGCCTCGGACGCGGACTCGGTCAGGACCGGCCGACGGCGCGCCGCCGTTCATGCGGAACCGCCAGTCATGCGGAACCGCCGGTCATACGGAGCCGCCGGTCATGCGGAGCCGCCGGTCATGCGAGGCCGGCCGCTCGGAAGGAGTCCAGGTTCGGACGGATGGTGGCGGTCAGGCCGGTGCCGGCCACCGCGTCGAGGGTCTTGAGGCCGTCGCCGGTGTTGAGGACGACCGTGGTGAGCGCGGGGTCGAGGACGCCGTTCTCGATCAGCTTCTTCGCCACGCCGACGGTCACCCCGCCGGCCGTCTCCGCGAAGATGCCCTCGGTCTGCGCCAGCAGCTTGATCGCGTCGACGATCTGCTCGTCCGTGACGTCCTCCACGGCGCCGCCGGTGCGGCGCGCGATGTCGAGGACGTAGGGGCCGTCGGCCGGGTTGCCGATCGCCAGGGACTTGGCGATGGTGTTCGGCTTCTGCGGCCGGACCACCTCGTGTCCGGCCTTGAACGCGGCCGACACCGGCGAGCAGCCCTCGGCCTGCGCGCCGAAGATCTTGTAGGGCCGGTCCTCGACGAGACCCAGCGCGATCAGCTCCTTCAGACCCTTGTCGATCTTGGTGAGCTGGGAGCCGGAGGCGATCGGGACGACGATCTGGTCGGGCAGCCGCCAGCCGAGCTGCTCGCAGATCTCGTACGCCAGGGTCTTGGAGCCCTCCGCGTAGTACGGCCGCAGGTTGACGTTGACGAAGCCCCAGCCCTCGCCGGCCGGGTCGCCGATCAGCTCGGAGCAGAAACGGTTCACGTCGTCGTAGGTGCCCTCGATGCCGACGAGGTCACCGCCGTAGACCGCGGCCATGACGACCTTGCCCTGCTCCAGGTCGTGCGGGATGAACACGCAGGAGCGCAGGCCCGCGCGGGCGGCGGCGGCGCCGACGGCTCCGGCCAGGTTGCCGGTCGAGGAGCAGGAGAGGGTGGTGAAGCCGAAGGCGCGCGCCGCCTCCAGCGCCTGGGCGACCACCCGGTCCTTGAAGGAGTGGGTCGGGTTGCCGGAGTCGTCCTTGACGTACAGGCCGCCGGTGACGCCCAGCTCGCGGGCCAGGTTGTCGGCCTGGACCAGCTTGGTCCAGCCGGGGTTCAGATTCGGCTTCTCGGCCACGTCCGCGGGGACGGGCAGCAGCGGCGCGTAGCGCCAGATGTTCGCGGGTCCCGCCTCGATCGTGCGGCGCAGTTCCTCGGTGTCGTACGCCGAGTAGTCGTACGCGATCTCCAGCGGGCCGAAACACTCCTCGCAGGCGAACACCGGGCCGAGCGGTACCCGGTGACCGCATTCGCGGCAGCTCAGGGCAGCGGCGGGGCCGAGGTCGACGGTCGGGTTCGTGGTGCTTGCAACGGTCTGCACAGCCATGTGAGGCGAGGCCCTTTCTCCTCATCTTCCCCACGACGCATCTCGCCGTGAGACGGAATTGGCACCTTCCCGAGCCGGGAGCCTCGCGAGAACGATCGGATTGCGCTGCGATCAGTACGAGTACCGACTGGAGGGTTGCCGGGGCTTCATCGGGCCGTGTCCCTCTGCCCCTCTGGATGAGCTGTATGCGGTTGTGTACACCGATGACCCCCGACATGCGATGGTCATCCGCGTTGTTCAAGACTGTAACCGAAGGCCAGGACAGTTGAGATAGTCGTCCGAACCGCGAGATGGGTCACACACGCACCTGGTGTGATCACGACAGTGAGGAGCCGCCGACCGTGCTGGAAGAAGTGGAACGCTGGCTGGCCACCCGCTCCTGGTCCGTGACCGATCGACCGCTGCACAAGATACTCGCCGCGAAACAACGCACCGGCCTGTCGGTCTCCGTGGTCCTGCCCGCGCTCGACGAGGAGGCGACGGTCGGCGCCATCGTCGCCGCCGTCCGGCACGACCTCATGCTGCGGGAGGTGCCGCTGGTCGACGAGATCGTCGTCGTCGACTCGGGATCCACCGACCGCACCTCCGAGGTGGCCGCCGCGGCGGGCGCCCGGGTGGTGCACCGCGACGACATCCTGCCCCGGCTGCCCACCGTCCCCGGCAAGGGCGAGGTGCTGTGGCGCTCGCTGCTGGTCACCAGCGGGGACATCGTCTGCTTCGTCGACGCCGACCTGCGGGACTTCTCCTCCGACTTCGTCACCGGGATCGTCGGCCCGCTGCTCACCGAGCCGGACGTCGACCTGGTCAAGGCCATGTATGACCGCCCGCTGGCCGGCGCGGCCGGGCAGGGCGGCCGGGTCACCGAGCTGATGGCCCGCCCGCTGCTCAACATGCACTGGCCGCAGCTGGCCGGTTTCGTGCAGCCGCTCGGCGGCGAGTACGCGGCTCGCCGCTCGCTGCTGGAACAGCTGCCGTTCCCGGTCGGGTACGGCGTCGAGCTGGGCATGCTGGTCGACGCCCTGCACCTGGTGGGCCTGGACGCGCTCGCCCAGGTCGACGTGGGTGTGCGCAAACACCGGCACCAGGACGGGCAGGCGCTCGGCCGGATGGCCGCGGCGATCTACCGCACCGCCCAGCTGCGACTGGCCCGCGGACACCTGGTACGGCCGCGCCTCACCCAGTTCGAGCGGGGCGAGGACGGTTTCGAGCCGCACACCCACGCGGTGGACACCGAGGAACGGCCGCCCATGGTGGAGATCGCCGAGTACGCGCGGCGCCAGGTCGCGTGAGCAAGAGAAACTGGCCGTATACGACCGCTGACTGGCCGCAACCGTACGTTTGAGCGTTTCCGGGCCGGGCTAGGTTGAGGCGTATGGCTTCCACGCAGGGTGCTGCCCAGGTGCTGGTCGCGTCCAACCGCGGCCCGGTCTCGTACGGCGTCCGGGAGGACGGCTCGCTGGCCGCCAGGCGGGGCGGCGGCGGGCTGGTCTCCGGGCTGTCGGCGATCGGGCCCGAGGCGGGCGCGCTGTGGGTGTGCTCGGCGCTGTCCGACGGCGACCGGGAGGCGGTGCGGCGCGGTGTGGGCGAGGACGGTGTGCGGATGCTCGCGGTCCCGGCCGACGTGCACGCGGACGCGTACAACGGCATCGCGAACTCGGTCCTCTGGTTCGTCCACCACATGCTGTACCAGACCCCGCTGGAGCCCGTCTTCGACGCGGAGTTCCGCCGCCAGTGGGCGTCGTACGAGACCTACAACCGGGCGTTCGCGGAGGCGCTGGCCGAGGAGGCGGCCGAGGGCGCCGCGGTGCTGGTGCAGGACTACCACCTGTGCCTGGTGCCGGGCATGCTGCGCGAGAAGCGGCCGGATCTCAGGATCGGGCACTTCTCGCACACGCCGTGGGCGCCCGCGGAGTACTTCCGGATGCTGCCGGACGACATCAGGTCACAGCTGGTGCGGGGGATGCTGGGCGCGGACCGGCTCGGCTTCCTGACCTGGCGCTGGGCGCGGGCGTTCATGGAGTGCGCGCAGGCGGCGGGCCCCGGCGTGCGGCGGTTCGGGGCGTTCGGGGCGGAGGCGGAGGCGGAGGCGGAGGCGGGGCCGCGGGGTCTTGAGCACGCGGCCGGTGGCCAGGTGTCCGCCCGCAGGACCGTCGTCGACGTGCACGGCCTCGGCGCCGACCCCGAATTCCTCCGCGCCCGTTCGCACGAGGCGGACGTCGAGGAGCGGATGGCCGCCCTGCGCGCGGAGATCGGCGCGGGACGCCGGACGATCGTGCGGGTGGACCGCACCGAGCTGTCGAAGAACATCGTGCGCGGGCTGCTGGCATACCGGCAGCTCCTCGACGACCACCCCGATTGGCGCGAGCGGGTCGTGCACGTGGCCTTCGCCTATCCCTCCCGGCAGGACCTCGCCGTCTACCGGGACTACACGGCCGAGGTGCGGCGGCTCGCCGAGGAGATCAACTCCCGCTACGGCACGCCGGGCTGGACCCCGGTCGTGCTGCACGTCAAGGACGACTTCGCCCGCTCGCTGGCCGCCTACCGGCTCGCCGACGTGGCCCTGGTCAACCCCATCCGGGACGGCATGAACCTGGTCGCGAAGGAGGTGCCGGTCGTCTCCGACAAGGGCTGCGCGCTGGTGCTCTCCCGGGAGGCCGGGGCGTACGAGGAGCTGGGCGAGGACGCGCTCGCCGTCAACCCGTACGACATCGGGGACACGGCGGACGCCCTGCACCGGGCGCTCAGCCTGCCGGCGGACGAGCGGGCGGAACGGACGAAGCGGTTGGCTGCCGCGGCGGTGGCGTTGCCGCCCGGCCGGTGGTTCCTGGACCAGTTGGACGGGTTGCGGGCCGGCTGAGCGGTTGGCTGCGCCGGCCATGGCGGGAGTGTCGTCGTGCTTCGGCTGCGGCCGGGAGGTGGCTGGTCGCGCAGTTCCCCGCGCCCCTTAAAAGGGGCGTTGCCATCGGCCCGGTGAGGGCCGTACCCGGGTCCCTCCCGGGGGTGCCCCCGTGCTCCGGCTGCGGCCGGGACGTGGCTGAGCGCGCAGTTCCCCGCGCCCCTCAGAAGGGGCGTTGCCACCCGGCCCGGTGAGGGCCGTACCCGGGTCCTTGAAGGGGGTCGGTTGATCGTGTGTCTGTTGGGGGGCGGTCGGTCAGGGTAGGTGTGTGGACAGGGTCCTCAGGAGTCGTACTACGCCCGCCGGGCCGTCCACCACCAGGTCGGCGCGTTCGGCGAGTTCCGTCACCTCGGTGCTGCCGCTGCACACCAGCAGGCCGGGTACGCCGTCCGAGCGGAGTTCGTCGACGGCCGCGAAGGCGGGCAGGTCGCCGAGGTCGTCGCCGCCGTACAGCACGGACCGGGCACCGATCTCCCGGACGTACTCCAGCAGGGCGACGCCCTTGTCCATGCCGGGTGGGCGGAGTTCGAGGACCAGACGGCCGGGTTCGACGATCAGGCCGTGCCGGGCGGCGAGTTCGGCGAGCGGACCGCGCAGGGCTTCGAACGCGGCCTGCGGGTCCTCGGCACGCCGGGTGTGCACGGCGACGGCCCGCCCCTTCTCCTCGATCCAGGTGCCCCGCCAGGCGCCGATCCGGTCGAGGAAGCCGGGCAGTTCGGCGCGGACGCCGGCGACACCGGGGTGCGGGGCGGGGGCGCTGACGGTGCCGCTGACCGCGTCCCAGCGTTCGGCGCCGTAGTGGCCGAGCACGACGAGGTGTTCCAGGCCGGGTACGCCCGCGAAGCCGCCGTGCCGGACCGCCACTCCGGCGGGGCGTCCGGTGACCACCGCGACGGCGGCCACCTTCGGGGCGAGGGCGGCGAGCACGGGCACGGCGTCCGGGTGGGCGCGGGCCTGCTCGGGGTCGGCGACGATCGGCGCGAGCGTCCCGTCGAAGTCGAGCCCGATCACCGCGGTGCGCGGCCCTTCGAGCAGAGCCGCGAGCCCGTCCCGCCCGGCCCGGGTCACGGGCGTGGGGAGCGCGTCCTGGGGGTCGGTCGAGTCCGTCGAATCCGTCGAATCCGTTGGGTTGCCCATACGGCGACCCTATCCACGCGGGGCGGCGCGCACGCATGACAACGGGGGCCCCTCGGATCAGGGGTTCCCTCAGATCAGGATTCCTTCAGGTCAGGGTTCCCTTAGGTCAGGATTCCTTCAGGTCAGGATTCCCTCAGGTCAGGATTCCCTCAGGTCAGGATTTCCCTCAGTTCAGTAGGACCGGGGTTCTCTCGGGTCGGGGTGGGGGAGTTCGTCCTGAGTCGTCGGCGCAGCCGGGCCGGATCGACCGCGTTCACGGCTGTCTTCCCGTCCAGCTCCGAGCCCTGGCGGTAGGCCGTGGCGAAGGTCTCTTCGCCCAGCGCCGCCCGTCCCCGGCGGGTGAGTTCGGTGACCTGCCGATCGGTGCGATCGTGCGTGCCGCGCAGCCGGGAGGCAGCGCCGAGCAGGACGGCGGCCTCATGGTGCCGCCCGTGCGCCTCGGCGAGCGCGGCCGGACCCGCACGCCCAGGCGGTCCAGGGTCTGGTCCGTACAGCCGCGACCGGATCCGACCCGGCGACTCCCACCACCAGATCCGACCCGGCGACTCCCACCACCGGATCCAGCCCCGTGTCCCCTGCCCACGCCCTCACCCACGCCCACGCCCCCGCCCTCAGCGCTCCCCACGCCCCCGCCCCCGCTCTCAGCGCTCCCCGCGGCGCGTCTCACGGACCCGGCGCAGCCGGTTGACCGTGACCGGGTCGTGGGCGAGGGCGCGGGCGTCGTCCAGCAGGGCGTTCAGGAGCTGGTAGTAGCGGACCGGGGCCAGGCCCAGCTCCTCGCGTATCGCCCGTTCCTTGGCGCCGGGGCCCGGAAAGCCCCGACGCTCCAACGCGAGGATGGCCGCTTCGCGTCGGCCCAGTTCCTGGCGGCCCAGTTCGTGACGGTCGTCCGGTTCCATGGGGGAACGGTAGCGCCGGGCACCGACAGCGACCGGGTCCCGGAGCCCGCACCTGTGGACATTCGAAAGGTCTGGACCGCGTAAGTGGACTAGACCTCTTATGGGTCCGCGGTCCACACTGTTCCCCGTGAGACATGTCATCGCCCTCGACGTGGGCGGCACCGGGATGAAGGCCGCCCTGGTCGGGGACGGCGGCGAACTGCTGCACCAGGACCGCCGCCCGACCGGCCGCGAACGCGGTCCCGAAGCGGTGGTCGAGGGCATCCTCGACTTCGCCGAGGAACTGCGCGCGCGGGGCGTCGGCCGGTTCGGGGAGCCCGCGGTCGCGGCGGGCATCGCGGTCCCGGGCATCGTCGACGAGGCGGACGGCGTCGCCGTCTACTCGGCCAACCTGGGCTGGCGCGACGTACCGCTGCGCGACCTGCTCGCGGCCCGGCTCGGCGTCCCGGTCGCGCTCGGCCACGACGTGCGCACCGGCGGCCTCGCCGAGGGCCGGATCGGCGCCGGCCGGGGCGCGGACCGCTTCCTGTTCGTGCCGCTGGGCACCGGCATCGCGGGCGCCATCGGCATCGACGGCCGGGTGGAGGCGGGCGCGCACGGCTTCGCCGGCGAGATCGGCCACATCGTCGTACGGCCCGGCGGCGCCCCGTGCCCCTGCGGGCAGCGCGGCTGCCTGGAGCGGTACGCCTCCGCGGCGGCCGTGAGCGACGCCTGGGCGGCGGCCGGCGGCGGGCCCGGCGCGGACGCCGCCGACTGCGCGAAGGCCGTGGCATCCGGCCGTCCGGACGCCGTACGGATCTGGCAGGAGGCGGTGGACGCGCTGGCCGACGGGCTGGTCACCGCGCTCACCCTGCTGGACCCGCGCACGCTGATCATCGGTGGCGGGCTCGCCGAAGCCGGGGAAACGTTGTTCTCGCCGCTGCGGGACGCCGTCCGGCGCCGCGTCACCTTCCAGAAAGTCCCGTCGCTCGTCCCCGCCGCGCTCGGCGACACCGCCGGCTGCCTCGGCGCGGGGCTCCTCGCCCGGGATCTCCTCGAAACCGCTGACCCTACGGAGGTAACCGCCTGATGGCCCCCAGTACCGTTCTTGCCGGTGCCCGGGTGGTGCTGCCCACCGGGATCGTGACCGACGGCCGCGTGGCCGTCGAGGGTACCCGGATCGCGGCCGCCTCCCCCGCGGACGCCGAAGTGATCGACGTACGGGGCCACTGGGTGGTGCCCGGCTTCGTCGACCTCCACAACCACGGCGGCGGCGGCGCCTCGTTCTCGGGCACGGCCGACGAGATCCTGACGGCCGTACGCACCCACCGGCTGCACGGCAGCACCACGCTGGTCGCCTCCACCGTCACCGACGACATGGACTTCCTGGTCAAGCAGGCCGGGCTGCTGGCCGAACTGGCCGAGCAGGGCGACATCGCCGGGATCCACTTCGAGGGCCCGTTCATCTCGCCGTGCCGCAAGGGCGCGCACGCCGAGGAACTGCTGCGCGACCCGGATCCGGCCGAGGTGCTGCGGCTGGTCGAGGCGGGCCGCGGCTGGACCCGGATGGTCACCCTGGCCGCCGAACTGCCGGGCGGCATCGACTCGGTACGGCTGCTGGCGGAGCAGGGCGTGATCGCCGCCATCGGCCACACGGACGCGACGTACGAGCAGACGAAGGAGGCGATCGACGCGGGCGCGACGGTCGCCACCCACCTGTTCAACGCGATGCCGCCGCTCGGCCACCGCTCCCCCGGCCCGGTCGCCGCCCTGCTGGAGGACGAACGGGTCACGGTCGAGCTGATCAACGACGGCACCCATCTGCACCCGGCCGCGCTGGAGCTGGCGTTCAGGCACGCGGGCGCCGGGCGGGTCGCGTTCATCACCGACGCGATGGACGCGGCCGGGATCGGCGACGGCCGCTACATGCTCGGCCCGCTGGAGGTCGAGGTCAGCGAAGGGGTGGCCCGGCTGGTGCAGGGCGGCTCCATCGCGGGCTCGACCCTGACCCTGGACCGCGCCTTCAAGCGGGCGGTGACGGTCGACCGGGTGCCGGTCGAGGACGTGGTGACGGCGCTGTCCGTGAATCCGGCCCGGCTGCTGGGCCTGGCCGACCAGGTGGGTTCCCTGGAGCCCGGCAAGGACGCCGACCTCGTCCTCCTCGACGACAGCTTCGACCTCAAGGGCGTGATGCGGCGGGGCGAGTGGGTGGTCGATCCCCAACTGCCCTGATCCGTCCCCGCGTCGGGGCGTCGGCGAGGTGTCCGGGACCGTCCGCGGTCTGGGCGCCTCGCCGCCTGTTTGGCATGATCGTGACGAGACGCACGGCACAGGTCAGCACGGCACAGGTCAGCACGGCGCGAGGGAGGTCGGCCCCGGTGATCCTCACGGTCACGCTCAACACCGCTCTCGACCTCACCTATCGCGTGCGCGCGCTGCGGCCCCACGCGACGCACCGGGTGTCCGCGGTCGCCGAGCGGCCGGGCGGCAAGGGCGTGAACGTGGCCAGGGTGCTCGCGGCCCTCGGGCACGAGGTGACGGTCACCGGGTTCGCCGGCGGCGGCACCGGCCGGGAGATCCGCGAACGGCTCGCCGACACCCCGGGCGTGCTGGACGCGCTGGTCCCGATCGCGGGCGCGACCCGGCGCACGATCGCCGTGGTCGACGAGCGCAGCGGCGACACGACCCAGCTGAACGAGCCGGGGCCGCAGGTCACCGCCGTCGAGTGGGCCGCGTTCCAGGAGGCGTACGCGGGTCTGCTCGGGCCGGCCTCGGCGGTGGCGCTGTGCGGCAGCCTGCCGCCCGGGGTACCGGTGGGGGCCTACGCGGGCCTCATACGGGCCGCCCGGTCGGCCGGTGTCCCGGTGCTGCTCGACACCGACGGGGAGCCGCTGCGGCGCGGGGTGGCGGCCCGCCCGGACATCGCCAAGCCCAACGCCGAGGAGCTGGCCGAACTCACCGGATTCCACGAGCCGTTGCGCGCGGCACGGGACGCCAGGCGGCGCGGCGCCCACGCGGTGGTCGCCTCCCTCGGCCCCGGCGGTCTGCTCGCCCACACCGCGGACGGCCACTGGCGGGCCGCCCCGCCCGCCACCGTGGCCGGCAATCCCACCGGCGCAGGCGACTCGGTGGTGGCGGGCCTGCTGTCCGGCCTGGTGGAAGACCTCGCCTGGCCGGACCGGCTGGCCCGCGCGGTCGCCCTGTCGGCGGCGACGGTGGCGGCACCGGTGGCGGGGGAGTTCGATCGGCCGACCTATGAGGAAATGCTGTCGCAGACCGATGTCAGCGTGTCGGCGTGAGGTCCGTGGCAACAGCGCATCCACTCACCTGCCGGGCATTCACCAGTCGGGCTTCTGCCCCTCCTGGAGCAACGCCAACTGGTCGAGATTGAAATGGCAGGCGTCTCCCTGACCGCAGGTGACAGCCACCGTATTCGTCCCCTTGTCGAGTTGGACGGAGACGTAGGAGCGGTACCAGGCGTTCCAGTCGCCTTTTTTGCCGTAGTTCTGAAGATCCGCCTTGTAGCTCATCGCCTTGCCGTTCACGACGGTCGTCGCGCTCGCCGCGTCCTTCTCGGCGTTGGCGTACCGGATCCACAGGTCGTACGTGCCGGCCTTGGGCACGTCGACCTTCCAGGTCACCGAGGCCCCGGGCTGCGTCATCTGGTCGACGTACTTGCCGCCGTCGGCCCGCGCACCGGAGTACTCGGTGCCGACCTGGGCACCGCCCCCGAGCGTCAGAGCCGCCGCGTCCTGCACACCCGGCTCGGAGGCAGCGCTCTCCGAGGGACTTGACGAAGCCGACTCCTGGGAGCCGGCACCGTCCGTCGAGGCGGAGGCCGTGGATCCGCTGTCGCTCTTGTCGCCGTCCGAGTTGCTGAACATGGCCACGCTGATGCCGATGACCACCGCGGCGACCACCGCGATCGCGCCGATCAGCAGCCCCTTGGTGTTCGGGCCGCGGCCGTTTCGGCCGCCGCCGTGCGGGGGCTGCGGGGCGCCCGGTCCGGCACCACCGGGGTAGGTCTCGGGGGCCTGGTAGTGGGCGTTCGGCTGACCGTGGGCGCCCTGCTGCACGGGCACCGTCTGGTTCCCGTAGGCTGCCGGGGGCTGCTGGCCGTAGGGGGCCTGCTGGCCGTACTGGCGCTCCCCCACCGCGCGCACCCTGCTGACCGAGTTCGGGTAGCCGTAGCCACCGGACGGCGGCTGGGCTCCCCTGGCCTGCCCGTCGGCGTACAGATAGCCGAACGGGTCGTCGTCCTCGGGCGTGCTCGCGCCGTTGTCGCCGGGCGTCATGCCTAGTACTCCTCAACAGGTGCGGGCGGATGCGGTACGGGTTAGTGGAGACGGGTGGTGAACAGCGAGCCTACCCGCTCTCACTGGGCCAAACGGGTGACCTCGTGTGCTTCAGCCCACTGACCTGCGCTCATCCGGCTCGCCTGTGTTGTTTGGGACGAGATCGTTTCTCGACGTACATCCGCTCGTCAGCGGATTTCAACACTTCGTCCGCCGTCATGCCGCAGTGCGCCCAGCCGATGCCGAAGCTCGCGCCGACCCGCACCGCCCGGCCCTCGGCCCGGATCGGCTGGATGATCTCGTTGCGCAGGCGTACGGCGAGGTCCTGGGCGTCGGCCTTGCCGAGGCCGTCGGCCAGGATGACGAACTCGTCGCCGCCGAGGCGGGCCACCGTGTCGCCGTCGCGCACGCCGCGCGACAGCCGCCGCGCCACCTCGATGAGGACCGCGTCGCCCGCGTTGTGCCCGAACCGGTCGTTGATCGACTTGAAGCCGTCGAGGTCGCAGAAGAGGACCGCGAGGCCCTTGGTGCCGTCGTCGCGGTCGCCCTCGGGCGCGACGACGTGCACATGGTGGTCGAAGCCGTCGTAGCCCGCGGCGCCGGAGGCGAAGTCGAAGCCGTGACCGTTCACGTCGTAGGCAGGATGGCCGTACGCGGCGTCCAGGGACTCCAGGTCGTCGACGTGCGTGGGGCGGCGGCACAGGCGGGACGCGAGCCGCGCGCGCAGCTCGGCGGAGTTCGGCAGGCCGGTGAGGGAGTCGTGCGAGGCGCGGTGGGCGAGTTGCAGCTCGCGGCGCTTGCGTTCCTCTATGTCCTCGACGTGGGTGAGCAGGAAGCGGGGGCCGTCGGCGGCGTCCGCGACCACGGAGTTGCGCAGCGAGACCCAGACGTAGGAGCCGTCCCGGCGGCCCAGCCGCAGCTCCGCCCGGCCGCCCTCGGCGGAGGTGCGCAGCAGCGTGCCTATGTCCTCGGGGTGGACGAGGTCGGAGAAGGAGTAGCGGCGCATCGCGGCGGCGGGGCGGCCCAGCAGCCGGCACAGCGCGTCGTTGGTGCGCAGGATGCGGCCGTGCTGGTCCCCGCCCAGTTCGGCGATGGCCATGCCGGACGGGGCGTACTCGAACGCCTGCCGGAAGCTCTCCTCGCTCGCGCGCAGCGCCTGCTGCTCCCGCTCCAGGCGGACCAGGGCGCGCTGCATGTTCGCGCGCAGCCGGGCGTTGCTGATCGCGATGGCCGCCTGGAACGCGTACATCTGGAGGGCCTCGCGGCCCCAGGCGCCGGGGTGCCGTCCGTTGCGCGGCCGGTCCACGGAGATCACGCCGAGCAGCTCACCGGAGCCGCCGCCCTGCGCGCCGGGCGTGTTCATGGGCGCGAACAGCCGGTCGGCGGGGTGCCACTCGTCCTCGAAGCGGGGCGCGGGCCCGTCGGTGAACCACTGCGGGACGTCGTCGTCGTCGAGGACCCAGCCCTCGGTGTGCGGTATGAACCGCAGGTCGCCCCAGGACTCGCCCATGCGCAGCCGGCGCTCCCAGGACTCCCGGGAGCCGACCCGGCCGGTGATCAGGGCCTCGGCGGCGGCGTTGCCGGAGAAGGCGGCGACCACCAGGTCGCCGTCGGTGCGTACGAGGTTGACGCAGGCGAGTTCGTAGCCGAGGGCGGTGACGGCGCCGTCGGCGACGGTCTGGAGGGTGTCCGCCAGGCTGCGGGCCGTGTTCATGTCGGCCATGGCCTGGTGCAGTTGCCGGAGGGAGGCAAGGCGGACGTAGGGCTCCGACTCGGTCTCCATGCTCGCCCTCCCCCCGAGACCTCGCAGTGAATCAAGGGTTCTGTTCGGCGTTATCTCTTCCGTGGTGCCCTTGCAGCTCCACCGCCACTGAATCACAGCGCGCTGCCCACTCGGTACACAGGGTCAACAATTCCTGGCCCTTGTGACTCAAGTCACAGAAGAACATGAACAATCAGGAAGTGTCTCGGCGTACTTCGTCCCCTGGTCCTACCTGGTCCTAGGACCCGTCTCGGGCTCAGGCCCGATGCGACGGACCCGGAGCGAAGATTAGCGTTTCCGCCGTGCTGAACACTCCTTCGCCGCCCTCCCCCGCCGTCCCCGGGCATGCTGAGGGGGTGAGCAACGACGAGTTCCGGGCCGCCATGTCCCGGCTGGCCGCGGGCGTGGTCCTGGTCACCGCGCAGGAGCCGCCGCTCGACCCGGACGACCCGACGGCGCCGGCCGGCGAGGACGCCGGCATGACGGCCACGGCCTTCCTGTCCGTGTCGCTGGACCCGCCGCTGGTCATGGTCAGCCTGCGCGAGGGCTCCCGCATGGACGACCTGCTCGCCGAGCAGCCCCTGTGGGCGGTGTCCGTGCTCTCCGAGAGCCAGCGGCACATCGCCGGCCGGTTCGCCATGAAGGGCCGCATCAGCGACCGGCTGCTGTTCGAGGACATCCCCTACGCCCGCGGCGCGGTCTCCGGCGCGCCCCTGGTGCGCGGCGCCCTCGCGACCCTGGAGTGCCGCACCGAACAGATGGTCCCGGCCGGGGACCACAATCTGGTGATCGGCCGCGTACTGACCGCGGACCTGCCCAGCGCGGACGGCGGGCCGCTGCTGTACTTCCGGGGGCGGTACCGCCGGTTGGGCTGAGGACGGCGGGCCCGGGGCGCGGGCCTGGCCTGCGGGCGGGGGGCATGGCGTGCGAGCGGCGGCCCGGCGTGCGGGCCGAGGGCGAAGGCCGGGGTGCGCCGGGGTGAGGGGACGGGGGGACGTCCGCGGCAGTGTGAAATTCCCGGTGCCCCACGCAGCCGAATTCCCCGGCCCGGCGGGCAAAATTCCCTGGCCCGGTGATCGGCGGCCGGATTACCGTGCCCGGATGACGCCCCGCCTGGAAGTGATCACGCCGCGCACCCTCGACGCCGCCCTCGGCATCCGGGTCCGGCCCGACCAGGAGTCCGCCGTGGAGCCCGTCGTGCGCTCCCTCGCCGAGGCGTACGTCCAGCCCGCGGGCGTCGCCTGGCCGCGGCTGATCGTGGACGGCGACGACGACCGCCCGGTCGGCTTCCTCATGGCCTTCCTCGGCATCGACTGGCGGGGCGACGGGAGCCTGTTCCGCTCGGGCCTGTGGCGGTTGAACATCGCGGCCGGCGAACAGGGCCGCGGGTACGGCCGTTTCGCGGTCGAGTCCGTCGCCGCCGAACTGCGCCGTCGCGGCGACGAGCAGCTCCACGTCACCTGGCACCCCGGCCCGGACGGTCCCGAGGAGTTCTACCTTCGGCTCGGCTTCCGCAAGACCGGTGAGACCAGCGGGGGACAGACGGTCGGGGTGCTGGAACTGACGTAGTGCCGCCGCCGGCCCGCCGGGTCTCACAGCGGTGTGACGGTCAGCCGGGACAGGCGGTCGTCGGGGGCGATGACGATGTCGATGGCCGCGATGCGGTCATGTACGAAGGTGAAGGCCAGGACCCGTTCCGGCCGGCCGTCCACCAGCATCACCAGGCCGGGGGTCCCGTCGACCAGGGCCACGTGGGTGAGGTGGGCCAGGTGCGGGAAACGCGTCGCCCCGGCGACGACCCGCTCCGCGCCGGTCGTGACCCCGGCCGCGCTGCGGGCCACCACGTCCGGGTCGAGCACCGCGAGCAGCCCCTCGAAGTCGCCCTCGCGCGCCGCGGCCAGGAACGCCTCCACGACCTTGCGCTGCCGGGCCAGGTCGGCGCCCGGCAGCGGGGCGCCCTGCACCCGCCGCCTGGCCCGGCTCGCGAGCTGGCGGGCGGCGGCCGGGGTGCGGCCGAGAACGCCGGCGACCTCCTCGAACGGCACCGCGAACAGGTCGTGCAGCACGAACGCCAGGCGTTCGGCGGGCGTGAGGGTTTCGAGGACGACGAGGAGGGCGACGCCGACCGAGTCGGCGAGCAGGGCGTCCTGTTCGGGTCCGGCGTCCGCGACGGCGACCGTCGGGCCGGACTCCAGGGGCTCCTCGGCGCGGGACCTGCGGGAGCGGAGCATGTCCAGGCAGACCCGGCCGACCACCGTCGTCAGCCAGCTGCCCAGGTTCTCCACCCGGCCGGCGTCGGTACGGCTCAGCCGGAACCATGCCTCCTGCACCGCGTCCTCGGCCTCGGCGGCCGAGCCGAGCACGCGGTGGGCGACGGCCCGCAGCCGGGGCCGGTACACCTCGAAGCTCCGGGCCAGCGCCTCGGCCTCACCGGCACCGGCACCGTCGCCGGCGCCCGTGCCGTCGTGCCCGTGCCCTGTCCGGTGTTCGTTCATCGCCGGCCACACCCTCGTCCGTCGTGGAGACCGCCCCGTCCGTCAGGGGGACGGCGTACCTGCCGTCATGGGGACGACGTACATGGAGGTGACGTACGGCGGGACGGGAATGTGACACGAGGGACCGGCTCAGTTCGTCCAGTCCCGGCCGGACCTGCCGCGCTTGGTGTCCGAACGCTGCTTCTTCTCCCGCAGCCGCCGCTCATTGATCCCGCGCGGGATCCGGGTCGGCTTGCGGGGCTTGGGCGGCGGCGCGGTCGCCTGGGCGAGCAGGGCCGCGAGGCGCACCGCGGCGGTCTCGCGGTTGCGCCACTGGGACCGGTGCTCGGACGCCCGGACGGTCAGCACGCCGTCGGTGAGCCGGCCCGCGAGGCGCCGCAGCGCCCGGTCCTTCCACACCTGGGGGAACGCCTCGGTCCGCGCCAGGTCGAAGCGCAACTCGACCTGCGAGTCGCTGGTGTTGACGTGCTGTCCGCCGGGCCCCGACGAACGTGAGAAGCGCCACATCAGCTCGGCCTCGGGGAGTGAGACGGAGCCACGGATGACGTAAGGACCGGACATGCTCTCCATGGTCGCCTCATCGTCCGGTCCGCGTCACCCCGATTTGCCGGAGCCGAGGACCGGGCCTTTGCCGAGCCGGGGACTGGGCCAAGGAGGGTAAAAAAGGTAAAGGGATGCGGAACCTCCTGGGCCCCCCTTGGCGTTCTTCCCGGTGAGGGTAGCTTCGTCCCCAGTACGAAGCCGTAGGTAAGCAACGAGGGAAGGGACTCCCAAACCATGGCTGTAAGCCTGTCCAAGGGTGGCAACGTCTCGCTCACCAAGGAGGCTCCGGGCCTGACCGCCGTCACCGTGGGCCTCGGCTGGGACGTCCGCACCACCACCGGCACGGACTTCGACCTGGACGCCTCCGCGATCGCGGTCAACACGCAGGGCAAGGTCTACTCGGACGCCCACTTCGTCTTCTTCAACAACAAGCAGACCCCGGACAGCTCGATCGTCCACACGGGCGACAACCGCACCGGCGAGGGCGCCGGCGACGACGAGGCGATCAACGTCAACCTCGCCGCCCTCCCGGCCGACATCGACAAGATCGTCTTCCCGGTCTCCATCTACGAGGCCGAGAACCGCGGCCAGAACTTCGGCCAGGTCCGCAACGCCTACATCCGCATCGTCAACCAGGCCGGCGGCAGCGAGATCGCCCGCTACGACCTCTCCGAGGACGCCGCCACCGAGACGGCCATGGTCTTCGGCGAGCTGTACCGCAACGGCGCGGAGTGGAAGTTCCGCGCGGTCGGCCAGGGCTACGCGTCCGGTCTGGTCGGCATCGCCCAGGACTTCGGCGTCAACGTCTGAGTCACCCGGGCACGGCCGGGCCCGACCGCGTCGTTCCGCGGTCCGGGACCGGCCGTGCCCGTTCCCCTTCCCGTTCCGCACAACGGGCCGCGTCCCCTTCACCCCCGCGCGTTCACTCCCGCGCGTTCAACCTCGCGCGCACGCTTCCGCCGTGGCCGGAGTCCGGCCGGCCGCCCCGGTGCCCGTCACTGGCCCACCCGGCCGTCGATGCGCTCACGCAACAGGTCGGCGTGCCCGCAGTGCCGGGCGTACTCCTCGATCCTGTGCACCAGCAGCTCCCGTACCGCGAACCCGTCCTTCCCCAGCCGCTCACCCAGGTCCGGGTGCTCGGCCAGCACGGCGTCGGTCGCGGCCTGCTCGCGCGCCAGGGCGGTGTACGCGGCGTCCACCTCGGCCTGCTCGGCGACGGCCCCGTCGAAGTCCCAGTTGTCCCCGCCGCCCTCGCCGCCCTCGCTGTCCCCGCCACCGTCGCCGCCGTACAGCTTCGGCAGCGGCTCGCCGTCGCCGATCCAGTTGTGCCAGTCGCGCTCCACCTCGGCGAGATGCCGGACCAGGCCGAGCAGTGACATCGTCGACGGCGGCACCGACCGCCGGGCCATCTGCTCCGCGTCCAGGCCCTCGCACTTCATCAGCAGGGTTGCGCGGTAATTCGACAGAAAGTCCTGAAGTGTGGCGAGTTCGCCGTCCGGACTGACCCCGCCGCTGTTGCGCGGATCGTCCTCCGGATCGACCCACATGTCGGGGTAGACGGTCGCCCGGCTCCAGCGTGCGTTTCGCTCATCCATGCGCCCCATGATCGTGCGCGCGGACCCGCGCCCACCAGCCCCCGGACGACGCCGGTCGGCGGCGCCCTCCTGCGCCCGAACGGGTACCACCTTCAGTGATGAGAAAGTTATGTGCATCATTAATGTTCGGCGAAATCTTGCACAACCTTCCGCGCAGTGCGTGCGTCTGGTTAACGCAAGTCCATGAAGAGGTTAATGAACAGGAGCCAAGAACGTGACCGTGCGTTCCTTTGCCCGCCGGATGCGGCCGCGAGTCGAGCGGGAGGCGGCCGAGCGGGTGTGGCAGCTGCGCACCATGCGGCGGCGGCGGAGAGCAGCGGTCACGGATCCGGTGCTGCGCCCGGTCGCGGTCCGCGGCCAGCGGCTCTACGGACGGGTCGTGACCCGGTTCAGCGCGGCCGAGGCGGCCGCCGAGAACCTCGGTCTGGTCGTCGCCGCGCTGGAGAGCGAAGGCATCCCGTACTTCCTGGTGCCGGCCACCCGCACGCGGCACACCGTCGGGGTGAACGCCGTCGACCGGGAGCGTTTCGTCACCGCCCTGGAGACGCAGAACGCGGGCAAGGCGGTGTTCATCGGCAGGCCGCTGCCCGGCGGGAAGCTCAAGCATCCCGCGCTGTTCCTGGACGGCGTGCTGCCGGCCCCGCTGCGTACGTCGCCCGCGCTGCGCGTCGGGGAGAACCACCTCGGGCCCGCGGGCCAGCTGCTCGCCGGGCCGGAACTCGCCTGTGACGTCGAGTTCTGGGAGGACGGGGCGGCGCTCCTCGCCTCCGACGAAGGGCCCCGGCGGCTGGCCAAGGTGCAGCCGCAGGCGTCCGAGGACGTCTTCGCCGAGTCGCTGATCGCGCCGCGCAACAACGGCATCACGGACGTCCTGCCCGCGTCCGAGCAGCAGCCGGCCACGGTCCGCGTCGGCGACCGGGAGCTGCCCACCTTCGCCGCCCTCACCCTGCCGGCCGTGAACGAGGTGACCTTCCCCGTCGACGTCGTCTACACCTGGGTGGACGGCGAGGAGCCGGCGATGCGCGCCAAGCGGGCCCGGTACCAGGACCGCGGCACCGCCGAGATCCTGGACAAGGAGACCAACGCCTCCCGCTACACCAGCCACGACGAGCTGAAGTACTCGCTGCGCTCACTGGCGATGTACGCCGACTTCGTCCGCCACATCTACATCGTCACCGACGGCCAGAAGCCGCACTGGCTCGACGACCGGGCCGCGGGGATCACGGTCGTCGACCACCGCGACATCTTCCCCGAAGGTGTCCTGCCGGTGTTCAACTCGCACGCCATCGAGACCCGGCTGCACCACATACCGGGTCTTTCCGAGCACTACCTGTACTTCAACGACGACGTGTTCGTGGGCCGCCGGGTCACCCCGGAGCACTTCTTCCACGGCAGCGGACTCATGAAGATCCCGGTGTCCCCGCTCAAGATCGGCATCGGCAAGCCGCACGCCGAGGAGACGGCCACCAACTCCGCCAGCAAGAACGTCCGGCGCCTGCTGCTCGACAAGTTCGGGCGGATGACGACGAACAACTTCATGCACACCCCGCTGCCGCAACGGCGCGACGTGCTCCAGTCGCTGGAAGAACTCTTCGCCGAGGACATCCGCCGCACCACGGCGTCCCGGTTCCGCTCGCCGCAGGACATCGCCGTGACGGCCCCGCTGCTCTACCAGTACTCGCTGATGACCGGCCACGGCGTACCGGGCAAGTTCGGCTTCCGGTACGTCAACATCAGCCGCCCGGACGCCGAGGCACGCCTGGCCGACCTGCGCCGCACCCGCCGCTTCGACTTCTTCTGCCTCAACGACGTCGACGTACCGCCCGAGGAGCGGGAGCAGGTCAGCATCCGCATGGGCGAGTTCCTGGAGGACTACTTCCCGTTCCCCAGCCCTTACGAGAAGCAGAGCTGACGGGAACATGCCCATGGATATCCGCCACCGCCTCGCGGCGCCCGGCGGCCTGCGGGCCGTCCGCGACGTGCTGCTCCGCCTCCGGCTCCGGCTGGCGGCACGGCTGTGGACCCTGCGCGCGGCCCGAGCCCGCAGGCGCCTGCGCGCCGCCGTCCCCGGGCTGCGCCGGATCACCTGCGGAACGGTACGGCTGTACGGACAGCCGGTCGCCGGCTACACCACCGCCGACGCCGCCGAAACCGACCGCGAGCGGGTCTGCGCCCTGCTGGAGGCGATCGGCGTCCCGTACTTCCTCGTCCCCGCCGAGCACGGGTACGGCACACGGCAGGTGATCGGCGTCGCGGAGACCCACCGCGGCGACGTCCTCGCCCGAGCCGCGCAGCGCTTCGCCCGCACCGCCGGGTACGTCGGCGCCGTCGGCCCGGACGACGAGGTGACGACCGCGGTGCTGTGGGCCGACGGGAAGCTGCCGAAGGCGCTGAAGCGGGCCAGGGTGCTCCGTACCGGTGTGGTGCGGCTCGGCCCTGCCGGACAGGTCCTCAGCGGTCTCGACGCCGGGTGCGACATCGAGTTCTGGCGGCACGGCCGGGACCTGGGCACCGCCCCGGACGCGGATCCCTCCTGGCTCACCGTGCCCGGCGGCCGGCTGGAGGACGTCTTCGGCCCGGCCCTCGTGGCGCCGCGCCGCAACCGGGTGTCCGAGGTGCTGCCGGTGTCGGCGCAGCAGCCGGCCCGGGTGGCGGTCCGCCGCGGCAGCGTGCCGACGTTCGCGCCGTTCGCCGAGCCGGGCATCGACGAGGTGCGCTTCCCCGTCGACGCCGTGTACACCTGGGTCGACGGGGACGACCCGGCGATGGAGGCGAAGCGCCGTGCCCACCAGGCGGTCTCCGACAACTCCATCGCCCCGCGCGAGACCGGCGCCTCCCGCTACACCAGCCACGACGAACTGAAGTACGCGCTGCGCTCGCTGGAGATGTACGCCGGGTTCATCCGGCACGTCTACCTGGTCACCGACTCCCAGGTCCCCGCCTGGCTGGACCCGGACGCGGAGGGCCTGACCGTGGTCGACCACCGGGACATCCTCCCGGCCGACGCCCTGCCCGTCTTCAACTCGCACGCGATCGAGAGCCGGCTGCATCACATACCGGGTCTTTCGGAGCACTACCTCTACTTCAACGACGACGTCTTCATCAACCGCCCGGTGCGCGCCGAGCACTTCTTCCACGGCAACGGCATCGCCCGGATCCCGCTGTCCCCGCTGAAACTCGGCGTCGGCACCCCGCACCCGGTGGAGCCCGCGCCGAACTCCGCCGGGAAGAACACCCGCGAGGTGATCAGGCGCTTCCACGGCAGGTACATCACGCACAAGTCGCTGCACACCCCGCATCCCCAACTGCTGTCGGTCATGAACGAGATGGAGCACCTGGCCATCGAGGAGCTCCAGCGGACCTCGTACTCCCGCTTCCGCTCCACCACCGACGTCGCTCCGGCGTCCACGCTGCACCACCACTGGGCGATCGCGACCGGCCGGGCGGTCCCGGCCGACTACCGCTTCCGCTACGTCCAGCTGGGCACCCCGGACATGCGGCGGCGGCTGGCCCGCCTCGCGGCCGGCGAGGACGTCGACTTCTTCTGCCTCAACGACGTCGACACCACCCCGGAGGCCAGGACCGCGGCCCGCACCGTCATCCGCGGCTTCCTGGAACGCAAGTACCCGTTCCCGAGCCGCTTCGAGAGAGTGCGCGGGACCGTACCGCACCCGCCCGCGGCACCGTCCG
Organism: Streptomyces sp. NPDC056161; assembly: GCF_042268025.1. Lineage (NCBI taxonomy): Bacteria > Bacillati > Actinomycetota > Actinomycetes > Kitasatosporales > Streptomycetaceae > Streptomyces > Streptomyces sp. NPDC056161. The sequence goes on from NZ_JBHJUV010000030.1 coordinate 75,589, forward strand.
CGGAACGCCTCCCGCGGCGAGCGGCCCTGGAGGACGCGGGGCACGCGGACTGACACTCCCGAGGTTTTGGACGCTCCCGACGGCGGGCGGAGCCGTCGGGCGAGCGCGGAGCCATCGGGCGAGCGGGGAGCCATCGGGCGAGCGGGGAACCGTCCGGGCGCGGAGCCGTCAGGTGGGCGGAGCCAACTCGCAACCAGCTCACCGGCGTTGGGTTGCGGGCATAGGGTTCCAGGTATGCCGCTGACCTACCTCACCCTCTCGTCCCGCCGTGGCATCGCCCTCACCTCGCTGCGGCTCGACTCGACGTACGCCGGACTGCTCGAAGGCGCACCGACCAAGCGCGTCAACGACGACATCATCGAATACCGTCTGCGCAAGGCCCGGGACGCCTACCCCGGCCTGCCCGTCCACCTCGTACCTCCCGAGCGCACCCACCGCGACAGGACCAACTTCCGGGGCGAGCCCATCGAGGACCTGCCCGCCGTCGCCTGCATCGGCGCCTTCGACTCGAACGAGATCGACCCCGCACACAACTCGGGCTGGTACTCCTCCGCCCTGGTCGTCGTCTGGTTCCAGGACACTCCGGACATCCCGTCGAACGACAACGTTCCCGCGGCCCTGCGCGACATCCCCTGGGACGAAGTGGCCCAGGATTTCGAGGACTGAGCCGGAAAGATGCGGGTTGTCCTCCTGTTCACCCGTCCCAGCGACCAGGAGGACAACCCGCATCTGACAGCATCACCCCGTACTCGACTTCCCGTGGGCGCCTGGTGACACCGCGGAACAGCGACCCGGCAGGTCCATGGACATCCTTAACACCGAACCCCCGCGGGTACCCCAGTGGTCATGAGGTCAACCCCGGCGAATGACCCTCCGATTCTCATGAGTGGGCTCGGCCGGCATCGGCATCTGGACCGCCTGCCCGGACGAACCGGCCCCAGGCGCGACAGAAGGACCACCCCCCGGAGGCAGCGTCCACTGAGCCCACTGACCCACCTCAGACCCCACCAACGGAACTTCCCACTGACCAGAACCGAACGATCCACCGACGGACGAACCAACCAGATCCTCCGGTGCAGAAAGACCCGCAGACTGATTGGAATCCCCGTAAGACTCACCCACAGCCTGCGCCGAACGAAATACAATAGGATCCGCAAATTCAGCAAGGTACTCCTCGATCACGCCCCTGACATTCGGTGGGCAACTCTTAGGTATCCCCCTCGCCCGATAATTATTGAGGTCCACTCCCACGTTGGATTCGACACCGTCTTCTGTGACATGAAGATAGCCCGCATAAGGCACAGTGCCCAAATTCTCCGGTTTTTCATAATACGCCTGCAGACCCTCAATAAAAGCATCCCACTGCTCACGCGACTTAACCGTCCCAGGGTTTGCGAAGTCGAGGACGCGGTACATCTCGACCACATCCCTGACATCCTGCGGGCAACTCTGGGGTAGCCCGTTCTTCCGCCAATTTTTAATGTCTATTCCCAATTTGCACACGTCGCCCGATTTCGCCGTATAAACATATCTTTGACGAGGCACAGTGCCCAAATTCTCCGGTTTTTCATAATACGCCTGCAGACCCTCAACAAAATCATCCCACTGCGCACGCGACTTGCTGGGCCCATGTTTATGGACGTCGAGGACGCCGTACATATTGATCACATCCCTGACATCCTCCGGGCAACTTACAGGCACACCGTCACGTCGATATTTTCTGAGGTCTGATCCCATGTTGATTTCGATGCCCGATTTCGCCTTATGAACATGTTCAGAAGGAACCGAGGTGTCCAAATTCTCCGGTTTTGCATAATACGCATGCAGACCCTCAACAAAAGCATCCCAATGCGCACGCGATTTTCTGGGCATGACATCGTTCTCCGTTCACTCGTTGTCCCCCTGGCATCCCCAACGGCCCAGTGGGCGAAACGGTTCAGCCTTCCCGGCCTCATGCCACAGATCAGCTTTGCAAGCACGTAACGCCCGGCTCAACGGCGATGCGCGATCCCGCCTGTCCCCGACCGGCTCCGCCAACGTCCCGCGGCAGATCCCACAAGGAAGTCGCGGGACCTGCCGACCCGGCCCGCACACCCGACCAGCCCGGTCCCGCAGGCCGGCCGGACACCGGCCTCTGACACCATCACCCCGTGCCCCACGTCCCGTGGGCGCCTGGTGACATCGCGGAACAGCGGAACCGGGCCCCGGCAGGTTCATGGACATCCTTCACACCGGAACCCTGCGGGTACCCAGTGGCATGAGGTCAACCCCGGCGACTGACCCTCCGCTTCTTATGGGTGGGCTCGGCCGGCATCGACATCTGGACTGCCTGTCCGGACGAACCGACCCCAGGCGCGACAGAAGGACCACCCCCCGGAGGCAGCGTCCACTGAGCCCACTGACCCACCGCAGAACCCACCAACGGAACTTCCCACTGACCAGAACCGAGCGATCCGCCGACGGACGAACCAACCAGATCCTCCGGCACAGAAGGACCCGCATACTGACTGGAATTTCCGTAAACCGCGCCCACAGCCCTTTTCGGACGAAATCCAATCGGATTTCTGAAAGCAGTGACCCTGTACCCCTCGATCACCTCCCTGACATCCGGCGGGCAATCCTTAGGAATCCCATTCGCCCGAAAGTTATTGAGGTCCACTCCCACGTTGGATCTGACGCCCGCTCCCGTCACATGAAAATAAGTAAAAGTAGGCACGGTGCCCAAATTCTCCGGCACCTCAAAGTATTTATCCAGACCCTCAACAAAAGCATCCCACTGCGCACGCGACCTACCCCGCGCAACTCTAGGGTTTGGGAGGTCAATGACGCCGTACATCTCAATCACATCCCTGACATCCGGCGGACAACTCTTAGGTGCCCCATTCGCCCGAAAGTTTCGGATGTCCGCTCCCACGTTGCTCCTGACGCCCGCTTCCGTCACATGAAAATAACTACCCGGAGGCACGGTGCCCCAATTCTCCGGCACCTCAAAGTATTTATCCAGACCCTCAACAAAAGCATCCCACTGCACACGCGACCTACCCGGCACACCCTCAGGGTTTGCGAAGTCGAGGACGCTGTATCCCGCGATCGCATCCCTGACATCCGGCGGGCAATCCTTAGGAATCCCATTCGCCCGAAAGTTTTTGAGGTCCGTTCCTATGTTGGATCTGACGCCCGCTTCCGTCTCATGAAAATATGAGTGAGGAGGCACGGTACCCAGATTCGCCTCTGTTTCATAAAATCTATACAGGCCCTCAACAAAAGCATCCCACTGCACACGCGACCTACCCGACCCACCTTTAGGGTTTGAGAATTCGATGACCCTGTATCCCGCGATCACATCCCTGACATCCGGCGGGCAATCCTTAGGAATCCCCCTCGCCCGAAAGTTATTGAGATCCGTTCCCACGTTGGATCTGACGCCCGCTTCCGTCTCATGAAAATATGGACGAGGAGGCACGGTGCCCGCATTCTCCGCTATTGCATAATATGCGTGCAGACCCTCAATAAGAGCATCCCACTGCGCACGCGACTTTTTGGGCATGACAGCGTTCTCCGTTCACTCGTTGTCCCCCCGGCATCCCCAACGGCCCAGCGGACAAAACGGTTCACCCCTCCCTGACCTCACGCCTCAGAGCTTTGCAAGCACGTGCCGCCCGACTCAACGGCGATTCGCCGATCCCGCCTGCCCCCGACCGACTCCGCCAACGTCCCACAGGTCCCACAAGGAAGTTGCGGGACCTGCACGCCCGGCCCGCACACCCGACCAGGCCCGCCAATCCCGACCAACCCGGTCCCGCAGACCGACCAGACACCGGCCTCTGACACCATCACCCCGTGCTCGACGTCCCGTGGGCGCCTGGTGACATCGCGGAACAGCGGAACAGCGACCCGGCAGGTCCATGGACATCCTTAACACCGAACCCCCGCGGGTACCCCAGTGGTCATGAGGTCAACCCCGGCGAATGACCCTCCGATTCTCATGAGTGGGCTCGGCCGGCATCGGCATCTGGACCGCCTGCCCGGACGAACCGGCCCCAGGCGCGACAGAAGGACCACCCCCCGGAGGCAGCGTCCACTGAGCCCACTGACCCACCTCAGAACCCACCAACGGAACTTCCCACTGACCAGAACCGAACGGTTCACCGACGGACGAACCAGCCTGATACTCCGGTGCAGAAAGACCCGCAGACTGATTGGAATCCCCGTAAGACTCACCCACAGCCTGCGCCGAACGAAATACAATAGGATCCGCAAATTCAGCAAGGTACTCCTCGATCACGCCCCTGACATTCGGTGGGCAACTCTTAGGTATCCCCCTCACCCGATAATTATTGAGGTCATCTCCCACGTTGGATTCGACACCGTCTTCTGTGACATGAAGATAGCCCGCATAAGGCAGTGTGCCCAAATTCTCCGGTTTTTCATAATACGCCTGCAGACCCTCAATAAAAGCATCCCACTGCTCACGCGACTTAACCGTCCCAGGGTTTACGAAGTCGAGGACGCGGTACATCTCGACCACATCCCTGACATCCTGCGGGCAATTCTGGGGCAGCCCGTTATTCCGCCAATTTTTAATGTCTATTCCCAATTTGCACACGTCGCCCGATTTCGCCGTATAAACATATCTTTGACGAGGCACAGTGCCCAAATTCTCCGGTTTTTCATAATACGCCTGCAGACCCTCAATAAAATCATCCCACTGCGCACGCGATTTTCTGGGCATGACATCGTTCTCCGTTCACTCGTTGTCCCCCCCTGGCGTCCCCCCCGGCCCAACGGGCGAAACGGTTCACCCCTCCCCGGCCTCATGCCACAGAGCTTCGCAGGCACGTGCCGCCCGGCTCAATGGCGATGCGAGATCCCGCCTGTCCCCGACCGGCTCCGCCAACGTCCCGCGGCAGATCCCACAAGGAAGTCACGGGACCTGCCGACCCGGCCCGCACACCCGACCAGCCCGGTCCCGCAGGCCGGCCGGACACCGGCCTCTGACACCATCACCCCGTGCTCGACATCGGCTACGCCCTCTCCAACCGCTTCCCGGACCCGCCGCAGACGGACTACCGGCGGGCGGACGTCCACGCTCTGCGGTACGACCTGTTCTGCGGAGACGTCTACCTCGCGGACACCAAGACGGACCGCGAGTTGTCCACAGCCTGGGGATGGGTGCCGGTGCTCGACTTCGCCTGGGCGCTGTGCGACATCGTGGAGCGGCTGGACCGGGACCCCGCCGGTTCGCGGGCCTCGCGACCGCAGCGGGCGGAGCTGGACTTCACCGAGTCGACGGACCGCGTCCTCTTCGAGCGGCGCTTCGGCTGGGTGGACGTATGGGCCGACTGGACGCCGGCCGAGGAGCCCCCGCTGTCCTTCTCCCACGCCGAACTGCGCCGCGAGGCACGGGACTTCCTGCACGACCTGCTCGCCGACCTGACCGACCTGCACGAGTCCCTGGCGGAGAACCCGGCCGTGTGGACGCTCCAGGCCCGCTTCCCCCGGGTGCCCTGAGCCGGGCGACGGAACCCCGCCGTACCGCGACTCGGTCCGGTCCGTGGCCCAGCCCGGACCGTGGCTCGGTCCGGCTCATGGCTCAGTCCAGCACCCGGATGCCCAGTTCCGCCGCCAGCAGCGGGGCCAGGTCCAGTAGCTGACCGGTGCTGAGCACCGCGCCGGACATACGGTCCACCCCGCGGGCGATCTCCAGCGGGGCGGCACCGCGCAGGTCGACGTCCACAAGAGTCGTACCGCTGAGGTCCGCCCCCTTCAGCGCGCAGTCGACGAACTCGACCCGCTCCAGACGCGCTCCCCCGAAGTCCGGTTCGACCAGGACACAGCTCTCGAAGACGACGTCCTTGAGTCTGGCCGTACGCAGATTCAGATAGTCGATCTTGCCGCCGAGGATCAGCACCCGCTCCAGCACGGCGCCGTGCAGCTGGGTGCCGCCCAGGCGGGCGTCGAGCAGCTCGACATCGCGCAGGGTCGCCTCGGCGAGGTCGGTGCCCACGCCCCGTATGCCGGTGAGCGAGCTGTCGAGGATCCGGGCCTTGCGCAGCCGCGTCTCGTCCAGCGCGCACCCCGTCAGCACGCAGTCCATGAAACGGGCCCCCGCGCCGTCCTGACCGACCAGGTCCGCTTCCTGGAACGCGATGCCGTCGTAGTCCCCGTCCGGCTCCAACTCCTGTCCGTCGTACGGCGTCGTCGGCGGCAGCCGCAGCTCGGGACGACGGGCCGCCCGCACACCACCGCTCCGGCCCGGCCCGCCGGACCCACCACCGTCACCAGTCGCTCTCCTACCCATCCGCCCATGCTGCACCACACCTCTGACAATCCGCCCTGACCTGCGACGACACCGCCGATGTCACATTCCGGCCGACTCCCCGAGTCCTATGTCCGAGCACCCGACACCGTCGTGGGCCGCCGGGCCCGAGGGAGGACACCTGCCATGCAGCGCATGCGGCGCATCACCGTAGTCGGCGGCGGCTTCGCCGGTCTCACCGCGGCCATCACCGCCGCGGAGGCAGGCGCCAAGGTCACCGTGTACGAAGCGCACCACACCCTCGGCGGACGGGCGCGCACCGCCGAGGGCCCGTACCGGACGAACGAGGGCCCGCACGCCCTGTACAGCGGCGGCCCGCACTGGACGTGGCTCAAGCGGCGCGGACTGCTCGGGCCGCTCGCTCCCCTCCCGGCGCGGGAGGCGGCCCGGCTGCGGCTGCGCCACCACGGTGTGCTGCGCCGCACCCCGCCGTTCGCGATGCTCAAGCTGCTGCGTCCCGGTGCCCCGGCGGCCCCCGTGGACCGGGACTTCCTGGGCTGGGCGACGAAGATCGCGGGCGAGGAGGGCGCACTGGCCGCCGCGCACTACTGCGCCGTCGCCCTCTTCCACCACGATCCGGGCGCGCTGTCGGCCGCCTTCGTGCAGGAGCGCCTGCGCCGGGCGACCCGGCTGCCGCCGGAGGCGCACTATCCGCGCGGCGGCTGGGCGAGCGTCATCGACCGGATGGCCGCGCGGGCCTGGAACCTGGGGGTACGGATGGAGACGCTGTCCCGCGTCGACACCCTGCCCACCGACACACCGGTGATCGTCGCCACGTCGCTCGCCGCCGCCCGCCGGCTGCTCGGCGACGACGCACTGGTCTGGCCCAGCGGGTGCGCGGTCCTCGTCGACGTGGCGGTGCGCACCCGGCGCGGTGACGCCTTCGTGGTGTCAGATCTCGACGCGCCCGGCTGGCTGGAGCGGTGCACCGCCGCGGACCGCTCCCTCGCCCCGGCCGGTGAACAGCTGATCCAGGGGCAGCTCCCGATCGGGCCGGGCGCGTCACGGGCGGACGGCGTGGCCCGCGCCGAGGAACTGCTCGACCTCGGCTTCGAGGGCTGGCGCGGGCGGGTTACCTGGCGGCGGGAGGCGGTCGCGAAGGGCCGTACCGGGGCCCTCGACCTGCCGGGCACCAGCTGGCGCGACCGGCCCGCCATCGACCGCGGCGACGGCGTGTATCTCGTCGGGGACCAGGTCGCGGCGCCCGGCGTCCTGTCGGAGGTGTCCTTCAACAGCGCGCTCACCGCCGCGTCGCTGGCCCTCGGCCACCGCACACTCGGCCTCCGGCGGGCTTGACCTCAAGCGCGCTTGAGGTCGAAGAGTGGCTTCGGCGCACAGGCACCGGCGCACGCGCCACCACCGAACGGCCGCACACACACCAACGGACACTCACGACGGAAACCACCGAAAACACCACATAAACCAGACACATCACATAAACCACCAGATCAACCGGATCATTGATGGGGAGCCCATGCACGCCATCCGCCTGCACGTCTTCGGCCCGGCCGAGAACCTGGTCCACGAGGAGGTCGCCGACCCCGCCCCCGGACCGGGCCAGGTCCGCATCGCGGTGGCCGCCGCGGGGGTCCACCTCCTCGACACCTTCCTGCGCGAGGGGCACCGGGGCCCGCTGCCCGAGCCGGCCGCCCTGCCGACCGTACCCGGGCGTGAGGTGGCCGGTGTCGTGGACGCGCTCGGCGAGGGCGTCGCCGGGCTCTGGCTCGGCCGTCGCGTGGTGGCCCACCTCGGGTCCGTCCCCGGGGGCTACGCCGAACTGGCCGTCACCGACGTCGAGCGGGTCCACGACATCCCGGAGAACCTGGACTTCGCCGAGGCGGTCGCCATGATCGGCACGGGCCGTACGGCGATGGGGATCGTGCAGTTCGCCGAGTTGGGCCCGGACTCGGTGGTAGTCGTCCCGGCGGCGGCCGGCGGCATCGGCACCCTGCTGGTGCAGTACGCGCGGCACGCCGGAGCGACGGTGGTCGGGCTCGCGGGCGGGCCCGAGAAGGTCGCGCGGGTACGGGCGAACGGCGCCGACATCGCCGTCGACTACACGGATCCCGGCTGGCCGGCCCTGGTCCGCGCCCAGTTGGGCGGGCGACGGGCGACGGTCGTCTTCGACGGGGTGGGCGGGGACGTGGCCCGGGAGTCGGTCGCGCTCCTCGGCGACGGCGGCCGGCACATCGTCTTCGGCTGGTCGGCGGAGGGCATCGGCACGGGCCGCGGCCACCTCGTCGAGGGCGTCTCCGATCAGGTGCTCGGCCCGGTGATGCTGGGCCGGGCGGGCGGCGCCAACCCGGTGCGCACACTGGAGCTGCGCGCCCTCGCGGAGGCAGCCGCGGGACGGCTGCGGCCCGCCGTCACCCGTTTCCCGCTCGCCGCGGCGGCGACCGCCCACCGCGCGCTGGAGACCCGCGGGACGATCGGCAAGGTGGTCCTGGAACCGTGACCGGCCCGGGGCCGTATCACCAGGCCATACCCGAGGGCAGCGGGTCCGCCTCACCGCACGAGGCGACCGCGTCCCCAACGACATCGAGGCCGGAGTGCCGCTCCCGGGTCCGTGACGAAGCCGGAAGGGCAGTCGCCACTACCTCCTCATCCCTTTGTTCGCCGCCGTTATCTGGGAATTGACCACTCGGGATATCACGGATTTAGTGACGTGATCCTGCTCCGGTGAACGAACCTGATCCGTTGGCCGTGTCGACAGGAGAGTTTGGTGAATGGCCCGCGCGACTGCCGCGTTCGCGGGGGCCTCGGGACCGGACACCGAGACGGACGGCCCGTCCGCCGGGCGGGTGGCGAGCCTGGTGTTCAACGCGTTGCCCAAATACCGAGCCACCTCAGCATCACGTGATTGAGACGCGCTTATCAGGAGTGCGGTCAAATCCGACACGGACAGCTCGTCCATCAACGTCTGCCTTGGCTGGTTCGGGCGATTGGGGGGAACCTGATCTGCCACTTGTTCCTATCCTCCTCTTTCTCTGCTGTCGGCGGTACGGAGGGGGAAACGGCACTGAACCGCGGGAGGTTCAATACCCGCGACGGTGCGCCCCCGCCGGCGGGCCGCGGGAGCGTGCACGCGGGCCGCCCCGCGCAGAACGTCGGCCCGCGGGCGAAGCGGACGGCTCTCGGCGAAGTGCGGCCGTCGTACGGTCGTGAACAGCTCCACGGCGTGAGCGGCCGGGGAATGAGGAGGCCCGTCCCCGGAGATCATTGGCGGCTGCCGCAGCAGATCAGCGAGACAACACAGGCCGTGACCGCGACGACGGAGAGCACCTGGGCCGCGACCGGCCGCCATCCGATCCGGGTTCGCCGCGGGCGAGTGCGCGGACGCGGCGGACGAGAGGCGTCGTTCAGGGGATCGTCCAAGCCGTCCCGCATCACCGGTCCGCCCTGTTCGTGGTGAGGTTCACGCCGAGGCTCACGCTGAGTTCGGCCCAGCAGCGTTTTCCCCACGGGCGGGAGGCCGGGCCGAGCCGGTCGTAGCCCCACCGGTCGCTCAGCGCCTCGATGAGGAGCAGCCCGCGCCCGCTCTGTTCTTCAGCGGACGGGGCAAGCAACTCGGGAAGGCGGTGGGGAGCGCGGTCGACGACCGCCAGACACACCCACTCGTCGCTGGGCCGGTCGATGATGATCCGAATGGTGGGACCCCGGGCATGGCGGATCGCGTTGGAGACGAGTTCGGCCATCACCAGTGTTGCGGACCTGGTCACCTCGTCCGCAAGACCCCATGCGGCGCATGCGGTGCCGACCAGTCTGCGGGCCAGGGGTGCCGTCCGTTCGGCGCGGGGATGGGTTTCGCTGTAGCCGGGATGCCCGTTCGGACGGGGTCTGGTCGCCGTCATCGTCATGGATCACGCCTTGGGCAGGGGGTCGGGGGGCACCGCGCCGGTACCCCCCGGAGGTCGGAGAGAAGAAGGGACCGGCGCGGCCGTCAACCGTCGGCTACGGGTCGCCGAACGGCCGGTAATCACTCAACTCCTCTGCGCACAGCGGGGTAAGGGAGCAGAGTGGAGGCAGGGTTGAACTGGTTGAACACAGCTCGGGGGTTTCGATGGCACGACGATCGCGCACGCCGAACACAGCCCTGGCGGGCCTGATGCAGTCGGAGGGGATCGGAAACGCGCAGTTGGCGCGGCGCACGAACACCGTCGGGAAAGAACTCGGGATTGTTCTGCACTACGACAAGTCGAGCGTGTCGCAGTGGCTCGCGGGCAGCACGCCGAAACCGCGAGCGAGGCCCGCGATCCTCGAAGCGCTCTCCCGGCTCGCCGGGCGCCCGGTGACTTCCGCCGAAGTCGGCTGGGAGGACGATCCGGCCGAGGAGCGCGACGTCGTCTCGGGAGTGATGGCGCTGAGCCGTGCGGACCTGGACCCGGGCCGCCGCAACGTGCTGACCGCGGGCCTGTACGCCGCCACGCTGGTGGTGCCCGCCTACGACCAGGCGACCGGGGAACTCGACCAGCGGGTGCAGGAGGCCCGTGCGGGTCGCGCCCTGCGGATCGGAACGAGCGACGTCGAGACCGTACGGAAGATGACAGACAAGGTCGCCGACATCCTGGACGAGATCGGCGCCGGTCATGCCCGGCCGATGGCGGCGGCGTTCATCACGAACACCATCGGCACGTACCTGCGCGCGGACGCCTCGGACCAGGTGCGCAAGGCGATGCTGGCAGCCGTCTCCGACTTCGTGTACCTCACGGGGTGGATGGCGATGTACGAGACGAAGCAGGGGCTCGGGCAGAAGTACTACCTGCGGGCCCTCGACCTCGCCGGCGCCGGCGAGGACCACGTCACCTACTGCCGTACGCTGCGCGGCATGTCGTTGCAGGCGTCCCACCTCGGCTACGGCTCGAAGGCGCTGGAGCTGGCGGACGCCGCCGCCGAAGCCGCCCCGGCGTCCGGGCCGCGCCTGACCGCGTTCCTACGCGGGCAGCAGGCCGCCGCCGCCGCGATGACCGGCGATCGGCACACCGCTCTCACCCGGCTCCGCGAGACCGAGACGGCACTGGCCCAGGCGGACGACCGGCGGGACGCCGTGGGCGGCTACGACGAAGCTGCCTACCATTTCCACGAGGCCCATGTCCGGTGGTCACTCAAGGACGGGCCGGGCAGCGTCAAGGCCCTGCGCCGCTCGAACGCCGCCCGCAACCCTGAGGAGCGTCAGGGCCGTGTGCACTGCCTCGGGGTGATCGCTCAACGGCAGATGTCCATGCGGCACGTTGAGGCAGCCTGTGCCACCTGGCACGATTTCCTGGACGAGTACCGGATGATCAGCTCCGCGCGAGGAGACGAGCACCTGCGCAACCTGCGCGCCGGTCTCAAGCCGTACGCCTCCCTGCCGGTCGTACGCACCCTCGACGAGCGGGCGCGCGAGGTCTCCCGGCTGAAGGCAGCCTGACCCGGCTACAGGCTCAACGACAGCTTTCCTTCCACCTTTACGCGAGTTAGACCAGCGGTTGCACGGCGCCTACCTGTAGACATCTGTCCGCATTTATCTGGAGGAGGACGGAATGCGAGTGGGTATCACCGGTCACCGCGGCCTGAGTACGGAGGTCGAGGAGCGCGTGCGGGTGCTCCTGGCGGATGCGGTGGACGGGCACGACGCCGCGGCGCTCGTGGCGGTCTCCTGTATCGCGGACGGTCCCGATGCGTGGTTCGCCGAAGCCGTGCTGTGGACCGGCGGGCACCTTGAGGCCGTCGTCCCGACACCGGGTACTGAAGATGTGCGGGGGCTCTTTCGTGTCCTGGCACTCAGCAAGGCCCAGGGCGGGGGGCCGCCTTACGCGGGGACCTGAGCGCGGACCATGAGCGTGCCCAGGTTCCCCGCTTCCGGAGCCTTGAGGACATGGGCGTCAATGTCGGTGAAGCCGTGCCGCTTGAGGATGTCGGCCCACATCTCGGGGGCGTACTGCCACCGGAGTACCGTCAGCTCGCGCTCCCGTCCTTCGAGCCACTTGCCCCACATCTGCTGAGGACCGTACGAACCAGCGACCGGTTCGGCCTGCGAGAAGGCGAAGACGCCGCCCGGGGAGAGTCGCTTGAAGACGCACGGGAACAGGTCCTCGGGGTCTGTGAACCACACGGCCCCCCACACCGAATAGATCGCGTCGTACTCTGCCGGAGCCGACGAGAGGTAGGAGCATGCCTCGCCCTGGGCGAAGGACAGCCCAGGGGTGCCCCTCCACCAGGCGCGGGCCCGCTCGACCTGGACGGGGGAGAAATCGACGCCGGTCACCTCGACGCCCTGAAGGGCCAAGTGGGCGGCCTCCTTGCCTTCGGCCGGCCCGAGCTCCAGCGCGTGGAGGGGGCGGCCGAGTACTTCGGAGCCGGGCCCGTGCCCGGGGTACTGCGTCCAGTCGAACCGGTCGGCCTGCGGCGCCGGTTGGGCGCCCTCGCCCTTGTAGGGCTTGTACTTGTCCCAGTACTCGGCCGGTGTCATGGGCGCGTGGGGCATGAAGCTCCTCGGGAGGGTGGAGTGACCGATGTCCCTTGAGCTGGACACCGTATCGGGGCTCTCTCCCGCGCATGGGCGAATGGCGCCGCTTCACCTGGCTGGGCACGCGAATAGACCCGGGAGCGTCCGTGACGCCCCCGGGCCTGACCGGTTCGGATCAGTGGCAGTTCGACCCCGGACTGCACGGACCGCACTTGCCGTAGTCCCGTTCCCAGAGCTTCCAGTCCACGTCGAAGCCCGCGTCCGCGATGATCTGCGCAGTGCGCTCCACCGAGCCGTCGTACTTGAACTCGATCTCGGGGATGTGCTCCAGGAACCTGCCGTCGAAGTGCTCCGCGCAGAACTCGCGATAGTTCTTGGTGTCCAGGATGAAGACGTGGACCGCCAGGTCGACCAGGCGGCCACAGCACATCTCCAGTCCCTGGCCCCACTTCTCCATGGCCGTGATCAGGTACGAGACCGCCGCGCCGAACAGTCGGTTGGCCATCACCTCGTCCACGGGGTGATCCCGCATCAGGAGCTGGATCTCCCGGTCCCACACGTCGCGTTTCACGTAGTCCTGGGGGTCTCGGACCTTGGTCTCCACTGCTGCCGTCATGCTGCCCTCCATGGCTTTGTCGGGGCCCGCCACCCAGAGCGGGCCCGCTCTCGAAGGACACCACCGGACGGCCACGAGGAGTGAGCAACTACCTTGCAATGCAGGCAATTTGCAGGTCCTGCACACACCGTCGACGCCCCTTCGCGCGCTCGCTACCGTGGATTGGCCCGGCCCCGGCCAGTGGGAGGCGCGATGCGCACCATGGACCCGCTGTGGAGTTCCACCAAGGCCCGTACGCTCGTCGACCACCAGGACCCCGGAGGGCTCATCCGCATGGGCCGAGTCGGTCGGGGATGGCGGCAAGCCGACCTCGGGGCACGCCTCGGCTGCTCCGCCTCCACCGTCTCCAGGATGGAGCAACGCGGCAGCCGAACGGCTGACCTGCGTCTCCTGCGCCGGGCCGCCCAAGAGGTCGGTGTGCCGCCGCACGTCTTGGGTGCGGCACTGGGATTGAACGTGCTCCAAGCCACTAGAGTGGCGGCCGATGGTCCACGTTGCGCCCAGGAGGACCCCATGCGCCGCCGGACACTGCTTGCGGCCGCCGGGCTGGCGGCCCCCTCCCAGCTCCTTGTCCGCGTGGACGATGCCTTAGCGATCACGCCTGCCCCGACCGGCTCGGCCGTGCCGCTTGATACCCGCCTTGCGCGGGCGCGATCCCTGTTCGACGCGGGCAGGCACGCTGACCTTCTCGAAGCGCTGCCGGGGCTCCTCGCCGACGCCCACGACGCCGCCCGGTCCCGGACGGACCTTGCACACGCCCGGCTCTCGTCGTGCTACAGCCTGGCCGCCCAGCTCCTCGTCAAGATCGGCCGTTACGACCGGGCGCGTCTTACCGCAGACCGCGCCACCGTCCATGCGGAGCTTTCCGGCTCCCCGCTGGCCGCCGCTGCCGCCGCCCGGGAACTGAGTATCGTCCTGCGCCACCAGGGCCAGCCCGGCGCCGCACAGCGCCTGATCCTGAGCGCTGCCGCCCAGGTCGAGGCCACCGGGCTGACGACACCGGCCCATTCGGCAGCCTACGCCCAGATGCTGTGCACCACTTCTTACACGGCGGCGCGGGCCGGGGACCGGGACCAGGCGCTGACCATGATCCGCGAGGCGTCCCAGGCCGCGCGCGACCTCCCGCAGCAAGCCCCGGCCAGCCGTCTGTTCTCCATCACGCCGTCCGCCGTCGACCTCTACGAGGTCGGCGTTCACTGGGCACTGGGTGATGCCGGGGCCGCCCTCCAGGCAGGCCGGGCGCTGCACCCGGACCAGTTCCCCACCGCCGAGCGCAAAGGGCGGATGCATACCGATCTCGGCCGTGCATGGTGGCAGTGGGGCAAGCCCGAGCAGGCGGCCCACGAGTTTCTTTCCGCCGTGCGCGTCTCCCCTGGAGAGGTCCGCGACCGCCCAGCAATCCGTCAGATCGTCGCCGACCTGTCCTCACGGCATCCGCGAGTGAGCGGTGTCGGTGAGCTGGCCGCGGTGACCGGCGTCCGCAGCTGACTGCCGACCGCCTCAGGGAGACGGTCGGCGCGAGATTCGGCCCCTACGGGCCAGCTATCGCTGTCCTCCCCATAAAGGCTCGCGGGGGTGTGAGCGCACAGGAGGCCCGCTTGCCCCTGTACCAGCGCACCCACCGCTTCCGGTCGTACTCCTCATGACTGGTGCCCGGCACGGACGGTCCGCGTTCCTTATTACTGAGGAACCGGTGATCCGGTCGGCGAGTGGCCGAGTGGAAAGGAGGAGAACACCGCCCGGCAGCCGGAGATCATCCGCGGCTGCCGCAGCAGATCAGCGAGACGACACAGGCCGTGACCGCGACGACGGAGAGCACCTGGGCCGCGACCGGCCGCCACCCGATCCGTGCCACCATCGGTGCCGGCGGGGGCGTCGGCCGACGTGCTCCTGGTCGCATGGTGCGGTGTCGAGGCGGTTGAGGATCACCGTTCGGTGATCCCCAGTTCGCTCCACACGGCCTTGCCCCACGGGGCGCCCGGCTTGGTGCCCATGAGGTCGTATCCCCAGCGGTCGGAGTACGCGTCGACCAGGAACAGGCCCCGGCCGGTCGTGTCATCGGCGCAGACCTCTCGAATCCGGGGCAGCTTCCTGGGGGCCCGGTCCACCACCGCCAGGCGAACCCAGTCCGGGGAGGGGCGCGCGACGATCAGCCGAACCAGGGGGCACGAGGTGTGCCGGACGGCGTTCGCGACGAGTTCCGTGATGACCAGTTCCCCGCGGTCGGTGAGGTGGTCGAGGTCCCACAGGCGGAACGCGGCGCGGACGAGACGGCGCGCTTGGGCGGCTGCCTCCGCCGTGCGGGGGTGGTTCTCGGCGTAGCGGGGGTGTCCGATACCGGCTGGGCGTTCGGTGGCCATCGTCACGAAACGCCCCCGAGTTCGAGGTACGTGCGGAAGTGCTCGGGCTTCCAAGTGGCCGGGGCGTCGTGGCGTGCAGCGTAGACGCGGGCGTAGGGGCTTATCGGCCGTGCGCAGGCCAGGGGCGGTGTGCTGCTGGTCCTCGTGGTACTTGCGGGGTGCTGCTCCTGGGAGAGTCTGGTCATCGCGAGCCTCGGCGTCTGCGTGGGGGCATGACCCCGCCCGCTTGTCTCGGGGGAGAACGTCGTGGGCGGGACTGCCGCTCGGGGGCGGCTGTCAGTCAGTCAACGCCGGGGTGCAGGGCTCAGGAGACTCCAGAAGGTGACTCCAACCCGGAGTCACCCCAGGCCCCCTGGACATAGCATCGGCTCACCGCTACTCGGGGGAGTCGGAGATGAACCAGCAGTCAGCACCAGACCCTCGCGTGATCATGGGCGGGCTGCTCAGTGATGAGCGGCTCCTACGCGCCTGCGCCGAGCGGGACATGGGCACCGTCTTCCGGATGCTCAACGGCCGAGGCGTCAGCACCCGGCGTCTCGCCGCCGCCGTCGGCATCACCCAAGGGCGGCTCTACGAGTACATGAACGGCAAGAGCCGGGTGGAGAAGCTGACGGTGTTCGAACAGATCGCGGACGCCTTCCACATTCCCGGCCGGCTGCTGGGGTTGGCGCGCCGGTCATGGGAGCCCGCACCGACGGGACCGGAACACCCGCATGGCGACCGTCCACCGCCTAACGGCGACGATCTCGTGGCCATGGACCACTTCCGCAGCGCCGACCGGCAGACTGGCGGCAGCCGTCTCTACGGGGCTGTGGTGCGCCATCTGTCGGACCGCGTGGCGCCCCGGCTCGTCGACACCGACAGCGACGCGCAGGTGTTCGCGGCAGCGGCGGCGCTGACTGAGATGGCCGGGTGGATGGCCCACGACTCCGGGCAAGACGCCCTCGCTGAACGCCACTTCGCCCGCGCCTTGCCGCTGGCCCGCGCCTCGGGTGACCTCCCGCTTGCAGCGCACGTCGCAGCCTCCAGCAGCCACCTCGCCCTTCAGAGTGGAAACCCGGCGGCGGCCGTGCAGTGGGCCCGCGCCGGCCTCGGCCTCGCCGCGCAGGGGCCGCGTATTCCGGTGCTGACCGCGAGACTGCACACCATGAAGGCTCGCGCCCTGGCCGCCGCCGCGCAGCACACCCCAGCCGCCGGCGCCCTCGAAGAGGCCCGGCGCGACTTGGAAGGGACTTCGGACGCCGCGCACCCGTGGCTGAGCCCGTTCGACGCCGCCGCCCTGGCCAGCGAATCCGCGCTGATCCTGCGCGACCTCGAACGGCTCGACTTGGCACTGGCGGAGGCCGAACAGGCCGTTGTGCTGCGCGAGGAAGGGCGGGCACGGTCGCTCGCCCTGAGTCAGATCACCGTGGTGGACATCCGGGTGCGGCGCAAGGAACTGGACGCCGCCGTGCATGCTGCCCATGCGCTGCTGAGCACGAGCCCCACCCTCGGATCCGTCCGGGTCGTCCAGCAACTGGACGAGTTGCGCCGGCTGCTTGAGCGCCACAAGGAGTATCCACCAGTACGGGAATACCTGGTGCGCTTCGATGACGCGCGCAGGGCGAGAATGCTGCTGCTGGCCGATCTGATCCCGCCGTCATCGGGAGGCACCTCCGCATGAGGCCCACCACCCCCACCCCTGCCGACCCTGAAGCGTGGAACGCGTACCTCGCGGAGGGCAACGCCAAGCAGGCCCGCAAGCGCGTGGCCGCTGACGTGCTGTTGCGTGATGCCGCCGGACGCGTCCTCCTGGTGAACCCGAACTACAAGCCAGGCTGGGACCTGCCCGGCGGGATGGCGGAGGCGAACGAGCCCCCGGAGGATGCGGTGGGCCGGGAACTCATCGAAGAACTCGGTCTGCGGGTGACCGTGCGGGGACTGCTGGTGGTCGACTGGGTCGCCCCGCATGGTCCCTGGGACGATCAGCTCGCGTTCATCTTCGACGGGGGCACCCTCGATATGAGTGCGGCTCCCGCGTTGCGGCCCCGGGACGAAGAACTGTCCGAGGCTGTTTTCATAGCGCCCGATGAGGCGTTGCGCCGGGTCGGTGACCGTATGCGGCGACGGTTCACGGCCGCTCTGGACGCGGTAGCAGATGGCCGCCCCCGCTACCTCCGCGACGGCGTACCCGTGGCATAGACCCGCCACCGGCAAGGGTCTATCGCCCCGCCCCCAGCTCACCCAACGCCCCGTCCGTGAGCCGGAACACCGTCCACCCGTCCTGTGGGACGGCCCCGAGCCTGCGGTAGAAGCCGATCGCGGGTTCGTTCCAGTCGAGGACCGACCACTCCAGGCGGGCGTACCCGCGCCGTACGCAGATGCGGGCCAGTTCGGTGAGCAGGGCGCGGCCGTGGCCGGCGCCGCGGGCCTCCGGGCGGACGTACAGGTCCTCCAGGTGGATGCCGTGGACGCCGCGCCAGGTCGAGAAGGTGAGGAACCAGAGCGCGAAGCCGACCGGCTCGCCGGTCGTGTCGTCCACGGCCAGGTGGGCGAAGACGGCCGGGTGCGGCCCGAACAGCGCCTCGTGCAGTTGCCCGGGGGTGGCCCTGGCCTCGTCGGGGGCCTTCTCGTAGACGGCCAGATCGCGGATCAGGGCGTGGATGACGGGGACGTCGGCGGGGGTCGCGGGGCGGATCACGCGTGCCTCCCGGCCACCCGGTCCGCCCAGCGGGCCAGGCGGGAGGAGTCGCTGCTCGGGCGGAGCCGTTCGCGGCGGTCGGCGGCGCGGTAGGTGGCGTACATGCCCTTCACGCCCAGCCAGCGGAAGGGCTCCGGCTCCCAGCGGCGGACCTTGTGGTCGACCCAGGGCAGGTCCGTCAGCGCGGTGCGGGAGCCCTGGCCGGAGTCCAGCCGGACCAGGTCGCACAGGGTGCGGGCGGCGAGGTTGGCGGTGGCGACGCCCGAACCGACGTAGCCGCCCGCCCAGCCCAGGCCCGTCGTGCGGTCCAGGGTGACGGTCGTGCACCAGTCGCGCGGCACGCCGAGGACACCGGACCAGGCGTGGGCCACGCGCAGGCCCGCGAGGGACGGGAAGAAGCGGACGAGGATGTCGCGGAGGGCGTCGATGGTCGCGTCCTGGGTGCGGCCGTCGTTGTCGGTGCGGGAGCCGAAGCGGTAGGGGACGCCACGGCCGCCGAGGGCTATCCGGCCGTCGGCGGTGCGCTGGGCGTACATGTAGGCGTGCGCCATGTCGCCCAGGGTCTCCCGGCCGTCCCAGCCGATCTCGGCCCACTGCTCGTCGGTGAGCGGCTCGGTGGCGATCATCGAGGAGTTCATGGGCAGCCAGGTGCGCCGCTGGCCCTTCAGGGCGGCGGTGAAGCCCTCGGTGCAGCGCAGCACGTAGGGGGCGCGCACGGTGCCGTACGGGGTGACGGCGTGACCCTGGCGGATCTCCGTCACCGGTGTCGACTCGTGGACGGTGACGCCCAGCGCCTCGACGGCCGCGGCGAGGCCCTTGACGAGCTTGGCCGGGTGCAGCCGGGCGCCGTGCGGGGTCCAGGCGGCGCCGACCGCGTCGGCGACCCGGATCCGTTCGCGGGTCTCACGGGCGCCGTACAGCTCGCGGTCCCGCTCGCCGTAGGACAGCTCGTGGGCGTGGAACGCCTTCAGGCGGCCCAGCTGGGCGGGGGTGGTGGCCACTTCCAGCACGCCGCCCCGGTGCAGGTCGGCGTCGATGCCCTCGGCCTCGGTGACCGCGACGACCTCGGCGACGGTGTCGTTCATCGCGCGTTGCAGGCGTACGGCGGCCTCGTGGCCGTGCAGCCGGGCGTAGCGGTCGCGGCCCGCGACGCCGTTGTAGAGCCAGCCGCCGTTGCGGCCGGAGGCGCCGTAGCCGCAGAACTTCTGCTCCAGGACGGTGATGCGCAGGAAGGGGGCGGTCTTCTTCAGGTAGTAGGCGGTCCACAGTCCGGTGTAGCCGCCGCCGACTATCACGACGTCGGCGGACGCGTCGCCGGTCAGGGGCGCGCGGGCGGCGGGAAGGCCGTCGTCCGCGTACCAGAAGGAGATGCCGCCGTTGACGACACTGCTTGCCGAGCTGCTCATGCGCGGACGTTAACCCCTGAGGGCGGTCAGTGTCTCCTTCGGATTCCATGCTTTTCCGCGGCCCCTGACCAGCGGATAGCACGCGAGACCGATCAGTACGGACAGGAAGTGCCCGAGGTCGGTGAAGGTGGCGCCGGTGAGGAGGGGCACCAGGAAGAAGATCAGTACGGCCGCCAGGTACCCGTACCGCCAGGGCGCCGCGATCCGGTAGGTGAGCACGCCCACCACCCCGGCCAGGGCGTAGCTGACGCCGATGTCGAGGGTGTCGGCGGCCCGCCGCGGGGCGGCCCCGACGTCGATGGCGTGCAGCAGCGTCAGCTCGCTGCCCACCGTGGCCAGCACGTGCGCGGCGACGCAGACCACGAGCCAGCGCAGGGTGCCGAGCCAGCGTTCGGCCTGGGCGTGGAAGACCGTGTACAGGGCGGCGTACGGCAGCCAGTACTCGCCGTCGATCCACATCGCGCTGGTGATCAGCACCCGTACCGGGTCGCGGGACAGCTCGTGGATGTTGGTCGAGCGGTGCCGCAGGAACGCCTGCTCGAAGGCCGGGGACATGTAGTGCAGGGCGACGGTGGTGGCGAACAGGATCAGCAGCCAGAGGTAGGTTCCCGGGGCGCTGCGGACGTAGGCAGCCGCCGCCCCGAGCCCGCGCCGAAATCGGATGACCCGGTTCACACACGTCAGTATCGTCGGCGAGGTGATCGAAGTGCCTGGCGAGCTGGTCGCCTCACAGGAGAGGTTCAACGGGGAGGCGGGGCGTTCCTTCATCGCGGAGCTGCCGGGACGGGCCGAGGAGTTCCTGCGGCGGTGGGAGCTGGTGGTGGACGGTCCGGCCATGTACGGGTGGTGTGCGCTGGTGCTGCCCGTGGTCCGGGCCGACGGGACGCCGGCCGCGCTGAAGCTCCAGCCGCTCGACGAGGAGAGCGCGGGTGAGCCCGAGGCGCTGCGGGTCTGGGACGGCGACGGGGCGGTACGACTGCTGGAGCACGACGGGCCGACCTGCACGCTGCTGCTGGAGCGGCTCGACGAGGGCCGGGTGCTGAGCGACCTGCCGGACGACCGGGAGGCGGTGCGGATCATCGGCGGGCTGCTGGCCCGGCTGACCGCGGTGCCGGCCCCGCCGGGGATGCGCCGGCTGGCCGACATCGCCCGTCGGATGCTGGAGCAGGTGCCGTGGGCGCTGGAGCGGATCGCGGATCCGGCGGACCGGCGGCTGGTCGGGGACTGCGCGGCGGCGGTGCGCGAGGTGCTGGCCGAGCCCGGTGACCGGCTGCTGCACTGGGACCTGCACTTCGAGAACGTGCTCGCGGGGGCGCGGGCCGACTGGCTGGCCATCGATCCGAAACCGCTGGCCGGCGACCCCGGCTTCGATCTGCTCCCGGCGATCGACAACCGTTACGACCCGGCCGAGACCCGCTGGCGTTTCGACGCGCTGACGGATGCGCTGGGCCTGGACCGGGAGCGGGCGCGGGCGTGGACGCTGGGGCGGGTGCTGCAGAACTGTCTGTGGGAGACGGAGGACGGACGGCCGTTGGAGGCCGTCCAGTTGGAGATCGGGCGCGCTCTGCGCCGATGACACGCCGTCGAACGGCCCATCCACCCGGTCCATGGGCTGATCGGCCATAGCGTGCAGAATATGACAAAATGCAGCATCGCGTACCTGGCGTGCACCGCGGCACTCGTCGGTGCGGCCCTCGGTACCACCCCGGCCTCCGCCGCCCACACGACCCACGTGGTCCACCCCGGGGAATCCATCCAGAAGGCGGTCGACGCCGCACGGGCCGGAGACACCGTCCTGCTGACCCCCGGCATCTACCGGCAGAGCGTGACGGTGAGCAAGTCCGGTCTGACCCTGCGCGGCATGGGTCTCGGCACCGTGCTCCAGCCCACCGGGAAGAAGGCCGCCACCGGCTGCTCCGCGGCGGGCAACGGCATCTGCGTGACGGGCACGACGGCCCACCCGGTCCAGGACGTCACCGTCGCGGACCTCAGTGTGACCGGCTTCGCGCGGGCCGGGGTGTTCGGCACGTCGACCGACCGGATGACCGTGACCAGGGTCTACGCCGCCAACAACGGCGTCTGGGGCATCGCCCAGGAGCGGTCCGTGCACGGCGTGTTCCGGTACAACCACGCCAAGGGGAACGGCGACGCGGGCCTCTTCCTCGCCAACACCGTCTCGGCCGAGCAGGGCGCTAAGGACACCAAGGGCGCGGCGGTCGAGAGCAACCGCCTGGAGGGCAACCGGATCGGCGTGACCGTCCGGCGTCTGCGCAACCTCACCGTCGCGGACAACTACGTCACCGGCAACTGCGTCGGCATGTTCGTCGTCGGCGACGAGAACAAGCCGCGGGCGGGCGCCCTGACCGTCCGGGACAACCAGATCACGCAGAACAACAAGTCCTGCCCGAAGACCGCCCGGCTGCCCGCGCTCCAGGGCTCCGGGATCGTCCTGACCGGCGCCGAGGACACCCTGGTCACCCGGAACCGGATCACCGGTCACTCCGGCAAGTCGCCGCTGTCGGGCGGCATCGTCCTGTTCAAGAGCTTCGTGGGCGTCACCAGCGAGCGGAACCGGATCAACGACAACGTGCTGGACGACAACGCCCCGGCCGACCTGGTCAACACCGACACCGGCAAGGGCAACACGTTCAGCGGCAACTCCTGCCGGGCCTCCAAGCCCGCGGGCATGTGCTGACCGCCGTCCGTCGCGTCCCGTAGCCCGGGGCCGACCGGTCCGCGGCCGGCCCCGGGGCGGTCCGTGGGCCGGCCCACGGGCCGGTCCAGTCCAGGCCGGTCCAGTCCAGGCCGGTCCAGTCCAGGCCGGTCCGGTCCAGGCCGGTCCAGGGCCGGTCCAGCCCGGACCAAGGCCAGTCCAAGGCCAATCCAAGGAAGGAAGGCGGCACATGACGACCGCGACCTCCAAGCCCTCGGCCCCGCACGAGAAGGCAGGCTCCCCGTCCCCACCGCCGTCCATGCGGCTGCGGGAGCTGGTGTTCGGCGCGGCATGTGCCGCCGCCGTCCGGGCGGCCGCCCGGCTGGGCGTCGCCGACGCCCTCGGGGAGTCCCCCATGGCCGTGACGGACCTCGCGGCCGCGGTGAAGACCGAGCCGGCGCCGCTGCGCCGGCTGCTGCGGGCGCTGGTCTGCTACGGCGTCTTCGAGGAGCGGCCGGACGGCACGTTCGCGCACACCACCATGTCCCGGCTGCTGCGCGAGGACGACCCGAACAGCCTGCGTGACATCTCCCTGTGGTGCACCGAGCCGTGGACCTGGGACGCCTGGCCCCGGCTCAACGAGGCCGTGCGCACCGGCCGGAACGTGGTCGAGGACCTGTACGGCAAGGAGTTCTTCACCTACCTCAACGAGGACGCCCCCGAGTCGGCGGACGTCTTCAACCGCGCGATGACCACCTCCAGCGAGCAGTCGGCGCGGGACGTGGCCGCGCTGCTCGACCTGTCCGGCGCCGCCTCGGTCGCCGACATCGGCGGCGGCCAGGGCCATGTGGTGGCGAGCCTGCTCGACAAGTACCCGTCGATGCACGGCAGTCTGCTCGACCTGCCGCGCGTGGTGGCAGGCGCCCTGCCGCGGCTGCGCGCCGGCGGCGACCTCGCCGACCGCGCGCGCGTCGTGCCCGGCGACGCCCGGGTGTCCGTCCCGGTGAAGGCCGACGTCTACGTCATCAAGAACATCCTCGAATGGGACGACGCGAGCACGACGCGGCTGCTCGGCAACGTCATCGCGGCGGGCGGGCCCGGCGCCCGGATCGTGGTCATCGAGAACCTCGTCGACGACACCCCCTCGATGCGCTTCAGCACCGCCATGGACCTGCTGCTGCTGCTCAACGTCGGCGGGGCCAAGCACACCACCGACTCCATGGTGCGCCGGCTGACCGCGGCCGGCCTGGTCGTCGACGGCACCGGTCCCGTCAACCCCTACCTGGACGCGTTCGACTGCCACGTCCCCGGCTGAGCGGGACACCGGCGCGGCGGTACGGACACGGAAACCGGCGCCGGGCCCGCGGCAGCGGGCCCGGCGACCGGTGTTTCCGTATCGGGAGACGGTGTCAGCCGCGCTCCCACAGGTAGAAGCGGTGCGCCATGGCGTCCTTCGGGGAGCGCCAGGTCTCGGGGTCGTACGCGCTGACGTACGCCGTGAGCCGCTCGCTGATGCCCCGGAACTCCGGGTGGTCGGTGACCTTGGCGATGGCCGGTCCGGGCTCGCGCTCGGACTCGACGAGGTGCATGTACACATCGCCGAACTGGAAGAGGCTGCGCCGGACGACCCCGACGAGGTGGGGCAGCTCCCCCCGGTCCGACTCCTCGAACACCTTGGCGATGTCAGGGGCGGAGCCGGGGGCCATCCGGGCGACGATGAGAGCCTGGTGCATCGGGTGCGTTCCTTCCGCGCTCAGTCGGCGACGGCGGCCGTGGACCGCTTCCCGGCCGCGGCCTTCTCGATCTTGTCCCGGATCAGCCCCATCTGGATCTTGGAGTTCCGGTTGATGTTGTCGGTCATCCAGTCGTCGTCGACCGGGGCGTCCGGCTTCATCGCGAAGTCCTGGGTCCACACCATCCGGGTGCCGGCCGCGACCTCCTCGTAGCGCCAGTGGATGTCCATGTGCGCGAACGGGCCGGTCTCCACCCGGCGTGCCTTGACGCTGAGCGTGTCGCGGTCCGGCTCGCGCTCGGAGACCCAGCTCCACACCGTGCCCTTCTCGTCCGGGTGCATGGTCAGCCGGAACGTCGTCTTCGCGCCCTCCCGGGAGAGGATCTCGACCGCCGCATACTCGCTGAACAGCTGCGGCCAGTTCGCCAGGTCGTTGGTCATCTCCCAGACGAGGTCCAGGGGGGCGCCGATGACGATCTCGTTCTGTGTGTGTCCTGCCATGTCAGGCTCCTGCCATCAGAGTGGTGTTGACGAGGTCGAGGAACTGCCGGGGCGTCCTGCAGCGCTCCGCGTCCGGCGGCATCGGCGTGCCGTGCCGGTTCTCCAGCTCGCCGACGATGCCGAGCAGGCCCAACGAGTCGATGCCGAGGGCGTCGAAGCCGCTGTCGGAGCGCTGCTCCAGTTCCTGCGGGGCGACGCTGACCCCGGCGGCCTGCTTCATGAGCCCGGACAACTCTTCCAGCGTGATGAGGACACTCATGCGGTTCTCTCCTTCTCTCCGGGAGTGCTGTGAGACGGCCTCCGGGGAGGCGTCGGGTGACGGTCTCCGGGGAGACGTCGGGTGACGGTCTCGGGTGACGGCCTCGGGAGACGTCGGGTGACGGCCTCGGAAGGCGTCGGGTTCTTCAGACGCGTTCGCCGGTGCCGCGCCGCAGCACCAGCGCCGAGTTCGACCCCATGAGTCCCCGGCTGAGGACCAGCGCCGTGCGCAGTTCGGCGTTGCGGGCCCGGCAGGTCACGAGGTCGAGGTCGTGGCAGACGTCGAAGACGTTGGGGGTGGGTGGGATCAGTCCGTGCTCCATCGCGAGCACCGCCGCCGCGGTGTCCAGCACGGGCGCCGCGCAGTAGCCCCGGCCGATGCCGGTCTTCGGCGCGGTGACCGGTACCCGCGCGGCGTGCGCGCCCAGGGCGTCGGCGATGGCCAGCGCCTCGGCGCGGTCCGCGGCCGGCACGCCCAGCGCGTCGGCGAAGACCACGTCGATCTCCTCCGGCGCGCACCCGGCCTCGTCCAGGGCGCCCCGGATCGCCTGGGCGAGCCCGGCCCGGGAATCCTCCCAGCGGGAGGCTCCGGTGAAGGTCGCCGCGTGCCCGGCGAGCATGGCGCGCAACGGCGCCCCGCGCTCCAGGGCCGTGCGCTCCGCCTCCACCACGACCATGGCGCCGCCCTCGGCGGGCACGAACCCGCCGGCCTCGGCCGTGAACGGAAGGTAGGCGCGCAGCGGATCGTCCGCGGTGCTCAGCTCCTGGTAGCCGAGCTGGCAGACCATCGAGTACGGGGCCAGTGGCGCCTCGGTCGACCCGGCGACGACCGCGTCGGTGCCGCGCTGCACCGCCCGCGCCGCATGGGCGAGGGCGTCGAGGCCGCCCGCCTCGTCGGCCGCGACCACCGAGCAGGGGCCCTTCAAGCCGCGACGGATGGAGATCTGGCCGGTGGAGGCGGCGTAGAACCAGGCGATGGACTGGTACGGGCCGACGAACCGGCTGCCCTTACCCCACAGTCGCTGCAGCTCCCGCTGGCCGAACTCACCGCCGCCGGAACCGGCCGCGGTGACCACGCCGATGGAGAACGGCGCGTCGGCGGTGTCGGCCTGGCCCAGCCGGGCGTCCTCCAGCGCGAGGTCGGCCGCGGCCATCGCGTAGTGCGTGAACCGGTCGGTCTGGACGAGGTAGCGCTCCTCGACCGCCGCCGCCGGGTCGAACGCGCGAACCTCGCCGGCCACCTTCAACGGCAGGTGCTCGCAGCCCTCGCGGGTGATCCGGTCGAGGACGCTGAGCCCCCGCTGGGTGGCCTTCCAGAAGGTGTCGGTGGTGGTTCCGTTGGGTGCGACGACACCGATTCCGGTGATGGCCGCGCGACGTTCGTGGGGTGCGCTCATCGTGTGCTCTCCCTTACTCCCTGGGCCGGGTCAGGATCACCGCGGACTGGAAGCCGCCGAACCCGCTGCCCACGGAGAGCACGCTGCGCAGCGTGCGCTCGCGGGCGACACGGGGGACGTAGTCCAGGTCGCACTCGGGGTCCGGGGTCTCGTAGTTGGCGGTCGGCGGGACGACCTGGTTCGCCAGGGCCAGCACGCAGGCCACGACCTCGATCGCGCCGATCGCGCCGAGGGAGTGCCCCACCATGGACTTGATGGAACTCATGGGCGTCCGGTAGGCGTGCTGCCCCAGGGCCCGCTTCACGGCGGCCGTCTCGTGCCGGTCGTTCTGCCGGGTGCCGGAGCCGTGGGCGTTGACGTAGTCGATGGCCGTGGGGTCCAGCCGGGCGTGGTCGAGGGCGTCCTCGATGGCCCGCGCCATCTCCAGGCCCTCACTGGTCAGGCCGGTCATGTGGTAGGCGTTGCCGTAGGTGGCGTAGCCGCTCAGTTCGCAGTAGACGTGGGCGCCCCGGGCTCGCGCGTGTTCCAGTTCCTCCAGGACGAGCACCGCGCCGCCCTCGCCCATGACGAAGCCGTCACGGTTGTTGTCGAAGGGCCTGGAGGCGTGGGCCGGGTCGTCGTTGTTGGGGGATGTGGCCTTGATCGCGTCGAAGCACGCCATGGTGATCGGTGAGATCGGCGAGTCCGACGCACCGGCTATGCAGACGTCGGCCCGGCCCTCCTCGACGGTGTGGAAGGCGTACCCGACCGCGTCGAGTCCGGAGGTGCAGCCGGTCGAGACGGTCTGCACCGGACCCTGGGCGCCGAATCGTTCCGCCACCGCGGAGGCCAGCGTGCTCGGCGAGAACGCCCGGTGCAGCTGTGGCTGCGCCTCGCGGTGGTCCACGTCCCAGTGCTGCCCGCCGTGGCTGACCAGGACGTAGTCGTGTTCCAGGCGGGTGGTGCCGCCCACCGCGGTGCCCAGCGAGACACCGACCCGCCAGGGGTTCTCCCTGGCCAGGTCGAGACCGGAGTCCCGGACCGCCTCGTCACCGGCGACCAGCGCGAACTGTATGTACCGGTCCGCCCGCTCGGTCTGCTCCGCGTCCAGCCCGTACGCCGCCGGATCGAAGTCGCACTCCGCGGCGATCCGGGACCTGAGTCCGGACGGGTCGAAGAACGTGATGCCGCGCGTCGCCGTGCGGCCGGCCGCGAGCAGGTCCCAGAACGCCCGGGTGCCGATCCCGCCCGGGGCGACGATGCCTATGCCGGTGACCGCCACCCGCCGGGTCATGAGGGAACCTTCCGCGGATCGGCCGCGTCGTCGGCGGCCGCCTCGGTGGTGACGGCGGCAGCGCCGATCACCTCGGTCTCCTCCGTGTCGACGTGGCCCAGCTGCGGACGCGGCGCGAGCGGACCGAGGTGGAAGACGAGCCGGGCCTCCACGTTGCCGACGTTGCGGAAGCGGTGGCGCATGTAGGCGGGGATCATCAGCCCCTGCTCGGGCCGCAGCTGGTGCGCCTCGCCGTCCAGGTCCACCTCCAGCTCACCGCACAGGGCGTAGACGAACTCCTCGGAGTACGGGTGGTAGTGCTCACCGATGCGGTCGCCGGGCTGCACGATGGCCACGCCCATGAAACCGCTGGTGGAACCCACCGTGGCCGGGGTGAGCATGGCGCGCAGATCGCCGCCGCGCCGGACGTTGGGCTCGACCTCGCTGAGGTCCACGATTCTGGGACGGGGTTTGATCACGACGTTCCTCCGTTGGTGTGCTGCGGTGGGATGAGGGGCGTGTCCACCGGATCGGGCCGCCGGCTCAGGCGCCCGGCGAACGGCGGTCGGTGACCAGGGTCATGCGGACGGCCTCGCCGTCGAGGAGCGACTTCAGCTCGGCCGCGTGCGGCGACGGAGGCACCACGGGCTGGGTGCCGGTCTCCTCGCGCAGGTCGAGCAGCCGCACCACGACGTCGTCGCGTTGGAAGATCGTGCTGCGCAGCACCGGGCTGGTCGGGTCCCCCGCGACCATCTCGTCGTACTGGGCGAGCAGTTCGGCCAGCCGCATCCCACGGCCGGGCACCGCCGGGTAGTGCATCGCGCACCGCTCGCCCCAGGCCAGGCCGTCCGCCGTCACGTGGTGCACGGCCGGCAGCGCCGCCCGGGTGAAGAAGATCCGCGCCGACTCCTGGTCGCTCAGGTCCCGCTCCTGCTCCAGGTACGGGTTGATGGCCTCCTCGACCGCGCGCACCTCGGGCTGCCGGGCGACGTGCCGCAGGGCCGCGAGCAGGTCGCCGCGCACCTCGATGGCCCGCACCACCCGGTTGCCGTGCATGAACAGCGAGGTCCGGCACAGCCGCGTGGACTCGTCGACCTTCGCCTCGGGCGCGGCGTACTCCGCGAGCAGCTTCTGCACCTTCTCCTCGCTGCCCGGCCGGACCGTGAAGGTCAGCGCGTGCCGGATCAGCCCGTCACCGATCCGCGGCGAGGTCTGGAGCCGGCGCTGCGGCGACCGCTCGACACCCACACCGGTCTCCCGCACGACGTGGAAGCGCAGCGACCGGGTGTCCCGGACACAGCCGTGCAGCGGCTTCACCATGTCCACGTGCTCCTCGCTGTTCACCCAGGCGAGGAAGGGCGGGGCGCTCTCCCACTCGCTCGTGATGAGCCATTGGGAGGGATTCTCGATGGACTGGCAGAGTTGGTCGCTGACGTGGCCGGGCACGGACGCAACCTGGTTGCACAGGTGCTCGTACGCCTTCAGGAACTGCTGCTGGGCTCCGTCGTACACGTCGACCAGCAGGACGACCCGCAGCCGGGAGCCGTCGAACACGGACTGGGAGACTTTCGACACCTGTCGGGTCAGCGCTTCTGAAACACGTTCAGAGGTAGTGGTCATCCTGCGTACATCTCCTTACGGGGCAGACTCGGGCGCCGGCCGCGGGTGACGCGACGTCAGCGTTCCTTGATCCTGTGCCGGTCCCCAGGAGTGCGCGACTCGTATGAACCACGCGGGTGATGGGCACCGCGAAGACACTCCGGGCGGCCCGCCCAGGGCTGTGAACCACGCGGGTGATTGAGAGAGCCGAGGCACACCGAGCCGCCCGCAGAGGGCATGGAAAATCACAGGCGCCCCTCGGCGCACCTCTGCCAACGGAGGCTTCGATGCATCAGAAAGCCGACCACCGGATTCCCGTCCTCATCGTGGGCGGCTCCCTGGTGGGCCTGTCCATGTCCCTGTTCCTGGGCCGTCTCGGTGTGCGGCACATGCTGGTCGAGCGGCACTCCGGGACCTCGATCCATCCACGCGGACGGGGCAACAACGTACGGACGATGGAGTTGTTCCGGGTGGCCGGCATCGCGCCGGGCATCAAGGCCGCGGCCTCGCCGCTCGCCGGCAACCACGGCATCCTCCAGACCCCGACGCTGGTCGGCGACGCCGGCGAATGGCTGTTCAAACAGATCGACCCGGGCGGCGGACTCGCCCGGCTCAGCCCCACCGCGTGGTGCCTGTGCAGCCAGAACGACCTCGAACCGGTACTCATGGAGAACGCCCGCGCACTCGGCGGCGACCTGCGCTACTCCCACCAGATGGAGTCCTTCGAGCAGGACGCCGAAGGGGTGACGGTCACCGTCAGGGACCGCTCCACCGACGAGCGGTACACCGTCCGGGCCGACTACCTGGTCGCGGCGGACGGGCCGCGCAGCCCGGTGCGCCACCGGCTCGGCATCGGACAGTCGGGCCCCGGCGACCTGTTCGCCAACGTCAGCGTCACCTTCCGTTCCAAGCTGCTCGCCGACGTGGTCGGCGACCGGCACTTCATCTGCTGCTACCTCACCGACCCGGAGGCCGACGGCGCGCTGCTGCCGATCGACAACCGGGAGCGCTGGGTCTTCCACGCGCCGTGGCATCCGGAGCGGGGCGAGACGCTGGAGGAGTTCACCGAGGAACGCCTCCTCCGGCACATCCGGCGGGCCGTCGGCGTCCCCGACCTCGATGTGGAAATCACCGGAACGGCGTCGTGGCGCGCGGCCGAACGGGTCGCCGACCAGTACGTGTCCGGCCGGGTGTTCCTCGCCGGCGACTCCGCCCACGAGATGTCCCCCACCGGGGCGTTCGGCTGCAACACCGGTATCCAGGACGCCCACAACCTGGCCTGGAAGCTGGCCGCGGTGCTGGACGGCTGGGCGGGGGGCGGCCTGCTGGAGACGTACGGCACCGAGCGCCGCCCGGTGGCCCTGGCGACCAGCGCCCGCGCCTCCGCCCGCTCGGTCGAGCACAGCCACCCCGGCTTCGCGCCGGCCCCCGGCGTCGGCGGCGGCCGGCGCGGCGGCATCCTCAACGTCGTCCTCGGCTACCGCTACCCGCAGGGCGCCGTCGTCGGCACCGACCCCGAGCAGCCGGTCGTCCCGGAGGAGCTACGCCTGGCCGGTCAGCCCGGCAGCCGCGCCCCGCACCTGTGGCTGCGCCGGGACGGCGAGCGGATCTCCACCATCGACCTGTACGAACGCTCCATGGTCCTGCTCACCGACGCGCCGGACGACGCCGGCTGGCACGCGGCGGCCCGCCGCGTCGCCGAGCGGGACGGCGTACGGCTCGACGCCTACCGGATCGGCCCGGGAGCCGACGCGGACCTGACCTACGACACGGAGAGCGCCGCCGGACCGGTCGACTGGACGCGGCTGCACGGCACGACGGCCGACGGCGCCGTCCTGGTCCGCCCGGACGGATTCGTCGCCTGGCGCTCCACCGGTGCCGCACCGGACCCGGAGACGGAACTGCGCGAGGCCCTGGCGGAGATCCTGCGCAGGGACTGAGCCGCCCCGCCACCGAGAGAACCACCCGTGCCGGGAGACACGGGTGGCTCTCGCCGTTCGGGGGCGGAGGGGATCAACGGTCGGCTGGGGTCACCGGCCGGCTCGGGCCACCGGCCGGCTGCGGCCACCGGCCGGCTCGGGCCACCGGCCGGCTCGGGCCACTCCGCGGCGGCCCCCGGCCCCCGGGCTCCGGCTCCGGGCCGCCGTGTGCGCGCAGGTCGTGCCAGGGCCGCCGCCCCCGGGCCCCGGCGCGGACACGTCAGGTGTGGTCCGCGCCGGGGCGATCCAGGCCCAGGTCGTGCCGGGGGCGGCCGACCATGGTCGCGGGGTCGACGATGCGGTCGAAGTCGGCGGCGGCGACCCCCAGGGCGAGGGCCGCCTCGCGCAGCGTGGTGCCCTCGTCGTCCGCCTTGTGCGCGATCGCGGACGCCTTGTCGTAGCCGATGGTGGGGCTGAGCGCGGTCACCAGCATCAGCGACCGGCCGACGTAGTCGTCGATCCTCGCCCGGTCGAGTTCGGTGCCCTCGACGCTGTAGCGGCGCAGCTTCTCGCAGGCGTCGGCGAGGATCCGGGCCGAGTGCAGGACGTTGTTGATGATGATCGGGCGCATGGCGTTCAGCTCGAAATTGCCCTGGGCGCCCGCGGCGGCGACGATCGCGTCCTCCCCGATGACCTGGAGGCAGACCATGACCATGGCCTCCTGCTGGGTGGGATTGACCTTCCCGGGCATGATCGAGGAGCCGGGCTCGTTCGCGGGCAGCCTGAGTTCGTGCAGTCCGGCCCGCGGCCCGGAGGCCAGCCAGCGCATGTCGTTGGCGATCTTCATCAGGGCCACGGCCAGGCCGCGCAGCCCCGCGCCGACCGCCACCATCGCGTCCAGGGAACCCTGGGCCGCGTACTTGTTGGGGGCGGTCACGAACGGCCGCCCGGTCAGCTCGGCGATCTCCGCGGCGATCTGCTCGCCGAACCCGTCGGGGGCGTTCAGACCGGTGCCCACCGCGGTGCCGCCCGCCGCGAGCCGGTGGACGGCGGACAGGCTCTCGGCCGTCCGGGCGCGCGCGTCGCGCAGCTGGGCGACATAGCCGGACCACTCCTCGCCGACGGTGATCGGGGTGGCGTCCTGGAGGTGGGTACGGCCGGTCTTGACCACGTCCACCCAGGTCACGGCCTTGTCCTCGATCGCCTGGGCGAGCTGGTCGACGTTGCGCAGCAGATGGCCGGACACCTCAAGGAC
This sequence comes from Streptomyces sp. NPDC056161, assembly GCF_042268025.1. NCBI lineage: Bacteria > Bacillati > Actinomycetota > Actinomycetes > Kitasatosporales > Streptomycetaceae > Streptomyces > Streptomyces sp. NPDC056161. The sequence continues at coordinate 107,981 of NZ_JBHJUV010000030.1, forward strand.
GGTCGCGATGTGCATCGCCGTGGGAAAGGTGTCGTTGGACGACTGGCCCATGTTGACGTGGTCGTTGGGGTGGACCGGCCGCTTGCTGCCGAGGGCGCCGCCGAGCAGCTGGCTGGCGCGGTTGCCGATCACCTCGTTGACGTTCATGTTCGACTGGGTGCCCGACCCGGTCTGCCACACGTACAGCGGGAACTCGCCGTCCAGCTCGCCGGCGATGACCTCGTCCGCGGCCCGGACGATCGCGGCGGCACGCTCCTCGTCCAGCCGGCCGGCCCGCCGGTTGACCAGGGCCGCCGCCTTCTTGACGTAGCCGTAGGCGTGGTAGACGGCCTTGGGCATGTGGTCGTCGCCGATGGAGAAGTGGATCAGGGAACGCTGGGTCTGCGCGCCCCAGTAGTGCTCCGCGGGGACGTCGATCCTGCCCATCGAGTCGGTCTCCACCCGGGTGCCGGTGGCGCCCGTGCCGATCGGCACGTCCCGTACGGCGGTCCGGTGCGCCGCCATCACACGACCTCCTCGGGATAGTCGGGCTGCCACATCGCGTCCTGCACGGCCTGGACGACGTCGTCGATGTCCGCCCGCGCGACGCCCTCGTCCAGCGCCTGGCGCACCACGGCGACCGCGACGGTCGCCGAGGAGGCCCGCAGGTTGGCCACCTCCGGGAGCAGGGAGGCGCCGGGTGTGCCGGTGTCGACCAGACCGGCGACCGCCTCGGCCGCGGCGCGGATCATGCCCGGCGTGACGTGCGCGGCCCGCGCGACCACGGTGCCGAGGCCGAGGCCGGGGTAGACGAGCGCGTTGTTGGCCTGCCCGATCCGGTGATCGACGCCGTCGTAGGGCACCGGATCCCACGGGGTCCCGGTGCCGATCAGCGCCCGGCCGTCGGTCCAGTGCACGAGGTCCGCCGGGTGCGCCTCGATCTTCTCGGTCGGGTTGGACAGCGGGAAGATCAGCGGCCGGTCGACGTGCGAGGCCATCTCCCGGATGATCGGCTCGGTGAAGGCACGGGGGCTGGTGGACGTCCCGATGAGGATGGTCGGCCGCGCCTCGGCCACCGTGGTGGCCAGGTTGATCCGGCCCCGGCCGTCCCGGCTGTAGTCCTTGGCCTCGGCGGCCGGCCGGGCGTACGGGGTCTGGAAGTCGCGCAGCTCGGCCATGTCGTCCAGCAGCAGGCCCTGCTGGTCGACCAGCCACACCTGCCGGACGGCCGCCTCCGGCCGGGCCCCGGCCCGGACCATCGCCTCGCGGATCTGGTCGGCGATGCCGACCCCGGCGGTACCGGCGCCGAAGACGACCACGCGCTGCTCCGCCAGCGGCGTACCGGCCACCCGCACGCCCGCGAGGACGGCGGCGAGGGTGATCGCCCCGGTGCCCTGCATGTCGTCGTTGAAGATGCACGCCTTGTCGGCGTACTCCAGCAGGATGCGGCGCGCGTTGGACGGCCCGAAGTCCTCGAAGTGCAGGAGCGCCCGCGGGAACAGCCGCGAGGCGGTCGCGATGTAATTGCCGATGAGCCGGTCGTATGCCTCGCCGCGGGTGCGGGAGTGCCGCAGCCCGACATAGAGCGGGTCGGTGAGCAGGGCCTCGTTGTCCGTGCCGACGTCGAGCATGACGGGGACGACCCGGCCCGGGTCGAGGCCGGCGGCGGCGGTGTAGACGGCCAGCTTGCCCTGGGAGATCCCCATGCCGTTGCTGCCCCAGTCGCCGATGCCCAGGATCTGCTCCGCGTCCGTGGCCACCAGCAGGTCGACGTCGTCGGCGCCGAGCCCGAGGTTGGCGAACGCCGTCTCCACCGCGTCCGGATCGTCCACCGAGAGGTACACCCCGCGCGGACGCTGGTACTCGTGGCTGTAGCGCTCGATCGCCTGGCCCACCACCGGGTCGTACACGATGGGCAGCATCTCGGTCAGATGGTCGACGAGCAGCTTGTAGTAGAGCGTCTCGTTGCGGTCCCGCAGCGACTCCAGGAACGTGTTCTTCGCCAGCGGCGTCGGCTGGGAACTGAACTGTTCGTAGGCGCGCATCGCCTGCTGCTCCTCCGACAGCACCGCCGGCGGCACCAGACCGGAGATGCCGAGCTGGGTGCGCTGCTGCTCGGTGAACGCCGTGCCTCTGTTGCGGATCGGGTCCCGCAGAACGTCAGCTCCCGGAGATCTGTGGGTCGTCCTGACCGAACTCATGGCGGTCCGCCTTTCCGGAGGGATGGTTCTTCTCGTTCCCGAGGCGTTGTCCCGGCCCAGGACCCGCTGCTCCTCCGCTGGTCACCGACACCGCGGACACACCGATATACGAATATCCTCATCCATTCGGCGCAATTTGTAATGTCGTGGCCCCGGCCCGCCCCGGCGCCGGGCCACACCCTCCCCCGCCCCTACGCCCCTTCCCCTCTGTCCCTGCCCCTCGGCCCCCTCCCCCGCTGTCCCTGTCCCTCGACCCCCTCCCCCGCTGCCCCCGCTCCTGCGTCCCTGCTTCTCAACAGCCGTCGGGCAACCAGTTGCCGTGGAAGCCCGCGGGTACCCGGCGGGGCAGGTGGACCGTGGCCGTGGGGGGTCCGCTCAGGTCGTCGGCGTCGAGGACGACCAGGTCACTGCGGTCGGTCGCGGGGTCGTGGACGAAGGTCAGCAGCCAGCCGGGGCCGCCGGCCCGGTCGTCGGCGGGGGCGAACGCCGCTTCGCCGGGGACCCGGCCGCCGTCGAACCGGTGGCTGGTGACGGTGCCCCGCTCAAGGTCGTAGCGGTGGATCGCGCCGTCTTGTCCGCCGGTGTGCGGATCGCCGGTGGTGCTGACCTGGCCGAGCCTGGCGGGCAGTCCGGCCAGCCGGTCGTCGACACGGGGGAACTCGCAGGCCCGGTCGTCCAGTTGCTCCTCGCGTACGGTCCCGGCGGCCAGGTCGACGGTCCAGCGCCACAGCGTGCCCGGACCGGTGGTCCTGACGCCGTCGCCGAGCGAGTCGTAGCGGACCACGTACAGCACCAGCCGGCGCCCGTCGGCCTCCTCGTGGGCGTTGAGCGTGTGGAACACGAAGCAGGTGCCGATCTCGAACCAGCGCACGGCGCCGTACGGATCGTCCCGGCGCAGCACACCGAGCCGGGCGCCGTAGTCGGGGGTCCAGGTGTAGGGCATGCCCGGCCGGCCGCTGGTCGCCACGGCCAGGTCGAACAGGATCGGCAGATCCATGAAGACCACATGGCCGCTGGTCAGGAAGAAGTCGTGCATCATCGTGTGCGCGCCGACGTCGACCGGCCGGCTGAGGACGAGTTCGCCGCCGGCGTCCGCGCGGTGGTACGTCAGGTACGGCGCGCTCAGGCCCCCGTACCCGAAGAAGTGCAGTTCCCCGGTGGTGGGGCAGATCTTGGGGTGCGCGGTCATCGGGGTGCGCAGCCGGCCCCGGAAGTCGTGGGCCCCGACGGTGTCCAGCTCGTGGCCGGGTCGGCAGTCCAGTTCGTAGGGGTAGGACGACTCGACCAGCGCCAGGGTGCGCCCGGCGTGGCGGACCACATGGGTGTTGGCCGTGCCCGCGGTGAGGTCGGCGTCGCCCTGTTCGTCGTGCAGTCGCGCGCCGTGGGTGAAGGTGCTGGTGCGGACCCACCGGTTGCGGTAGGCCGTGGCGCGGCCGCCCTCCAGCCGGACGCCGTGCACCATGCCGTCGCCCATGAACCAGTGGGCGGAGGCGGCCTGGCGGGGGTTGGGGCCGTTGCGCAGGTACCAGCCGGTCAGCTCCGGCGGGACGGTGCCGGTGATGGCCAGTTCGGTGACGGTGGCCTCGTCGGGTACGGGGGCGAAGTTGCCGAGCAGGTGCGGAGCGGTGGCGGTCATGTCGGATCCTCGGGTGGTGGCGGAGGGGGTCATTCGGCGGCGTGCGCCGCCGCTCGGGCCCGCGCGGCGTACCGGGCCTGCATGATCTTGGGGTAGCGGGCGGTGAACACGGCGCCCACCACGAATCCGGCGACCTGGGTGAGCGTGGTCGCCAGGGTGCCGCCGCCGGCGGCGACGAGGACCGCGACGGCGATGGCGGTGAGGGTGAAGCACAGCGCCCAGACCGTGGTGATGACGACGTTGACGCGCAGGAACTGCGGGGTGTCCCAGAACGCGCGCGGGGTGCCCTGCCTGGCGATGCCGAGGGTGAAGGGGTGGCGGGCGGCGAGGGTGCCCCAGGCGGTCAGCGCGAGCCAGCTGAAGGACGCCACTCCCGCGTAGTGCCGCAGCGACGATCCGGGGACGGCGAAGGCGAGCGCGGTCAGCAGGACGAAGTAGACGACGGTGCTGGTCTCCAGGACCAGCGCGTCCGCGGCCACGCCTGCCCTGCGCTGCTTGCCCAGCAGGTACACGCCGAGTATCAGGGCGGTCAGCGCGCCCCACTGCCAGCCGAACGAGGAGACGGCGGCAAAGGCGATCCACGGGATGAATCCGCGCAGGTAGCTCCGGAAGCTCACGACTGGGTCCCTTCGGTCGGTTCGGCCTGACGCGTGAATACCTCAGGTCCGACCTGTCGAAAGTAGAAGGTCACGCCTGACCAGTCAATAGTGGAAGGTGCAGGAGTGACATGTCGGAGCTAGAATGACCGCACTGACGTCGGGAAACTGTGCGAAACGGGAAGGCGGGGTGCCTGTCATGAGCCTCCGGCACGCTCTGCTCGGGCTGCTGGTCGACCGCACTGCCAGCGGATACGACCTGATGAAGCTGTTCGACACGTCGTTGGCACATGTCTGGCCCGCCACCCAGAGCCAGGTCTACGGCGAGCTGACCCGGCTGGCCGACGCCGGCCTGCTGGAGGTCGTCGGCCAGGGCCCGCGCGGACGCAAGGACTACGCGCTCACCGACACGGGGCTGACCGAGCTGCGCCGCTGGCTGGCCGATCCGTCGGCCGAGCAGCCCCGGCGCAGCGACACACTGCTGCGGGTCTTCTTCATCGACGTACTCCCGCCCGAGCAGCGCCTGGAGTACCTGAAACACCTCGCGGACCAGGCCGCCGGCCGCCACGCCGACCTGCGGAAGGTGCGGGACACGCTGGACTGGGCCGAGGAGGGCCGCCTCACCGCCAACGGCGCGATCGCCCTCGAATTCGGCCTGCGCTTCACCGCGATGCAGGAGGAATGGGCACGCTGGGCGGCCCAGCTCATAGCCTCCAGAGAGGGCGGGACCGGGGCGGAGGGGAGCTGAGCCGTCCCCGGTCCGAGCAGCCGGCGGGCGTGACGCACCATCCCCCGCCCGGCCGCGCACCCGACCGGCTCAGGCGGCCCTGGCCCTCGCGGCGGCCTCGTTGACGCGCGGGCCAGCCCCTCAGGCCCGTGCGAGCGCCGGCAGCAGGCGCAGCGCGTTGTCCCGGTTGATGCCGCGGAGCTGGTGGCCGGCGATGGCCGGGTCGCTGTCCAGGGCCGGTGCCACGACGTCGGAGACGAGGTGGGCGGCGGTGGGCGGCCAGTCGGTTCCGAAGAGGATCCGGGCGGGGTCGACCGTGGCCATGAGGGTGGGGGTCGAGGACGGGGACATGGGGCCCGCCGTGTCGTAGTAGAAGCGGTGCAGGTAGTCGCGTATCCGGGACGGTTCGATCTCGGGCGTGAGGTGGTCGCCGAGGAGTTCCAGGCGGCCGGCCATGTAGGGGAGGAAACCGCCGCCGTGCGGCAGGACGAAGGTGAGGTCGGGGTAGCGGTCCAGGGTGCCGTTGAGGATGAGGTTGATCGCCGCGCGGGTCGTGTCCATGAGGAAGTCGCACATGAACGGCGGCAGGCCCGGCACGCCCGCCCCGTCGGCGCCGCCACCGGGTACGTCCATCGGGTGGGTGCTGACGACGGCGGAACGGTCGTTCAGCTCGCTGAGGAGGCGGTCGTGGGAGGGGTCGCCGAGATAGACACCGCCCGCGCTGGTGCGGGTGCTCACGCCGACGGCGCCGAGGTCGTCGAGGCCGTACTTCAGCGACCAGCTCGACAGGTCGGGGTCGTCGAGGAAGACCGGCGTGAAGAAGGTGAAGCGGGTGGGGTGGCTCGCGGCGACCTCCGCCGCCGCCTCCAGCGCGACCCGTGCGCTCTCCTCACGCTTGCCGCGCTCCTGGATGCGGCCGAGCATGGCCACGGTCATGACGGTGGTGCGGATCCCCGTACGGTCCATGAGGGCGAGCGCGGAGTCGAGGTCCCAGCGTGTCCACCAGGGCATCCTGTCGCGCCGGACCAGGCCCTGCGCCTCGGCCCAGTCGAGCCAGGCGGGCGCGGTGAAGTGGTGGTGGACGTCCACACGGGAGGTACGGGCGTCGTCGGCGGCCGGAGCAGTTGATATCACAGCGGATTCTTCCTTCGTTCAGAAACGGCGTTCAGAAACGGCGTTCACCATCGGCGTTCAGGAGCCGCGTTCAGACGCGGCGTTCAGGAGCCGCGTCCAGGAGCCGCGTCCAGACGTGGCGTTCAAGTGGGAGCGTTCAGACGTGGCGTTCAAGTGGAGGCACTCAGACGCGGCGTTCAGGGGGAGGCGTTCAGGCGTGGCATTCAAGTGGGGCGCTCAAGTGGAGGCGTTCAGACGCGCCCGTCGGATGCCGTCGCCAGGGGCTCCTGCGCCGCGGCCGTCCGGCGCGGCTCAGCCACGGCGTTCGGTGCCGTCTCCCGGCGGAGCACCGTCATCAGCGCGTCCGTGAGGGCCCGTTCCGGGTCGGCCACGAGGCCGGGCGACCGCCAGGCCACGAAGCCGTCGGGGCGGACCAGGACGGCACCGGACTCCGCCGTGCCGTGCAGCGCCGCCCAGTCGGCCCCGTCCTGGGGGACCAGGTCGTGCTCCGCGCCGACGACGTAGCCCTCCACCGGGATGCCCAGGCGCGCGGTGACACCGCGGGCGGCAGTGCGCCATGCCTCGCCTCCCGGTCCGGTGAGAACGACGAAGGACCGTTCGTAGAGGTCCAGGGTGGAGATCCGTCCGCCGTCCCGGGTGGTCACCCACAGGTGGGGGGCACGGCTCCCGGGAGCGCCGCCCAGCTGGAACTCGGCGGGCACGATCGCGGCGTCCGGGTCGGCGCCGACGACGGCACCCGACGGGTAGCGGTAGCACAGGGCCACCGTCAACGCGTCGGCCGGATCGTCCTTGCGCTTCTTCGGGGTGTAGCCGGGGTGCTCCTCCTCGCCCGCCTGGAACAGGGCGCGGGCGGTCGTCGCGAGCGCGACCGGCCGGCGTTCCGTCTGATACGTGTCGAGCAGCGCCGGTCCGGCCCAGCCGCGCAGGACGGCCGCGAGCTTCCAGGCGAGGTTGTGCGCGTCCTGGATACCGGTGTTGGAGCCGAAGGCCCCGGTGGGGGGCATCTCGTGCGCCGAATCACCGGCCAGGAAGACCCGGTTCTCGCCGTAGCTGTCGGCCACGCGGTCCGCCGCGTGCCAGGGGGCCTTGCCGGTGACCTCGACGTCGAGGTCGGGGACGCCCGCCGCGGCGCGGATGTGGGCGACGATGCGCGCGTCGGTGAAGTCGTCCAGCGTCTCGCCCCGGTCCGGGGCCCAGGGGGCGTGGAAGACCCACCGCTCCCGGTTGTCCACCGGCAGCAGGGCACCCTCGCCGGACGGATCGGTGATGTAGCAGACGACGAAGTGCCGGTCACCGACGACGTCCTGGAGCTTCTTGCTGCGGAACGTGATGCTCACGTTGTGGAACAGCGGGCCCGGTCCTGTCTGGGTGATGCCCAGCCGCTCGCGCACCGGGCTGCGGGGCCCGTCGGCGGCCACCAGGTACTGGGCGTGCACGATGCGCGTCTCGCCGCTGTCGCGGTCCCGCACCTCCGCGTGCACCCCTTCGGCGTCCTGGGTGAAGGAGACCAGCTCGGTGTGGAAGCGGATGTCGCCGCCGAGGGAGCGGGCGCGGCTCAGCAGGACGGGCTCAAGGTCGTTCTGACTGCACAGGCACCAGCCGGCCGAGGTGATCTGCGACAGGGCCGGACCCGTGTCGATCGCCCTGACGATCCACCGGCGCTCGCCGCCGGAGAGCGCACTCACCTGGAGGACGCCGTCGTTCCCCGCCAGGGCGCCCGCCGCGGCGCGGATGTCCTGCTCGACGCCCGCGGTCCGGAACAGCTCCATGGTGCGCAGGTTGTTCCCACGGCCGCGCGGGTGGGTGGACGTCGCGGCATGACGCTCGACGAGAAGGTGCTCGACGCCGAGGCGACCGAGAAAGACTGACGTGGACAGGCCCACCAAGGAGCCGCCCACCACCAGAACCGGTACGGATTCCACGGCTCGTCCGCTCATATCGGCTGATCCCCTAACGTCTTTCGCCATCGCCTGTGGTCATCGGTGGCCATCGGTGGTCATCGTCTGTGGTCCGAAGCCGACCGCCCCGAGACCGTGGAAAGCGGTGCCCCGGGGTATCTCCGATCGGCTTCAACTCTTCGCCCGCTCCATGGGCCCCGCACCTTCTGTTGCTCCGATCGCGACGCCCCGTCCCCGAGCCACCTCGGACAGGCTCACCACACCCCGTTCCCACACCATCCCGGACAGGCTCACCACACCCGGTTCCCGCGCCGCCCCGGACGGGCTAAGGACGTTTGCTGGCGACCGCCCGCCGGGAACCGTCGAGGCCATGACGCGAACACCCCTGCACACCGAACCGACATCCGCGGACCCCGCGGCCGCCGCCTCCCGGTGCACACCCGACTTCCGCGCCAACCCGCACCCCGTGTACGCGGAGTTGCGGAAGACCGCCCCGGTGTGCCCGCTCCAGCCGCCGCACGGCGTGGAGACGTATCTGATCACCCGTTACGACGACGCGCGCGCCGCGCTGGCCGACCCGCGGCTGAGCAAGGACATGTACGGCGCCCTCGACGCGTACCAACGGATCTTCGGCGACTCCTCCATCGCGCTCGACGACAACATGCTGTTCTCCGACCCGCCCAAGCACACCCGGCTCCGGCGGATCGTGCAGGGCACCTTCACCCCGCGCCGGGTGGAGTCGCTGCGCCCGCGCATCCAGCAGGTCACCGAGGAACTGCTGGAGCGCTGCCCGACCGACGCGTCCGTCGACCTGCTCCCGAACTTCGCGTTCCCGCTGCCGCTCCAGGTCATCTGCGAACTCCTCGGCGTGCCGGAGAACGAGCGCGACCGTGCCCACCAGTGGGCGGTGACCGTGGCGAAGACCGGATTCGGCCCGGAGGCGAAGAAGGCACTGGAGGAGGCCGAGGGGAAGCTGCGGGACCTCCTGGTCGACCTCGTGGCGCGCAAGCGCAGCACGCCCGGCGACGACCTGATGAGCGCGCTCATCGCGGCCCAGGACCAGGACGGCGCCCTGACGGACCATGAGCTGGTCTCGACGGCGTGGGTGCTGTTCTTCGCGGGTCACAAGACCACCGCGTACCTCATCGGCAACGCCGTGTACCACCTGCTGTCGAAGCCGGACCAGCGCCAGGCGGCCCTCGCGAGCCCCGAGTCCCTGAAGCCGGCCGTCGAGGAACTGCTGCGGTACGAGGGGTCGGTGGAGAGCTCCACCTTCCGCCACGCCACCGAGGACATCCCGATGCGCGGTGTGGTGATCCCCAAGGGCGCCCTCGTCCAGATCGCCCTCACGGCCACGGGCCGCGACCCCGAGGCGTACGCCGAACCCGACCGGCTCGACGTCACACGTACCGGAGCCCAGCCCCACCTGGCCTTCGGACACGGCCCCCACTACTGCGTCGGCGCGCCGCTGGCCCGCCTGGAGATGCACATCGCGCTCACCACGCTGTTCCGCCGCTATCCCGAGATCACGCTGGCCGTGCCCCCGCACGAGGCGCGCTGGCTGACCGTGCCCTTCCCGGCGTTCCGCGGACTCGCCGAGCTGCCCGTGGTGCTCGATCCGCAGCGGATCGCCGACTGAACGCAGCGCTGGATCCGCACTGAGCGCGACTACGGACGCCTCCGTGCCCTACCGGCACCCAAACCGTCCCGGCCGGGGCCGGGACGGCCGCTCGGCTCGAAGAACCGGCGACGCGCCACCCACCACGTGGGCACAACGCGCAGGCGCCGAAGCGGATACGGGCTCTCCTCCCCTGCGCCCGGGGCGCAGTCCATGACCGTTTCCGCAGGTCAGCGATCCAGCGCACCTTTGGTGCGCGCCGGGGGCGTGGTAAATCCCGTGGCGTGCGCCGGAGGTGCTTCTGTCTGCCCTGACGTGGGCTGATGCCGGTTCGGGAACCTGAAGGTGTCCGTTCCGGCCG
>NZ_JBHJUV010000031.1:0-116437 GCF_042268025.1 Streptomyces sp. NPDC056161
GGCCGACCACTCGGTCGGCCCGCCCGGCGCCTGCCGCGGAGCCAGGTCCGGCTCCCGCGAACGGTTCTTCCCCCGGGGCACGGGCCCCGGGATCGGGCGGCTCAGGCCAGGTTCACGGACCGGGCCGACGTGGCCCCGATCTCCTCGGCCAGCTCGGTCAGCACACCCGGCGCGACCGTGTCGTCCACGGTGAGCACGGCCAGCGCCGCCCCGCCGACGCCCGCCCGGGACACCTGCATCCCGGCGATGTTGATGCCCGCCTCGCCGAGGATCCGGCCGACGGTGCCCACGACACCCGGACGGTCCTCGTAGCGCAGCACCACCATGTGGTCGGCGAGCGCGAGGTCGACGTCGTACTCACCGACGGCGACGATCTTCTGGACGTTCTTCGGGCCGGCCAGCGTGCCGGAGACCGACACCTCCTCACCGTCCGCGAGGGTGCCGCGCACGGTGACGACGTTGCGGTGGTCCGTCGACTCGGAGCTGGTCGTCAGCCGCACCTCGACGCCCCGCTCCTGGGCGAACAGCGGCGCGTTCACGTACGACACCGTCTCGGCGACGACGTCCTCGAAGACGCCCTTGAGGGCGCTCAGCTCCAGGACCTTCACGTCGTGCTGGGTGATCTCGCCGTACACCTCGACGTCGAGCCGGACGGCGACCTCGCCCGCGAGCGCGGTGAAGATCCGGCCGAGGCGCTCGGCGAGCGGCAGGCCCGGCTTGACGTCCTCGGCGATGACCCCGCCCTGCACGTTCACCGCGTCCGGGACCAGCTCACCGGCGAGGGCCAGCCGCACCGACTTGGCGACCGCGATGCCCGCCTTCTCCTGGGCCTCGTCGGTGGAGGCGCCGAGGTGCGGGGTGGAGACGACCTGGTCGAACTGGAACAGCGGGGAGTCCGTGCACGGCTCCTTGGAGTACACGTCGAGGCCGGCGCCGGCCACCCGGCCCTCCTTCAGCGCCGCGTACAGCGCCTCCTCGTCGACGATGCCGCCGCGCGCCGCGTTGACGATGCGCACGGTCGGCTTGACCTTGTGCAGCGCCTCCTCGCCGATGAGCCCCAGGGTCTCGGGGGTCTTCGGCAGGTGCACGGTGATGAAGTCGGACACTTCGAGCAGCTCGTCCAGGGAGAGCACCCTGACGCCCATCTGGGCGGCACGGGCGGGCTGGATGTAGGGGTCGTAGGCGACGACCTTCATCCCGAAAGCGGACATCCGCTGCGCGACGAGCGCGCCGATGCGGCCCAGACCCACGACACCCAGGGTCTTCTCGGCCAGCTCGACACCGGTGTACTTGCTGCGCTTCCACTCGCCGTTCTTCAGCGCGGCGTTGGCCTGCGGGATGTTGCGGGCAGTGGCGAGGATCAGGCCGCAGGCCAGCTCGGCCGCGGTGACGATGTTGGACGTGGGCGCGTTGACGACCATCACGCCCGCCTTGGTGGCGGCGGAGACGTCCACGTTGTCCAGGCCGACACCGGCTCGTGCGACGACCTTCAGCTTGTGCGCGGCGGCGATGGCCTCGGCGTCGACCTTGGTGGCGGAGCGGATCAGGATCGCGTCCACGTCAGCGATGGCGGGGATCAGCTCGGCTCGGTCCGCGCCGTTGCAGTGACGGATCTCGAAGTCGGGGCCGAGCGCGTCCACGGTCGCGGGCGACAACTCTTCGGCGATGAGTACGACAGGTTTCGAGCTCACGTGAGGTCCTCACAAGTCTGGGGGCACCTCCCATGCGTTGAGAGCTAGGGGGGAGCGTGCGGACGGCCGTCCCGACGGCCGCAGGCGGAGGAGGGGGGCTAGCCGCGGAAGACGCACGACGCTGTGGGCCCGACGCGTTGTTGTGCAGCAGTGTAGTAGCGAGACCAGGTCTGCTCCGCGCCCCTGCGGAAGGATCACCCGTCCGGGGCCGGACGGGATGGACGACGGGGCCGGAGCGGTCCGCCCCGGCCCCGTGCGTGAGACCTACTCCTCGTCGTTCACCCAGCTCATCAGCTTGCGCAGTTCGCTGCCCGTGGTCGCGAGCAGGTTCTCGGCGTCCTGCTTCTTGTACTCGTTGTACTTCTTCAGGCCGCCGTGGTACTCGTCCATCCAGTTCTGGGCGAACGAGCCGTCCTGGATCTCGGCCAGGACCTTCTTCATCTCGGCGCGGGTGGCGTCGGTGATGATCCGCGGACCGGTGACGTAGTCGCCCCATTCGGCGGTCTCGGAGACGGACCAGCGCATCTTCTCCAGGCCGCCCTCGTACATGAGGTCCACGATCAGCTTCAGCTCGTGCAGGCACTCGAAGTAGGCGATCTCCGGCTGGTAGCCCGCCTCGACCAGGGTCTCGAAGCCCGCCTTGACCAGCGCGGAGGTTCCGCCGCAGAGCACGGCCTGCTCACCGAACAGGTCGGTCTCGGTCTCCTCGGTGAAGGTCGTCTTGATGACGCCCGCGCGGGTGCCGCCGATGCCCTTGGCGTACGACAGGGCCAGCGCGAAGCCGCTTCCGGAGGCGTCCTGCTCGACGGCCACGATGCAGGGGACGCCGCGGCCCTCCTCGTACTGGCGGCGCACCAGGTGACCCGGGCCCTTCGGGGCGACCATGCAGACGTCCACGCCGGCCGGGGGCTTGATGAAGCCGAAGCGGATGTTGAAGCCGTGGCCGAAGAACAGCGCGTCGCCGTCCTTCAGGTTCGGCGCGATGGACTCCTCGTAGACCTGGCCCTGGATCGGGTCCGGCACCAGGATCATGATGACGTCGGCCTCGGCGGCGGCCTCCGCCGGCGTCACCACGCGCAGGCCCTGCTCCTCGGCCTTCGCCTTGGACTTGGAGCCCTCGTGCAGGCCGACCCGGACGTCGACACCCGAGTCGCGCAGCGACAGGGCGTGCGCGTGGCCCTGGCTGCCGTAGCCGATGACCGCGACCTTGCGGCCCTGGATGATGGACAGGTCGGCGTCAGCGTCGTAGAACAGCTCGGCCACTTTGGGTTCTCTCCTTGGTGTGCAGGTGTTGCTCCCACCGTATGACGGTGGGGGGATGGGACGGTTCGGGGTCTCGGCATACGGGCGGCCGGTGTCACCCGACCACCCGAATGCGCCGTTGGGCCGGCCCGGTCGAGGACCGGGCCGGTCACCCGGTCACGCCGACCGGTCGAGGGCGCGCAGCGAGCGGTCGGTGATCGAGCGGGCGCCGCGCCCGATGGCGATGGTGCCGGACTGGACCAGTTCCTTGATGCCGAACGGCTCCAGCATCTTGAGCATGGCCGTCAGCTTCTCGCCGGAGCCGGTGGCCTCGATGGTCACGGCCTCCGGGGAGACGTCGACGGTCTTGGCGCGGAACAACTGGACGATCTCGACGATCTGCGAGCGCGTCTCGTTGTCGGCGCGCACCTTCACCAGCACGAGTTCCCGCTGGACGGCCTGGGTCGGCTCCAGTTCGACGATCTTCAGGACGTTGACGAGCTTGTTGAGCTGCTTGGTCACCTGCTCCAGCGGCAGGTCCTCGACCCCCACGACGATGGTGATGCGGGAGATGTCGGGGTGTTCGGTGACGCCGACCGCGAGCGAGTCGATGTTGAAGCCGCGGCGGGAGAACAGGGCGGCGATCCGGGTGAGGGTGCCCGGCGTGTTCTCCACCAGGACGGAGAGCGTGTGCTTGGACATGTCTGGTCTTCCTCGCTCAGTCGTCTTCGTTGTCGCCGAAGTCCGGGCGGACGTCCCGGGCGGCCATGATCTCGTCGTTGGAGGTGCCGGCGGCGACCATCGGCCAGACCATCGCGTCCTCGTGGACGATGAAGTCGACGACGACCGGACGGTCGTTGACCGAGTTCGCCTCCTCGATGGCCTTGTCCAGGTCCTCCGGGGACTCGCACCGGATCGCGTAGCAGCCCATGGCCTCCGACAGCTTCACGAAGTCGGGGACGCGGGTGCCGCTGCTCGGCTCCTTGCCCGTCGCGCCCGGACCGGAGTGCAGGACGGTGTTGGAGTAGCGCTGGTTGTAGAACAGCGTCTGCCACTGGCGGACCATCCCGAGGGCGCCGTTGTTGATGATGGCGACCTTGATCGGGATGTCGTTCAGGGCGCAGGTGGTCAGTTCCTGATTGGTCATCTGGAAGCAGCCGTCGCCGTCGATCGCCCAGACCGGGCGCTCGGGCCGGCCGGCCTTGGCGCCCATCGCGGCCGGCACCGCGTAGCCCATCGTTCCGGCGCCGCCGGAGTTCAGCCAGCCGGCGGGCTGGTCGTACTGGATGAAGTGGGCCGCCCACATCTGATGCTGGCCGACGCCCGCGGCGAAGATCGTTCCCTCGGGTGCCAGCTGTCCGATGCGCTCGATGACCTGCTGCGGGGAGAGCGAGCCGTCGGCGGGCTGGTCGTAGCCGAGGGGGTAGGTCTCGCGCCACCGGTTGAGGTCGTTCCACCAGGCGGTGCAGTCACCCGCGTGGCCCTCGCTGTGCTCCTTCTGCACGGCCTGGACCAGGTCGGCGATGACCTCGCGGGCGTCCCCGACGATCGGCACGTCGGCGGCGCGGTTCTTGCCGATCTCCGCGGGGTCGATGTCGGCGTGGACGATCTTGGCGTGCGGGGCGAAGCTGTCCAGCTTGCCCGTGACGCGGTCGTCGAAGCGGGCGCCGAGGGCGACGATCAGGTCGGCCTTCTGGAGCGCGGTGACGGCGGTGACCGCACCGTGCATGCCCGGCATGCCCACGTGCTGGGGGTGGCTGTCGGGGAACGCGCCGAGCGCCATCAGGGTGGTGGTGACGGGCGCTCCGGTCAGTTCCGCGAGGACCTTCAGCTCGGCGGTGGCCTGGGCCTTGACGACGCCGCCGCCGACGTAGAGGACGGGCCGCCGGGCGGCGGTGATCAGCTTGGCCGCCTCACGGATCTGCTTGGCGTGCGGCTTGGTCACCGGGCGGTAGCCGGGCAGGTCCATGACCGGCGGCCAGGAGAAGGTGGTCTGCGCCTGGAGGGCGTCCTTGGCGATGTCGACCAGGACCGGGCCGGGCCGGCCGGTGGCGGCGATGTGGAACGCCTCCGCGATCACCCGCGGGATGTCCTCCGCCTTGGTGACCAGGAAGTTGTGCTTGGTGATCGGCATGGTGATGCCGACGATGTCCGCCTCCTGGAAGGCGTCCGTGCCGATCGCCTTGGAGGCGACCTGGCCGGTGATCGCGACCAGCGGCACGGAGTCCATGTTGGCGTCCGCGATGGGCGTGACCAGGTTGGTGGCGCCCGGACCCGAGGTGGCCATGCAGACGCCGACCTTGCCGGTCGCCTGCGCGTACCCCGTGGCCGCGTGTCCGGCTCCCTGCTCGTGGCGGACCAGCACGTGGCGGACCCGGGTGGAGTCCATCAGCGGGTCGTAGGCGGGCAGGATCGCACCGCCGGGGATGCCGAACACGGTGTCGGCCCCGACCTCCTCAAGCGAGCGGATGAGGGACTGCGCGCCCGTGACGTGCTCGACGGTCGCGGACTGATGTCCTCCGGAACGGGGCCGCGGCTGCGGATGATGGGCCCCGGTGGCCTGCTCGGTCATCGGCAATCTCTTCTCGATGCTGAGGGTTTTTTGCGAAGTTTGTACGGTTTTGGTCTGCTGCACGGCAGGTGCCCGTGCAACAAAAAACCCCTCGTGCCGTAAGGCAAGCGAGGGGAGCGCGCCGGTGAGGTCGCTGGGGGTTCCGGATGTCTCCGGTGGATCCCAGTTCAGCCGACGCGCTGTCCAAGTACGAGGATTCGGGTGCGCATGGCACCGACCCTCCCCCCGGCACGCACCACGTGTCAAGTACGTGGACGGGAGTCTCAGCATGTGAGCGAGGACCCGTACTCCTCCGGGGGAGGCGGGCGCACGTTCTGCGTACACCCGCGCACACACGTGCGCCCGCCTCCCCACGGCTCGTTCACCCCCGCGGCGCGACCGCCGGGGTCGAGGTCACGACCGTGCTCAGCCCGTCGGGTCTGAGCGCTCCCCCGCTCTCCAGGCCGACACCCTGCGGCTCGCGCAGGGCGCCCGCGAAGACCGGTTCGGCCGGTCCGTGCGGCACCGGGTAGGAGCCGGATCCGAGCGCCCTGCGCAGCCGGAACTCGTCCAGCGGCTCGGCGAAGGCCAGGCCCTGCCCATGGGTGCAGCCCATGGCGCGCAGGGCCACGACCTGCTCCGGATGGTCCACACCCTCGGCCACGGACTGCAGCCCGAGGTCGGTGGCGATCCGCAGCAGCCCGCTGGTGATCTTGTACAGCCGCGCGGACTCGACGACGCCCTCGACCAGGCTGCGGTCGAGTTTCAGCACGTCGACGGGGAGTCTGCGCAGGGCCGTGATCGCCGCGTAGCCGTTGCCGAGGCCGTCCAGCGCGATCCGCACGCCCAGCCGTCTGAGGGCCCCGAGCCGGCGCTCCAGCTCGTCCACGCTGACCCCGGGATCGGTGTCCGCCAGCTCGATCAGCAGGGATCCCGAGGGCAGCCCGTGCCGGGTCAGCAGGGCCTCCACGGAACCGAGCGGCAGCGACCGGTCCAGCAGCCGCCGCGCGGACATCCGCACCGCCACGGGTACGGCGAGTCCGGTGGCCGCCCGCTCCGCGGCCCGGGTCACCGCCTCCTCCAGGACCCAGCGGTCCAGTTCCGAGGTCCGGTCGCTGTCCTCCGCCACCCGCAGGAACTCGGCCGGTGTGAACAGCACTCCCTGGGAGGAGCGCCAGCGCGCCTGGGCCGAGGCGGAGATGACCCGGCCGCTGCCCAGGCACACCACCGGCTGGTGCAGCAGCGTGAACTCGCCGTCGTGCAGCGCGGCGCGCAGCCGGGTGGCCAGCTCCGCCTTCCGTACGACGTCCTGCTGCATCTGCGGCCTGTACAGCTCGACCCGGCCCTTTCCGGCCGACTTGGCGCGGTACATCGCCAGGTCGGCGTTGCGCAGCAGTTCGCCCGCGCCGAGGCCCGGTTCGGCGAACGCGACGCCGATGGAGGCGTTGACCCGGACATCGTTGCCGTCGATCAGATAGGGCTGCGAGAGGGTGACCCGCAGGCGGTCCGCCAGCTCCAGGATGTCGTGCTCCCGGGCGCCGGGGTCCCGGGTGCCGTCCCCGATGATCAGGGCCGCGAACTCGTCGCCGCCCAGCCGGGAGGCGGTGTCTCCCTGCCGGACCGCCTCCTGGAGTCTGCGGGCCGCCTGGATCAGCAGTTCGTCCCCGGCCTGGTGTCCGATCGTGTCGTTGACGGCCTTGAAGCCGTCGAGGTCGATGAAGAGCACCGCCGTTCCGTGCAGGGCCGCGCCGCGGTCGGAGACACGGCGACCGGACAGCGCCTGCTGCACGCGCCGCGTGAACAGCGCGCGGTTGGGCAGGTCGGTGAGCGGGTCGTGTTCCGCGTTGTGCTGCAGCTGTGCCTGTAGGCGCACTCTTTCGGTCACGTCGCGGCTGTTGAAGATGAGGCCGCCGTGGTGGCGGTTGACGGTCGACTCGACATTGAGCCAGCCGCCGTCGCCGGAACTGAAACGGCACTCGATGCGGGTGGTGGGTTCTTCGAGGGGACTGGCGGCGAGGAACCGGCGCACCTCGTGCACCACGCAGCCCAGGTCGTCCGGATGGATGATCATGGCGAGTTCGTTGCCCATCAGGTCCTCCGCCGATCGTCCGTAGACCCCGGCCGCGGCCGGGGAGACGTACCGGAGGGTTCCGCTGGGCGCGGCGATCATGATCACGTCGCTCGACCCCTGCACCAGGGAGCGGAAGTGGTTCTCCTTCTGCGCCAGCTCGTGGGTGAGGGTGATGTTGTCGAGCAGCATGATGCCCTGCCGCACGACGAGCGCGAGCACCACGCACCCGGCCGTCACCAGCACCACGTGATCGGGGCTGCGGCCGTTGAGGACGTTGTACAGGATGCCCAGGGTGCACACGGCCGCGGCCAGGTACGGAGTGAGTGCGGCCAGGGAGCCGGTGAGCGGCCG
Organism: Streptomyces sp. NPDC056161; assembly: GCF_042268025.1. Lineage (NCBI taxonomy): Bacteria > Bacillati > Actinomycetota > Actinomycetes > Kitasatosporales > Streptomycetaceae > Streptomyces > Streptomyces sp. NPDC056161. The sequence goes on from NZ_JBHJUV010000031.1 coordinate 7,907, forward strand.
GCCGGCCGGATACCGACTGTGCTCGCCACCCTGACCGGGTAAGGGCGGGTACGGGTGGCCGGGGACCCGCTGCCCCGGCGGGTACGGATCGCCCACGCGCGCGTGGGTGTCGCCACGGGCCCGCTCGGGCTCCGGCCCGCCATGGCGCGGGGCTGCCGCCCAGGGCGCGTAGGCGAGCAGCAGCGACCCGGCGAACCAGCCCGCGTCGAGCAGTTGCCCGGAGCGGTAACTGCTGTGCAGCAGCGGCGAGGTGAACAGCGCGTCGCACATCACGGTCAGGGCGAGCGCGCCGATCGCCGTGTTCACCGCCGTGCGGTTGCCCGGTGATCGCCGGAAGTGCAGCGCGAGCACCATGCTGACCAGGGCGATGTCGAGGAGCGGGTACGCCAGCGACAGCGCCGTGTGCGCGACGCTCGGCCCGTCGAACCTGGCGGCCTGCGCCAGCGCGAGGCTCCACGACAGGGTGAGCAGCGAACCGCCGATCAGCCAGGCATCCAGCGCCAGGCAGATCCAGCCCGCTCTCGTCACCGGCCGCTTGGCGAGGACCAGCAGGCCCACGATCGCGGGCGGCGCGAAGCACAGGAAGAACAGGTCGGCGAAGCTGGGGCTGGGCATGGGCCGGCGCAGCACGACCTCGTACCACCCCCAGACCGCGTTGCCGAAAGCCACCATCGCCGAGGAGAGGGCGAACAGCAGCCAGGCGGGCCGAAAGCGGACACGGTGGCTGCGGGCGTAGAACAGACATGAGACCGCGGCGGTGCCCGCCGCCGCGGCCAACCCGAAGTCACCCATGATCAGCGCGATCTCGCTCGAACCCCAGTCGAGCGCGGAACCGACGGCGTAGCCCGCGCACAACAGGGCCAGAACGAGCTGATGGACCATGCTGGTCCCGCCGCCGACGGCAGGCGGACGGGGCAGCGGCGCCCCTGCCGGTCGCTGCGCCCGCAGCGACCTGGGCAGGGTGGTGGTCGTCACCGTGGGCGGCGAGGTCACCGGACCCTCCGGATCCGTACCGTTCCCGGGTCCCGGGGGTCCGGGTGGACAAGCCTTCTGCGCCCGCTGTGCCTGCGGTGATGGCTGGTGTGGTGGCCGCGTCTGTGCGCCGCCGTGCGCCAGGGTCGTCGGCGGCCCCGCCGCGTCGGATCGTTCGTCCATAGGCCGTGCATCGCCCGTCGCCCCCCTCACATCTCTGAAATGTCCATCCCCGGCGCCGAACGGTGCGCGGCGCAGCCCCTGTCGGGACGATACACCAGTCTCGTCACTCAGGGACATAGCCTCTCTACGCTCAGTGACGAACAGTGAGATTCGGGTACCCCTCGCGTCCGGAAAACTGCGGAGCGTACCGGAAACGGATTACGTGTCTGCTACGTCGGCCGTCCCGCGCGCGGAGTCGGTGGAGCCGACGGGGCCCGTGGAGTCCGCGGAGCCCGTCGTGAGGATCACGTTGCGCAGCGGCTCCTGGTTCACGAAGCGGGTCAACTGGTCCCTCAGCAGCCGCTTGGCGCGCGGCAGGAAAGCCGACGTGGCGCCGCCCACATGCGGGCTGATCAGCACACCGGGCGCCTGCCACAGGGGGTGGCCCGGCGGCAGCGGTTCGGGGTCCGTCACGTCCAGGGCGGCGGTGATGCGGCCGCTCTCCAGCGCCGCGAGCAGCGCCCCGGTGTCGACGACGGGGCCGCGGGCGACGTTCACCAGCAGTGCCCCGTCCTTCATCCGGGCGAGGAAGTCGGCGTTGACGAGGCCCCGTGTGGTCTCGCTCAGAGGCGTGGAGAGAATCACGACGTCCGCCTCCGGCAGCAGAGCGGGCAGTTCGGTGAGCGGATGCACCGGACCGCGCTCCGCGGTGCGCCCGGAGCGCGCAACGCGCGCCACCCGCGCGAGTTCGAAGGGCGCGAGCCGGTCCTCGATGGCCGCGCCGATGGCTCCGTAACCGACTATGAGCACCGTCTTGTCGGCCAGGGCCGGGTGGAACCCGCCGCGCCACTCCCCTCTGTCCTGGCGGCGCACGAAGTCCGGGACGCCGCGCAGCGAAGCGAGGATCAGCGCCAGCGTCAGCTCGCTCGTGCTCGCCTCGTGCACCCCGCGCGCGTTGCACAGCCGGACGCCCGGACGCAGGTGCGTCAGGCCCGGCTGCACGTGGTCGGTGCCCGCGGACATCGTCTGCACTACCCGCACGGTGCTCATGTCCCGCATCGGGCGGACGCACAGGTCGCTGGGCTGCATGTAGGGAACGACGTAGAAGGCGCAGTCGGCCGGGTCCGCGGGGAACTTCTCCTCCCCGTTCCAGAACAGGTAGTCGGGCCCGTCGGGAAGCCCTTCGATCTCCTTTGGCGGGATGGGCAGCCATACGTCTGCAGTCATGGTCCCGAGGCTATGTCAGGCTCGGGAGAGGCAGGGGTTAGGTTGGGGGCCCGAGAGGGAGGTTCACGAGCAGGTGGAGCGCAGGACGATCGGCGCGGGGGCGCTCGCGGCGGGGGCCGTCGGACTCGGCTGTATGCCGATGAGCTGGGCGTACAGCGGGTCGCGGCAGCGTGGGGACGAATCGGTGAGGGCGGTGCACCGGGCCCTGGACCTCGGTTCCACGCTCCTGGACACGGCCGACATGTACGGGCCGTTCACCAACGAGCTGCTGATCGGCCGGGTGCTGAAGGAGCGGCGCGCCGACGCGTTCGTGTCGACCAAGGTCGGTCTGCTGGTGGGCGAGCAGCACATCGTGGCCAACGGCCGCCCGGGGTATGTGCGGCGGGCGTGCGACGCGTCGCTGCGCCGGCTGCAGACCGACGTGATCGACCTGTACCAGCTCCACCGCGCCGATCCGGAGGTGCCGGTCGAGGAGACGTGGGGTGCGATGGCGGAGCTGGTACGGGCCGGCAAGGTCCGCGCGCTGGGCCTGTGCGCGGTGGGTGCGCGCGGCGGGCGCCGCTCGGGTGCGGGGCTGCACGACGCGACCCTGCGGCAGCTCCGGCGCGTCCAGCAGGTGTTCCCGGTGAGCGCGGTGCAGGCGGAGCTGTCGGTGTGGTCGCGCGAGGCGCTGGACGCGCTGCTGCCGTGGTGCGCGGCGCACGGCGTGGGCCTCCTCGCCGCGATGCCGCTCGGCAACGGCTTCCTGAGCGGCACGCTGACCCCGGGCGAGGGCTTCGAACCGGACGACGTCCGGGCCCGCCATCCGCGCTTCACGGCCGAGATGATGGCCGCCAACCAGCCCATCGTCGCCGGGCTGCGCCGGGTCGCCCGGCGGCACGGCGAGCAGGTCACGCCGGCCCAGGTGGCCCTGGCCTGGGTCCTGGCGCAGGGCCGGCACGTGATCGCGGTGCCGGGTGCCAAGCGGGAGCGCTGGGTGACGGAGAACGCGGAGGCGCCGTCGCTGGCCCTGACCGCCCAGGACCTGAAGGATCTGGCCCAGCTCCCCGCGGCGGTGGGGTCCTGGGACTGAGGGCCGCCGACGCGTCGGACCGCTTGTCGCCCTCGTCGCCCTTGTCGGGCTCGTCGGGCTCGTCGGGCTCGTCGCTCCGTATCTCCCCCAGCTCCCGGCGGGGATCATGGAGTTCGGTGCGCCGGGATGGGAACTCGGCGGGCGCGAGCGGTGTATGAGATACAGAAGCCGCCGCCGCAACCGCCGCGTCGAAGGGACCTTGATCGTGCAACGTCGAGCTGTGACAGCCGTGCTGGCCGCCACCGCACTCCTGCTGACGGCCGGCTGCTCCTCCGACTGGAGCGGCCCACCGGGCACGGACGGGAGTACGACGGCGCGGGGGACGGCCTCCAGCGCCGCCCCGTCCGCGTCCTCGACCGAGTCGGCGCCGCCCGCGAAGGGCTCGGTGAAGGTGGTGCGGACCGTCACGGAGGGGCTGAAGTCGCCGTGGGGCCTCGCGCCCCTGCCCGACGGCGGGCTGCTCGTCTCCTCGCGGGACGAGGGGACGATCACCAGAGTCGACGAGGAGACGGGCAGGCAGACCCAGCTGGGCAAGGTCTCCGGCGTCTCCCCGGACGGCGAGGGCGGCCTCCTTGGCATCGCCCTCTCCCCCGACTACGCCGCCGACCACATGGTCTACGCGTATTTCACCTCGGCCTCGGACAACCGGATCGTCCGCATGCTCTACGACGCGGGCAAGCCGTCCGGTGAACAACTCGGCGCGCCGGACACGGTCTTCAAGGGCATCCCCAAGGGCTTCATCCACAACGGTGGCCGTATCGCCTTCGGCCCCGACGGCATGCTCTACGCGGGCACGGGCGAGAGCGGCACGAAGGGCCTGTCCCAGGACAGGAAGTCCCTGGGCGGCAAGATCCTGCGCATGACCCCGGAGGGCGAACCCGCCCCGGGCAACCCGTTCCCGGACTCCGTCGTGTACACCTACGGCCACCGCAATGTGCAGGGCCTCGCCTGGGACGACGAACAGCGCTTGTTCGCCTCGGAGTTCGGCCAGGACACCTGGGACGAGCTGAACGCGATCAAGCCCGGTGACAACTACGGCTGGCCGGATGCCGAGGGCACGTCGTCCGACAAGCGGTTCCACAACCCCATAGCCCAGTGGCACACGGACGTCGCCTCCCCCAGCGGCATCGCCTATGTGAACGGCGTCATCTGGATGGCCGGGCTCAAAGGCGAGCGCCTGTGGCGCATCCCGCTGAAGGGCACCGAGGCGGCGGCGAAGCCCGCGGCGTTCCTCACCGGAACCTACGGCCGACTGCGCACGGTGGTCGCGGCGGGCGGCGACAAGCTGTGGCTGGTCACGAGCAACACGGACGGCAGAGGGACGCAGAAGTCGGGGGACGACCGGATCCTGGAGCTGGAGGTCAGGTGAGCGCTGGAGGTCAGGTGGGCGGAGGTGGCAGCGGAGGTGTCATACGTCGTCGACGGGCGGCTGGGCCTCGTCCTGCGCGGGCGCCGGCGCTGTTGCCGGCAGGCGTATGACCGCCTTTCCGGACGACAGATCGATGGGGCCCCGTCCGGGATCGTTGTCGCCGACGTCCTCGCGGGTCAGTTCAAGCCGGTTCTCTTCGTCCCGGGTGTGTTTGCGGCCGGGCGCGAACAGTTCCTCGAAGGCATTGAACATGGTCTCTCCCCCGCTTTCTCCCCCGTACGGCTTTTCTCCAGCGTAGATCTCAGCTTCCCGGTCCGGCAGTGAGCGTCTCGGTGGGGAACAGGCCGAGCCGGTGCGCCACCGCCGCGGCCTCCCCACGGCCCGAGACACCGAGCTTTCCCAGAATGTTGGAGACGTGGACGCTCGCGGTCTTCGGGGAGATGAAAAGTTCCTCGGCTATCTGCCGGTTGGTGCGGCCGTCGGCGACCAGGCGGAGCACGTCGCGTTCCCGGCTGGTGAGGCCGAGCGCCTCGACCGGATCGGCCGGCGTCCGCTGCGGGGCGCAGGTCAGGGTGAGACGGGCGCGCTGGGCGAGGAGTGCGACCGAGTCGGCGAGCGGGCGGGCGCCGAGGTGGTCGGCGACGGTTCCGGCCAGCCGGAGCAGTTCCGTGGCGCGGTCCCGCTCGTCGGCCCCGCCCGCGGTGGTGTCTCCCGGACGTGCGTTGCCGCAGGACAGCAGGGCGGCGGCGAGCCGGTGGCGGACGCGGGCCAGGTCGTAGGGGCGGTCCAGGGACTCGAAGGCGGTGACCGCCTCGGACCAGAGGTCGGGGGTGTCCGCGCCCGCGGCACGCCGTAGTTCGGCACGGACCCATGACGCGTGGGCGAGCCAGACGGGTGCGCCGGTGGTGAGCTTCTTGGCCGCGGCGGCGATGCGGTCGAGCGCGTCGGCCCGGCCGGGCTGTGCCTCGGGCAGGGTGCGGGCGTCAGCCTCCGCGGTGGCGGCGGCCTGGAGCAGCGGCCAGGCATGGCGCTGGGTGCCCGGTGGAACTCCGGCGTCCAGGGCCCCACGCAGTTCGTCGCGGGCGTCGAGCAGACGGCCCTGCGCGGCGGCGACGCCGACGGCGACATGGGCCAGCGGCAGCCAGTGCTGGGGTGGGATGTCGTGGCTGCCGAAGTGGCCGCGGGCGGCGGCGAGCCGGCCGGCCGCCTCGGCCAGGTCGCCGCGGCCCAGGGCGAGACGGGCCAGGGACAGGGCGGCCGAGCCCAGGGGCCTGGCGCTGGGGCCGCGGCGGGTGGCGTTCGCGGCGGCGGTGGCTGCCTCGGGCCAGTTGCCGAGGGCGTACAGGGTTTCGGCGAGGTTGGCCCACACCCGGGCTTCGGAGCCGAGCAGGCCGAACTTCCGGGTGTAGTCGCTCCCCTCCTCCAGGATGGGGGCGGCCTCCCGGGAGCGGCCGACCGCTTCGAGTTCGGCGGGGAGGTTCACGTACGCTCGGGCCGCGACATGGGTGTGGTCCTCCTGGACGGACCGGTCCTTGACCCGCTGCATCTCGGCGAGGCCCGCCTCGATGTCTCCCGCGTCGACCCTGAGGACGCCGAGGGTGATGCGCGCGTCCAGTTCGATCTCGCGGGCGTCGACCATGCGGGCGTACTCGACGGCCTGTTCGGCGGCGGCGAGGGCCTGTGGGCCCGGTTCGTTCATCATCCACCAGTTGGCGACGCTGGCCAGTACATCGGCATGCACCTCCGAGGGCGGCAGCCCGCGTACCAACTCCTGGGCGGTGGCCAGTTCGTGCCGTCCGTCGCCGCGTCCCAGTGCCTGGACGAGGGTGGAGCGCTGGGTCCAGAACCAGGCGGCGCGCAGCGGGTCGTCCTCGTCCTCCAGGAGGTGCAGCGCCCGTCTGGTGATCTTCAGGGCGCGCTCGCGCTCCCCGCACATCCGTCCGGCGAGGACGGCCTCCGCCATCAGGTCGAGGTAGCGCAGCGGGGTGCCGGGGTCGCAGGACGGGTAGACCGCCACGCAGTCCACGGGGCGCAGCGCGGACCGGACCGGGGCGGGAGCGGTGTCCCAGAGTTCCATCGCCCGCTCCAGGAGGCGCAGTTGCTCGCTGTAGGCGTACCGGCGGCGGGCGGCGACGGAGGCGTCCAGGACGGCGGGCAGGGCCTTGGCGGGGTCATGGGCGTGGTACCAGTGGCTGGCCAGCAGCATGACGCGCTCGTCGGCGGGGACGAGCGCCGGGTCGCTCTCGATGGTTTCGGCGTAGCGGCGGTTGAGTCGGGAGCGCTCGCCGGGCAGCAGGTCGTCGGCGACGGCTTCGTGGACCAGGGAGTGGCGGAAGCGGAAGCCGTCGCCGACGGGGGCGGCGAGCAGGATGCCGGCGTTCACGGCGGCGCGCAGGGCCTCGATGAGATCGTCCTCGGCCAGTCCGGTGGCGGCGGCGAGGAGCGGGTACGCGACCGTGGAGCGGCCCTCGGCGACCATCCGCACCACCCGCTGGGCGGTCTCGGGCAGCGCCTCCACGCGGACCAGGAGCAGGTCGCGCAGGGAGTCGGTGAGGCCGGTGCGGCAGCCGGAGCGGGCGGCGACCGCGAGTTCCTCGACGAAGAAGGCGTTGCCGTCGGAGCGTTCGAAGATCTCGTCGACGCGGGCGGGGTCCGGCTGGGCGGCGAGGATGCCGGCGATCTGACGGCCGACCTCCTCGCGGTTGAAACGGTCGAGTTCGATACGGCGGAGGGTGCGCAGCCGGTCGAGTTCGGCGAGCAGGGGGCGCAGCGGGTGGCGGCGGTGGATGTCGTCGCTGCGGTAGCTGGCGAGGACGACGAGCCGGCCGGCGCGCAGGGTGCGCAGCAGGTAGGACAGCAGATGGCGGGTGGAGGCGTCGGCCCAGTGCAGGTCCTCCAGGACGAGGACGACCGTGCGGTCGGCGGCGAGCCGTTCCAGCAGGCGGGCGGTGAGTTCGAAGAGGCGGGCCAGGCCCTCCTCGTCGGGCCGTCCGGTGGCACGGGCCGGGGCGGCCTCACCCAGTTCGGGCAGGAGCCGGGCCAGGTCCTCCTCGCGGCCCGCGGCGGCCTCGTCCAGTTCGCCCGGCAGGGCGCGGCGCAGGGCGCGCAGCGCGGTGGAGAACGGGGCGAACGGCAGTCCGTCCGCGCCGATCTCGACGCAGCCGCCGAGCGCGACGACGGCGCCCCGGCGGCCCGCGGCGGCGGCGAACTCCTCGATCAGCCGGGTCTTGCCGACCCCCGCCTCGCCGCCGACCAGCAGCGCCTGGGGCTCGCCCGCGGCGGCACGGGCGAGGGCGTCGTTCAACGTGTGCAGTTCTTCTGCGCGCCCGACGAAGACGGGGCTGACGGACCTGGTCTCCACGGGTTCGAGCATCGCACGGCGGTCTGACAGCACGGTGTCCGGTTTCTGCGGAGAGGAGATCCCTGCGGGGAGGAGATCCCTGCGGGGAAGAGAGGTGCTGCGGGGAGGAAAGGGGTGACGGGTAGGAAAGGGAAGGAAAGGGGGCCGGGGGCCAGGGACGGGGCCGCCAGGGATGGGGCGGCCGGGGAGCGAGTGGCCGGCTCCGGTGCTCCGGCCGCCCTCCCCGCCGGCGCGTTCACGCGGCGCGGGGAAGCCGGTGGCGGCCTGGGCTCTCCATATCCATATCCATATCCGTATCCGTATCCGTAGCGGAAGGGGCCTCGCGGCCGTCGCCGCGGCGGCGGGCCGTGGCCTCGCGGCGGGCTGCGCGGCGTTGGTCCAGCGCCGCGCGGGCGAGGCGTGCGTCCGCGGCCCGGCGGCGCAGTTCGGTGGAGCGGAGCAAGTGGAGTTCGTACTGGATCATGACGCGTCCCTCGGAAGTCGGAGTGTCTGGTGTCAGGTGTCGGGATCGCTCGTGGCGATGCCTCCACACTCGACGGCCAGGAGGGTGCGTCGCATCGGGAGGGTTCCGCATCTTGCGGCGGGTGGCGGGCTGCGGACACGCGTAAGGGGCCTTAGGCGTCCCGTGAGGTGCTTACGGGTTCCCAAGGCCCCTGCCGGATGAGGCGGTTCAGCTGGTCGAGGGCAGTCCGAGTATCACGTCGGAGTACTTGAGGACGGCCAGCAGCAGTCCGATGACGCCGAGCGAGACACCGGCCCAGGCGACCGACTTGATCCAGCCGACCTGGGGCCTGCCCGGGGCACCGAACGCGGGCCGGGCGAGCACGACGACGCCGACGATCAGCGCGGCCAGCGCGAACGCGCCGGCCCACAGGGCGGTGGTCTGCCAGGCGTCGCCGTAGACCTCCTTGACCTGTGTGGCGACGCTCGCGGACGACGAGGTCTGCAACTGGCCGATCAGTGTCTCGCGGGCGGAGGCCACGGTGCCGATCCAGCCGCCGGTCAGCGAGACGACGCCCAGTACGGCGGAGACGACGGCTCCGGCGCCCTGGCCGACACCGGACGGACCGTCGTCCTGTGCCGTCTCCCCGACCGGCCCGTCGGCAGCGTCATCGACGTCGTCGTCAGCCGTGTCCGCCGGGTCCTCAGCCGCGTCCTTCGGCGCTTCGCCCGCAGCCGGCCCGGCCTCCTCCGCGGAGGTCCCGGTGGTCTCCTCGGCCCGGTCGGCGGCAGCGGCCCCGCTGTCCTTCCCTTCCTGGTTCTCGGCCTCGTCCTTCTTGGCCTCGTCGTGCTTGGCCTCGGTGTCGACCGCGGCCTCGTCGCCTGTCTTCGTTCCCATGCCCCGCACGCTACGGACGCTGTCTGAGAAGTTCCTTAAAGATCGTCCCGAACGGTACGCGCGCGTGCGGCGCCGTGCCCCGGCACACCGGGTTTCGGGGGTCCGCGGCGCCGGGCCGTGCTCACCCGGGGTTGTCACGTACATCCTGTCGGTGCTCCGCCAGTTCCACCACGACGTCGCGGAGCCGGTCGTGAGCGGCGCGGCACTCGGGCGGTTCGATGCTGATCCGGGGCAGGCGCCGGTCGAGCCAGCCCGGCAGCCACCAGTTGGCGTCGCCGAGGAGGTGCATCAGGGCCGGTACCAGCAGGGTCCGCAGGACGAACGCGTCGAGCGCGACGGCGGCGGCCAGCCCCAGGCCGCACATGGCGATCACCCGGTCGCCGCTGAGCACGAACGCGAGGAACACCGAGATCATGATGACGGCCGCGGAATTGATCACGCGGCTGGTCTCGGCGAGGCCGACCCGGACGGCACGCCGGTTGTCGCCCGTCTCCAGCCACTCCTCGTAGATCCGGCTGACCAGGAAGACCTGGTAGTCCATGGAGAGCCCGAACAGCACCGAGACCATGATCACGGGGAGGAAGGGTTCGATCGGTCCGGCTCGGCCGAGCCCGAGCGCTTCGCTGCCCCAGCCCCACTGGAAGACCGCGACGACGACCCCGAAGGCGCCCGCGACGGCGGCGATGTTCATCACGGCCGCCTTCAGCGGAATGCCGATCGACCGGAAGGCGAGCATCAGCAGCACGAAGCCCAGCCCGATGACGACACCGACGAAGAGCGGCAGCTTGCCGACGATCACATTGGCGAAGTCGTCGTAGCTCGCGGTCACCCCGCCGACGTACACGTCGAGCGAGGTGCCCGTCTCCGCGCGCGGGAGGACGTCGTCGCGCAGCCGGTCGACGAGGTCGCTGGTCTGGCGCGACTGCGGCGCGGAGTCGGGTACGACGGTGAGGTACGCGGTGTCGCCGCCGGTGTCGTAGCGCGCCGGAGTCGCGGAGGCGACGCCCGGGGTGGTGCGCAGGGTGGTGTCGAGGTTGTCGAGCGCGAGCTTGTCCTCGGCGCTGTCGACGTGGGCCACCAGGGTCAACGGTCCGTTGACGCCGGGTCCGAAGCCCTCGGCGAGCAGGTCGTACGCCTGCCGGGTGGTCGAGGTTCTGGGGTCGTTCCCCTGGTCGGAGGTGCCGAGGTGGAGGGCGAGGGTGGGCAGTGCGACCAGGGCGATGACGGCCAGCGCGATCGAGCCGAGCAGTCTGGGATGGCGTTCGACGAACACGGACCAGCGGGCGGCGAGGCCGGTGGGCAGTTCCGGTTGCGGTCCTTGTTCGGCCAGCCGCTGCCGTTCGCGGCGGCTCAGCGCACGGTCGCCGATGAAGGACAGCAGGGCGGGGAGCAGGGTCACGGATGCCGCGACGGTGAGGACGACGGTCATCGAGGCCGCGACGGCGACGCCGTTGAGGAAATTCAGCCGCAGGCTCAGCAGGCCCAGCAGGGCGATGCACACGGTGGCGCCCGCGAACAGGACCGCGCGGCCGGTGGTGGTGACGGCGTTGGTGGCGGCCTCGGTGACGGTGAGGCCGCGTTTCAGTCCGCGCCGGTGCCGGGTGACGATGAACAGCGCGTAGTCGATGCCGACGCCGAGCCCGATGAGCATGCCGAGCATCGGGGCGAACGCGGCGACGGTCATGGCGTGGCTGAGCAGCCCGATGGCGGCGTACGCGGTGCCCACACCGACCAGGGCGGTGGCGATGGGCAGCAGGGAGGCGGCCGGCGAACCGAAGGCGAGGAACAGTACGACGGCGGCGACGGCCACGCCGACCGCCTCGGCGTAGTGCTCGTCCGACGACTCGGTGAGCCCGATGGCGCTGCCGCCCAACTCGACGCGCAGTCCGTCCGCGTCGGCCGACTTGGCGGTGCGGACGACCGCCTGGGCCTCGGCCTTGCCGATCTTCTCGACCGGTTGGGCGAAGGTGACGGCGGCGTACGCGATCCGGCCGTCCCGGCTGATCTGCCCGTTGCCCTGGCCGTCGTAGGGGCTGGTCACGGAGGACACCCCGGGCAGGTCCGCGATCTTGTGGAGGGTGTCGTTCATCGTCTGCTCCACGGCGGCCGCGCGGACACCGCCGGACGCCTCCCAGACAACGGTGTCACTGTCGCCGCCCAGGCCCGGGAACCCCTTGGCCAACAGCTGGGTGGCGCGGCCCGATTCGGTGCCGGGGACCGTGTAGTCGTCGGTGTACGCGGAGCCGGTGACCGCGGCGGCGGCGGTGACACCGCCGAAGGCGAACAGCCAGAGCAGGACGGCGACCAGACGGTGCCGGACACACCAACGCGCAAGTGCAGCCACGTGCCTGCTCCCAGGGGTATTTCAGCATCTTTGACCGGGATAAATCCTCGATAAGATGAACAGCCAGGAAAGAAAACCTGAGCAATCGAGGGACACTCTGGCAGTTGAAAGTGATCCTTTGTCGGATTCGTGGGCTTACTCACAAGAGATGAAAACCGGGAACTTTCGCACGCAATCCGCATGCCGCACGCACGGAATCCGAATGCGGCGAGCCGTGGCGACCGCTACCGTCGCGGGCGTTGGTGCCGACAGGGCGGCCGGCTCATCGCCGCAGACCGGAGCAGGTGCATTGTTCGACGCTCCGACCGAGCTCCTCCGCACCCAATTCCCGGATGAATTCGCGTTCTTACGGCACAAGGAGCCCGTTCACCGATGTCCGGCATCGACATCACCGCTCAGAACTCTTCCGGCGACCTGAGTGAGCGTCTGACCCGTCCGCGTTACCCGCGCAGCAACCGCTACGACGTCCGCGCGCGTCCTCCGCCTCGGCTGTACCCGTGACGGGAGCCGGTGGGCGCCTTTCCGCCGTGCGACCTGAGGAATCGATTGCGAGTGCGGGTGCGGGTGCGTAGGGACCGTTCGCGCAGTTCCCCGCGCCCCCAAAACCGGGACCGTCCCAACCCGCGACAAGACGGCGCAGCCGGTCCGGGCACCCACCCGCCGTACGGCCCGAGGAATCGATTGCGGGTACGGGTGCGTGGGGACCGTTCGCGCAGTTCCCCGCGCCCCCAAAAACGGGGCCGTCCCAACCCACGACAAGACGGCGCAGCCGGTCCGGGCACCCACCCGCCGTACGGCCCGAGGAATCGATTGCGAGTGCGGGTGCGGGTGCGTAGGGGCCGTTCACGCAAGTTCCCCGCGCCCCCAAAACCGGGGGCCCGGTCACGCGGAGCTTTCCGCGTCCCTGCCGGGGTGTGCGGTGCCCCGGGGGACGGGGTGGGGTGGCGCGTCCCCCGGGGCGGTGGTGCGTGGTCGGGATCAGGCTTCGCTGACGCCCAGTTTCTCCAGGATCAGTTCCTTGACGCGGGCCGCGTCGGCCTGGCCTCGGGTGGCCTTCATGACCGCGCCGACCAGGGCGCCCGCCGCGGCCACCTTGCCGCCGCGGATCTTGTCCGCGATGGCCTGGTTGCCGGCGATGGCCTCGTCGACGGCCGTGCCGAGCGCCGAGTCGTCGGAGACGACCTTCAGGCCGCGCTTGTCGACGACCTCGTCCGGGGTGCCCTCGCCCGCGAGGACGCCCTCGATGACCTGGCGGGCCAGCTTGTCGTTCAGATCGCCGGAGGCGACCAGCCGGGTGACGCGGGCGACCTGCTCGGGCGTGATGGCCAGCTCGTCGAGGGCGGTCCCGGACTCGTTGGCGCTGCGCGCCAGCTCGCCCATCCACCACTTGCGGGCGGAGGCGGCGTCGGCACCCGCGTCGATGGTGGCGACGATCGGGTCCAGCGCACCCGCGTTGAGGATCGCCTGCATGTCGGTGACCGAGATGCCCCACTCCGCGAGGAGACGGGTGCGGCGGACCAGCGGCAGCTCGGGCAGCACGGTGCGGATCTCCTCGACCCACTCGCGCGCGGGAGCCACCGGGACCAGGTCGGGCTCCGGGAAGTACCGGTAGTCCTCGGCCTCCTCCTTCACCCGGCCCGAGGTCGTCGACCCGGTGTCCTCGTGGAAGTGCCGGGTCTCCTGCACGATCGTGCCGCCGGACGACAGCACGGCCGCGTGCCGCTGGATCTCGAACCGGGCGGCGCGCTCGACGGACCTGAGCGAGTTGACGTTCTTCGTCTCGGAGCGGGTGCCGAACTTGTCGGCGTCCTTGGGCATCAGCGACAGGTTGACGTCGCAGCGCATCTGGCCCATCTCCATGCGGGCCTCGGAGACGCCGAGCGCCCTGATGACCTCGCGCAGCTCACGGACGTACGCCCGAGCGACCTCGGGGGCGCGCTCGCCCGCCCCGACGATCGGCTTGGTGACGATCTCGATGAGCGGGATGCCCGCGCGGTTGTAGTCCAGCAGGGAGTGGGACGCGCCGTGGATACGGCCCGTGGCGCCGCCGACGTGCGTCGACTTGCCGGTGTCCTCCTCCATGTGGGCGCGCTCGATCTGCACCCGGAAGGTCTCGCCGTCCTCCAGCTGTACGTCGAGGTAGCCGTCGTAGGCGATCGGCTCGTCGTACTGGGAGGTCTGGAAGTTCTTCGGCATGTCCGGATAGAAGTAGTTCTTCCGGGCGAAGCGGCACCAGTCGGCGATCGAGCAGTTCAGTGCGAGACCGATCTTGATCGCGGACTCGACGCCGGTCGCGTTGACGACCGGGAGCGCGCCGGGCAGGCCGAGGCAGGTGGGGCAGGTCTGCGAGTTGGGCTCGGCGCCCAGCTCGGTGGAGCACCCGCAGAACATCTTGGTCTTGGTGCCGAGTTCGACATGGACTTCGAGGCCCATGACGGGGTCGTACGACGCCAGCGCGTCCTCGTACGACACCAGGTCGGTCGTGATGGTCACGGTGAAACTTCCCTCTCAGCCCAGCAGGACGTCGTCGTCGCCCAGCCGCTTCAGCTCGCGGTAGAGGAGGGCGAGGCCGGTGACGATCGCGACGGCGGACACGGTGGCGTCGATCAGGCGCAGCGTGTCGTGCTCGGCACGGGCCTTCTTGATCTGCTTGGCGACGCCGACCGCGCCGAACGCGGTGGTGGCCATGGACATGTACGTACCGGGCTTGGTGTTCTTGAAGCCCTTGGCCTTGGACAGTGCCTTGCTCATAGCGACGGAGCCTCCTCCAGCAGCGGGTGCCCCCACTTTTCCACGAAGGCGGCCTCGACGGCGGCGCCGACCTTGTACAGCCTGTCGTCCTTCAGCGCCGGCGCGATGATCTGCAGGCCGACGGGGAGGTTGTCCTCGGGGGCGAGGCCGCACGGCAGCGACATGGCCGCGTTGCCCGCCATGTTGGTCGGGATGGTGCACAGGTCGGCGAGGTACATGGCCATCGGGTCGTCGGCGCGCTCGCCGATCGGGAAGGCGGTGGTCGGGGTCGTCGGGGAGACGATCACCTCGACCTGCTCGAACGCCTTCTCGAAGTCGCGCGTGATGAGCGTGCGGACCTTCTGCGCGGAGCCGTAGTACGCGTCGTAGTAGCCGCTCGACAGGGCGTACGTGCCGAGCATGATGCGGCGCTTGACCTCGGCGCCGAAACCCGCCTCACGGGTGAGGGAGGTGACCTCCTCGGCCGAGTGGCCCCCGTCGTCGCCGGTCCTGCGGCCGTAGCGCAGGCCGTCGAAGCGGGCCAGGTTGGAGGAGCACTCGGACGGCGCGATCAGGTAGTACGCCGACAGGGCGAGGTCGAAGGACGGGCAGTCCAGCTCGACGATCTCGGCGCCCAGCTCCTTCAGCAGTTCGACGGACTCCTCGAAGCGCTGGACGACACCGGCCTGGTAGCCCTCGCCGCGGAACTGCTTGACCACGCCGATGCGCATGCCCGCGACGCTGCCGTTGCGGGCGGCCTCGACGACCGGCGGCACGGGGGCGTCGATGGAGGTGGAGTCCATCGGGTCGTGCCCGGCGATGACCTCGTGCAGCAGGGCCGCGTCCAGGACCGTACGGGCGCAGGGGCCGCCCTGGTCGAGGGAGGAGGAGAAGGCGACCATGCCGTACCGGGAGACCGCGCCGTACGTCGGCTTCACACCGACCGTGCCGGTGACGGAGGCGGGCTGGCGGATGGAGCCGCCGGTGTCGGTGCCGATGGCGAGCGGGGCCTGGTAGGAGGCGAGCGCGGCGCTGGAGCCGCCGCCGGAGCCGCCGGGGATCCTGGTGAGGTCCCAGGGGTTGCCGGTCGGGCCGTAGGCACTGTTCTCGGTGGAGGAGCCCATGGCGAACTCGTCCATGTTGGTCTTGCCGAGGATGACGACGTCGGCGGCCTTCAGCCGCTTGGTGAGCGTCGCGTCGTACGGCGGGATCCAGCCTTCGAGGATCTTCGATCCGACGGTCGTCGGGATGCCCTCGGTGGTGAAGATGTCCTTGAGGGCGAGGGGTACGCCGGCCAGCGGGCCGAGCTTCTCGCCGCGCTCCCGCTTCGCGTCGACGGCGCGGGCCTGGGCCAGCGCGCCGTCGCGGTCGACGTGCAGGAAGGCGTGCACCTTCTCGTCCACGGCGTCGATCCGTGCGAGGTGGGCCTCGGTGACCTGGACCGCGGTCAGCTCGCCTGAGGCGATCTTCGCGGCGGTCTCGGCGGCCGTGAGCTTGATGATGTCCGTCACGGTCACTCCTCCCCCAGGATCTGCGGCACCTTGAAACGCTGCTGCTCCTGGGCCGGGGCGCCGGAGAGCGCCTGCGCGGGGGTGAGCGAGGGACGGACCTCGTCCGCGCGCATGACGTTCGTCAGCGGGAGCGGGTGCGAGGTCGGCGGTACGTCTTGGTCGGCGACCTCGCTGACGCGGGCGACCGCGCCGATGATGTCGTCGAGCTGGCCCGCGAAGTGATCGAGTTCTTCGGGTTTCAGCTCCAGACGCGCCAGCCGGGCGAGGTGGGCGACCTCCTCGCGCGTGATGCCAGGCATGCAGCGATCCTCTGGGGTGAGTGTGTGTGTTTTGGGGTCAATCCTATGGGGCCCGCCGCACTGACTGTGAAACGGTTTCCCGGGGCGGGCTCCCCCGGTGGCCGGGGCGGGCGGCGGGTTCAGCGGCGGCCGTCCCAGGCCGCGCTCCGCAGGAAGTGGTTGTCGTACAGCTCCTGCACCTCCAGCAGGCTCTCCGGGGTGGCCTCGCCGAGCCGGATGCGCCGGAGGTGGCGGAAGTACTCGAAGCGTTCGACGCCCGGGGTGATCACGATGAGGATGTCCGCGGTGCTCCCGGGGACGGCGGCGAAGGCGTGCGGCTTGTCCGGCGGGACGACGACCAGGTCGCCGCGCCCGGCGGTGACGATGTCGTCGCCGGAGAGCAGGTCGGCGGCGCCGTCGAGGACGTAGAACATCTCGGCGGAGTTGTGGTGCAGGTGCGGCCGGGCGCCGTCGGCGCCGCGCGCCAGGGTGACCCGTACGGTGGACAGCGCGCCGCCGACGGCGCTGCTGTCGGCCAGCAGTCGTACGGCGACGGGCTCGCCGTCGACCACCTCGGCGGCGGCGTCGCGCACGACCACCGAGTCGTCGAACCTGGGAACGAACAGTGACATCCGTACATCCTCCGTCGGTGCGGGGCGGGAGTTTCGCCGGGCTGGGCGAGGCTTCGCCGGAATGGGCGAGGCTTCGCCGGAGATGCGCCCCGAAGGACGCGGAATCCTGTCTGTCGTCATTCGGGCTCAGCCGCGCGAGTGCGGCATACGGCTCAGCCGGGCGGGTGCGACCAGCCGCCACTGCGCCGGGTACGGCGGAACGCCGACGTCCCTCGAAGGGGCGCGGGGACCTGCGCGACCAGCCACGACGCCGCCGCGGACGACCGACGACACACCTCGGCCCGGTCCGCCGCCGCGGAGCGGGCCGGCCGAATCCCGCAGTGGACGTCCGACACTGCGGTCGACACTGCGGCCGACACCTGCGGCCGACACCTGCAAGAGGCGCGAGGGAACCGCGCGACCAGTCACCACACCGCCACGGGTGCTCGGCCCACCCGGTGGAGCGCCTCGTCGGCCCGGTCGGTGGAGCGCCTCGCTCAGTCGTCGGCCGCTGCCGCCGGCAGCGCGGCCCGCGGCCGCTGCCATCCCCGTGAGCCGCGCGCCAGCAGCCAGGCCGTGGTCTCGTCGGGCGGCATCGCCGCGGCGACCAGCCATCCCTGCACCGCGTCGCAGCCGAGATCCCGCAGCCGCTCCCAGGTCTCGTCGTCCTCCACGCCCTCGGCGACCACCAGCAGGCCCAGCGAGTGCGCCAGGTCGACGGTGCAGCGCACGATCTCCGCGTCCTCGGTGTCGACGGCCAGCCGTGCCACGAAGGACCGGTCGATCTTCAGCTCGCTGACGGGCAGCCGGCGCAGATGCACCAGAGAGGAGTACCCGGTGCCGAAGTCGTCCAGGGACATCTTCACGCCGTGCCCGGTCAGCCCGGCCAGCGTGTCCGCGGCGCGCTGCGGGTCCTCCAGCAGGACGTGCTCGGTGATCTCCAGTTGGAGCGCTCCCGCGGGCACTCCGTGCCGGGCCAGCCGGGCGGCGACCGAGCCGGCGAAGCCGGGCGTGTGGACGTCCCGCGGGGAGACGTTCACGGCCACCGGCACCCGCAGCCCCTGGGCCCGCCACTTGGCGACCTGCCCGAGCGCGGTCTCCAGCACGTACTCCGTCAGCAGGGGCATCAGCCCGGAGGACTCGGCGATCGCTATGAACTCGTCCGGCGGTACCTTCCCGCGTTCCGGGTGCACCCAGCGCACCAGCGCCTCCAGACCGGCGACCTGCCCGTCGAAGCGGACCTTGGGCTGGTAGTGCAGCTGGACCTCGTGCGCGTCCAGGGCCCGGCGCAGATCGCCGAGCAGCCCGAGCCGGTCCGGGGTGTTGGAGTCCCGCTTGGACTCGTAGACCTCGACGCCGGTGCGGTCCCGCTTCGCCTGGTACATCGCCACGTCGGCGCGGCGCAGCAGACCCTCGGCGTCCAGCGCGTGGTCCGGGAAGACGGCGACGCCCGCGCTGGCCTCCAGGACGAGGGTGAGCCCGTCTAGGTCGAGCGGCGAACTCAGCGCGGTGACGAGGTTGCGGGCGACCCGGGTCGCGGACGTCGTGGAGTCGGCGACCGGCAGCAGGACGGCGAACTCGTCGCCGCCGAGGCGTGCGGCCTCCGCGCCGCGCGGCAGCGCGAGGCGCAGCCGTTCGGCTATCTGGAGCAGCAGTCGGTCCCCGGCGAGGTGCCCGAGGGTGTCGTTCACCGACCGGAACCGGTCGAGGTCGATCAGCATGAGGGCGGACCGGGCACCGATGCGTTCGGCGTCGTCGAGGGCCGTCCAGATCCGTTCCAGGAGCCACTGCCGGTTGGGCAGTCCGGTCAGCGGGTCGCGCAGTTGTTCCTCGGCCCGGGCCCGCGCGATCCACAGGGTGGAGTCGAGGGCGATCAGCGGGATGGCGAACAGCGGGAGCAGCACCGGCCGGGCGACCGCCACCACGCAGATCAGCGGAGCGATACCGAGCAGCGCGACCGCGACCAGGCCCTGTCTGACCAGGGCGGTACGGGCGACGGTGGGCAGACCGCCGCCGCGCGGGGCGCTCAGGTACCACAGCAGGACGCGGGTGACGGCCAGGTAGGCCGCCGCGACGAGCACCACCTCGGGGACCGCGGTGACGCTCCAGTGGTCGGGGCTCCACGGGTCCTCGACGGTCGGTACCCGGCCGCAGGAGCCGAGCAGCAGGGCGGCGGCCCCGATGCCGAGGATGTCGACCGAGCCGTGCAGCACACCCTGGCGCCAGCGGTGCCGGCGGGCTATGCCGACCAGGACGACGACGGTGAGGCTGACCATGCCGGCGGGCAGCCAGCCGTAGAGCAGCAGCACGGCGAGGGTGAGGGCGGCGCCGGAGCCGGTGCCGCCCCACCAGCGGGCGCGGCCGAGCATGACGAGGTGGCCGACGATGATGCCGGTGAGCAGCGCCAGTGACCAGCCGACGGTGCCGGACGGGAAGAGGGCGTGGTTGTCGGTGAACGCCCGGTAGAACCCGGCGCCCAGCAGGAACGCGGCCGCCGCGACGACCGCGGCGGGCAGTGCGGGCCAGGCCGGCTGGCGTTCGTGGTCGGAGCCGGCCGGCCCGGGTGCGCCTGGTGCGCCTACGACCAGGGGAACGGCGCCTGCCCGAGGCACCATGTGCGGTGCGGCGGCGCGTGCGACGGCGCCCGCGCGCTCCGCGGCCCGTCCCGGCCACCGGCTCGCCCGCCACGCGACCGCCCTGCGCAGCCACAGCCGCAAGTCCGGGGCGGCGCTCTCGGTCGGTTCCATTCCCGTCCCTCTCACAGCCGGCGGTGCCCACGCCACGCGGCCCGACGCCCGAGATCCGTCGACGGCTCCGCGTTGGAACAACCCGTCCCCGTGCCGTTCGAGGGCACGGGGATGCCCCGACCGCAGCTGGGCACGGCAGGCGCACACCTCAACAGTAGGCCGCAGAAGGCTTTCACGGGCAGCGGTCGTCGACGGTTGCCCGAATGCGCCCCGGCCACCCGTATGCAGCTGATATGCGCCGATCGGGTGGCCTTCAACCGCTACTCCGCGGTCGGAAGGGCGACTTCGGCCGCCGCCTTTGGCCCCTGTTCCAACAGGACAGCGAAGCCGTCCTCGTTCAGGACCGGCACCTTCAGCTGCATGGCCTTGTCGTACTTCGAACCCGGGTTGTCACCCACGACGACGAACGCGGTCTTCTTCGACACCGATCCGGTCACCTTGGCTCCACGGCTCTGCAACGCGTCCTTGGCACCGTCCCGGGTGAAGTTCTCCAGGGTGCCGGTCACGACGACGGTGAGGCCCTCCAGGGGACGCGGGCCCTCCTCCTCGCCCGATGCCTCGTCCTCCAGCGGGACTCCGGCCGCCTTCCACTTGCGGACGATCTCGCGGTGCCAGTCCTCGGTGAACCATTCCTTGACCGCCGCGGCGATGATCGGGCCGACGCCCTCGATGTTCGCCAGTTCCTCCTCGGACGCCTGCTCGATGCGGTCCACGGAGCGGAACGAGCGGGCCAGTGCCTGGGCGGCGACCGGTCCGACGTGCCGGATGGAGAGCCCGTTCAGGAAGCGGGCGAGCGGGCGGGCCTTGGCCGCCTCGATGTTCTCCAGCAGGGCGAGGGTGTTCTTCTTCGGCTCGCCCTTCTGGTTGGCGAAGACCGTGACGACCTTCTCCTGGCCGGTCTTGGGGTCCCGCTTGGGCAGGCCGCTGTCCGGGTCGAGGACGTACGCCGTGATGGGCAACAGCTTGTCCACCGTGAGGTCGAACAGGTCGCCCTCGTCCTTCAGCGGCGGCTCGGCGGGCTCCAGCGGGCGGGTGAGCGCCGCCGCCGCCACTTCTCCGAAGTGCTCGATGTCCAGGCATTCCCGGCCGGCGAGGTAGGAGACGCGCTCCCGCAACTGGGCCGGGCACGCGCGCGCGTTGGGGCAGCGGAGGTCGATGTCGCCCTCCTTCATGGGGCGCAGCGGCGTGCCGCACTCCGGGCACTCGGTGGGCATCACGAACTCCCGCTCGCTGCCGTCGCGCAGGTCGACGACCGGGCCGAGGATCTCCGGGATGACGTCACCGGCCTTGCGGAGCACCACCGTGTCACCGATGAGGACGCCCTTGGCCTTGACCACGTCCTGGTTGTGCAGGGTGGCGAACTCGACCTCGGAGCCCGCGACCTTGACCGGCTCGACCTGGGCGTACGGCGTGACCCGGCCGGTGCGTCCGACGCCCACCTTGATGTCGACGAGTTTGGTGTTGACCTCCTCCGGCGCGTACTTGTACGCGATCGCCCAGCGCGGGGCGCGGGCGGTGGAGCCGAGGCGGCCCTGGAGGCGGATCTCGTCGAGCTTGACGACCACGCCGTCGATCTCGTGCGCCACGGAGTGGCGGTTCTCGCCGAAGTAGGCGATGAACTCCCGCACCCCGTCGAGGTCGTCGACCACCCGGTTGTGCGGGGAGGTGGACAGGCCCCAGCCCCCCAGCAGGTCGTAGGCGTGGGAGAGGCGGTTGAAGCCCGAGTAGCCCTCCAGGGCGCCGATGCCGTGGACGACCATGTGCAGGGGGCGGCTCGCGGTGACGCGCGGGTCCTTCTGGCGCAGTGAACCGGCGGCCGCGTTGCGCGGGTTGGCGAACGGCTTGTCGCCGGCCGCGACCAGGCGCTCGTTGAGCTCCAGGAACTTCTCCATCGGGAAGAAGACCTCGCCGCGGATCTCCACGAGGTCGGGCACCCGCTCGCCGTGCAGCCGGTCGGGGATCTCGGCGATCGTACGGACGTTGGGCGTGATGTCCTCGCCGGTGCGGCCGTCGCCGCGGGTCGCCGCGCGGGTGAGCCGGCCGCGCTCGTAGGTGAGGTTGACCGCGAGTCCGTCGACCTTCAGTTCGCACAGGAAGTGGTAGTCCTGGTCGCCGAGTTCACGGTGGATGCGGTCGGCCCAGGCGGCGAGTTCCTCGTCGTTGAAGGTGTTGTCGAGGGAGAGCATGCGCTCGCGGTGCTCGACCGCGGTGAACTCCGTCTCGTAGGACCCCGAGACCTTCTGGGTCGGCGAGTCGGGTGTGCGCAGTTCCGGATACTTGGCCTCCATCGCCTCAAGGGATCGCAGGAGTCGGTCGAACTCCGCGTCGCTGACGACGGGAGCGTCCTTCACGTAGTACCGGAAGCGGTGCTCCTCGATCTGCTCAGCGAGGCGCGCGTGCTGGGCGCGTGCCTCGGCGGGCACTGTCGTCTCCGCTTGCTTGTCGCCGGCCACCGTGTTGTCCTCCCGTTACTCTGGGTTGTCCGCGAGGGATCTCGCCGCCCGGACGCAGTGGGCGAGCGCCGCGCGGGCGTACGCGGGTGAAGCGCCCGCGAGACCGCACGTCGGCGTGACCGTGACCGCGTCCGCGAGCAGCCCAGGTCGCAGCCCCAGCCTGCGCCACAGCGTCCTGACACCCATGACGCTACCGGCAGGGTCTGACAACGTGCCGTCCGCGGACGGCACGACACCGGCGAACAGCCGCGTGCCGCCCTCCACGGCCTCCCCGATCACCTCGTCGTCACGCTCGGTGAGCAGCGAGAAGTCGAAGGAGACGGCGGCGGCGCCCGCGCGGCGCAGCAGCGCGAAGGGCACGTCCGGCGCGCAGGAGTGGACCACGACGGGCCCGTCGCCGTGCACGGCGACAATGTCCCGCAGGGCGGCCTCCACGATCTGCCGGTCCGCGGCGCGGTGGGTGCGGTAGCCGCTGGCCGTGCGGACCTGTCCGCGCAGTACGGAGGTGAGGGACGGCTCGTCGAGTTGGAGCACGATCCTGGCGCCCGGCACCCGGCGGCGCACCCCGGCGAGATGCAGGCGCAGCCCTTCAGCGAGCGAGGCGGTGAGGTCGCGGCAGGCGCCGGGGTCGGAGAGGGCGGCCTCGCCGTTCCTCAGCTCCAGGGCGGCGGCCAGGGTCCACGGCCCGACCGCCTGCACCTTGAGGTCGCCCTCGTAGCCCTGGGTCAGCTCCTCCAGCGCGTCGAGGTCCTCCCCGAGCCAGGACCGCGCCCGCTTGGTGTCCCGGCCCGGCCGGTCGCCGATCCGCCAGCCGCTGGGCTCCACGCGCGCGTACAGCTCGACGAGCAGGCCCGCGGTCCGCCCGATCATGTCGGCTCCGGGCCCGCGGGCGGGCAGCTCGGGCAGAAACGGGAAGTCCTCGAAGCTGCCGGTGACGGTCTTGGCCGCCTCCCGCGCGTCCGTTCCGGGCATGGACCCGACGCCGGTGGCGCCCGGGAACCTGAACTCGCTGTTCTCACTCACGCCGGAAGCGTATGCGGTACGGGGCCCCAGGGGCTCCGCCCCCTGACCCGGGCCTGCGCGCACCCACCGCCCGACCCCTCGGGGCCCGGCGCCGGCGGCCCCCGGGGACGGGCCGGGCGAGGGCGGGATCCCGCACGTCGGTCACCGCGCCGTCACCGGCCCGGCCGCACCGTCAGATCGTTGACCTCCGCGTCCCGCGGCAGGTCCAGGGCCATCAGGACCGCCGTGGCGACCGACTCGGGGTCGATCCACCGGGCCGGGTCGTACTCCTTGCCCTCCTGCTGGTGCACCTTGGCCTGCATGGGGCTGGTGGTGCGGCCGGGGTAGACGGAGGTGACCCGGACGCCGTTGTCGTGCTCCTCCTCGCGCAGGGCGTCGGCGAGCGCCTTCAGGCCGTGCTTGGAAGCGGCGTACGCGGACCAGCCGGCGTGGGCGCTCAGCCCCGCCCCGGAGTTGACGAACACCACGTGTCCGCGGGCGGCGCGCAGCTGGGGCAGGAAGTGCCGGGTCAGCTCGGCAGGCGCGAGCAGGTTGACGCCGAGCTGGTGCCGCCAGGACTTGGGGGTCAGCTCGTCCACCCGGCCGAGGTCGACCACGCCCGCGACGTGCAGCAGCGTGTCCACCCGGTCCGGGAGCGTCTGGTGCGAGAAGGCCCAGGACAGCCTGTCCGGATCAGCGAGGTCACCGACCAGCGTGCGCGCCCCGGGGAACCGTGCCGCGAGGTCCTTCGCACGGCCCGCGTCGCGCGCGTGCAGGACGAGATCGTCCCCGCGCGCGTGGAGGCGGCGCGCCACGGCCGCGCCGATGCCGGAGCCGGCCCCGGTGATCACATGAGTAGACATGCAGGCCATGGTCGCATCAGCGACGCGTCATGCCGTGCCCCGGCTCTCCTCCAGGTAGGCCAGTGCACCGACCGGCTCCTCGGCGAAGAACACCAGGTCGCTCAGGGGACGGGGCAGGAAGCCCTCGTCCTCCATCCGGCGGAACTGCTCCTTCAGGCCGTCGTAGAAGCCCGCGGTGTTGAGCAGGACGACCGGCTTGTCGGTGTGTCCGTGCTTCTTCAGCTCCAGGATCTCGGTGGCCTCGTCGAGCGTCCCGGTGCCGCCCACCATGATCACCACCGCGTCGGCCTTCTCCAGCAGCAGCCGCTTGCGCTCGCCGAGGTCCTTGGCGATCACCATCTCGTCCGCGCCGGGCCGCGCCTTCGCCGCCAGGAACTCCACGCAGACCCCGAGCAGCCTGCCACCGGCCTCCTGCACGCCGTCCGCGACCACCTTCATCAGACCGACGTCGGAGCCGCCCCACACCAGCGTGTGGCCGCCCTTGCCGAGCAGCCTCGCGAAGTCGCGCGCGGGGCGCGTGTAGCGGTCGTCGAGGTCGGCGGCGGAAAGGAAGACGCAAATGTTCATGGGCTCCACCGTACGCGGGAAGAACCCGGCGCCCGCGGGTGCTGTTCGGATATGGCCGAAGGACACACCATCACCATCGAACAGGGCGAGCAGCACGTGCGCGTGGTGCACGGGAACCAGGTGCTCGCCGAGACCGACCACCCCTTGGTGCTGCGCGAGACCGGCAGTCCCGTGCGGTACTACATCCCGGCCGAGGACGTGCGCCTCGACCTCCTCACCCCCTCCGACACCCAGACCTACTGCCCCTTCAAGGGCACGGCGTCCTACTGGTCGCTGCCGGACGCCCCGGACCTCGTCTGGGGCTATCCGCAGCCCAAGGACGAGGTGGCCCGGATCAAGGACCACCTGTGCTTCTACGAGGCGGAAGTGTCGCCCGCCGAAACGGCGTGACGCCGAAGTGTCGTGACCGATGAGGCGCCCGCCGGGTGGCAGTCTGCACTGGCATGGACAAGCAGATCATTTCGCCTGACGGCACGCCCATCGCGTACCAGCGCTCCGGAAGGGGTCCTGCGGTCGTCCTCGTGAGCGGCGCGATGTCGACGGGTGCGACGGTGGCGCCGCTGGCCACCCGGCTGGCGGACCGCTTCACCGTCGTCCCGTACGACCGCCGGGGCCGCGGCGCGAGCGGCGACACGGCGCCGTACGCCGTCGCCCGCGAGGTCGAGGACCTGGCGGCCCTGATCGAGGCGGTGGGCGGCGAGGCGGCGCTCTACGGCGTCTCGTCGGGCGGCGCGCTGGCACTTCGGGCCGCGGCGAGTGGGCTGCCGGTCCGTCAGGTGGCCGTGTACGAGCCGCCGTTCGCCGGGCCCGGCGGGGAGAAGGAGCACACCGAGTACACCGAGCGGCTCACCGACGCCCTGGCCGCGGGGCGGCACGGCGACGCGGTCGAGTTGTTCCTGCGGCTGACCGGGCTGGCCGAGCAGATGATCCAGGGCGCCCGGCAGTCCCCGATGTGGGCCGACATGGAGGCCGTCGCGCCGACCCTGGCGTACGACGACGCCGTGATGGGCGGCGGTCTGCTGCCGCGGGAGCGGATCTCGTCGATCGGCGTGCCGGTGCTGGCGGTGGCGGGCGGGGCGAGCCCCGGCTGGCTGCGGACGGCGGCCGCGGAGGTCGCGGACACGGCGCCCAAGGGGACCTTCCTCACCCTGGAGGACCAGACGCACCGGGTGGACCCGGACGTGCTGGCGCCGGTACTGGCCGAGTTCTTCGCCCTGTAGCGGGTCGTCCCGTAGCGGGTCGTCCCGTAGCGGGTCGTCCCGTAGCGGGCATCGGCATCATTGGGATCATTCTGGCCATTCGCCCCGGAGTGAGTTCTTCGCCGCGCGGCGTGCGTGCCGTGCGGCGGGCGATCCGTGGGGCGTGTGTGCCGTGCGGCGCGCGATCCGTGATCCGTGCGATCCGTGGGGCCTGCGATCCGTGATCCGGCTACACCGTCGCCGGCCTCGCGCGCGTGGTCGACGCGATCGTCGCCGAACCCACTACGCGCGTGCCGTCGTACAGGACCACGGCCTGGCCGGGGGCGACGCCGCGGACCGGGGCCGCGAACGACACCTGAAGGGCGCCGTCCACCAGTTCCGCGGTCACCTCGGTCTCGTCCCCGTGCGCGCGCAGTTGGGCCGAGTAGGTGCCGGGGCCGGCCGGGGCGGTGCCGCACCAGCGGGGCTTGATCGCGGTCAGCGCGGTCACGTCCAGGGCGGCGGCCGGGCCGACCGTCACGGTGTTGGTCACCGGGGAGATGTCGAGGACGTAGCGGGGCTTGCCGTCCTGCGCCGGGGTGCCGATGCGCAGCCCCTTGCGCTGGCCGATGGTGAAGCCGTACGCGCCCTCGTGCGTGCCCACCTTGGTGCCGGACTCGTCGACGATGTCGCCCTCGGCCCGGCCGAGGCGGGTGGCGAGGAAGCCCTGGGTGTCGCCGTCGGCGATGAAGCAGATGTCGTGCGAGTCGGGCTTCCGGGCGACGGCCAGGCCGCGTCGCTCGGCCTCGGCGCGGATCTCGTCCTTGGTGGTCACCGTGTCCCCCAGCGGGAACATCGCGTGCGCCAGCTGCCGGTCGTCCAGCACGCCGAGCACGTACGACTGGTCCTTGGCGAGGTCGGAGGCGCGGTGCAGCTCCCGGCCGCCGTCGGCGTGCGTCACCACCTTCGCGTAGTGGCCGGTGCACACCGCGTCGAAGCCCAGCGCCAGTGCCTTGTCCAGCAGCGCGGCGAACTTGATCTTCTCGTTGCAGCGCAGGCACGGGTTGGGGGTGCGGCCGGCCTCGTACTCGGCGACGAAGTCCTCGACCACGTCCTCCCGGAAGCGGTCGGCGAGGTCCCAGACGTAGAACGGGATGCCGATGACGTCGGCGGCGCGGCGGGCGTCACGGGAGTCCTCGATGGTGCAGCAGCCGCGCGCGCCGGTGCGGAACGACTGCGGGTTCGCGGAGAGCGCGAGGTGGACGCCGGTCACGTCGTGGCCCGCCTCGGCCGCGCGGGCCGCGGCGACGGCGGAATCGACGCCGCCGGACATGGCGGCGAGGACGCGGAGGGGGCGGGAGCGCTGCGGGGTGTCAGTCATAGCCCCTCCAGAGTACGGGGATGCGGGAACCGGGGCCCGCGGGTATCCGTTGACGATCACATGGGGGCAGGAAAGAACGACATCGACCGTCGCCTCGGCAGGCGTGCCCTGCTGATCGGCGGCGCAGCGGCGGCGGTGGGCACGGCGGCGCTGGCCCGCGACGAGTTGTCCCGACTGTGGTGGCGGCTACCAGGGGTGGACCGGCCGCGGGCTGCGGGCGTGGTGGACTTCCGGGGCGCGCAGTGGGTGGCCGCGTCCACGGCGAACTACCGGAAGGCGGACCGGCCGGCCGACTACCGGATAGACCGGGTGGTGATCCATGTCACGCAGGGCGGCTACCGCGGCGCGGTCCAGGTCTTCCAGGACCCGGGCCACGGAGCCGCGTCGCACTACATCGTGCGCCAGGACGGTCAGGTGACGCAGTTGGTGCGCGAGCAGGACGTGGCGTTCCATGCGGGCAACCGGCAGTACAACGAACGCAGCGTCGGCATCGAGCACGAGGGGTTCGTGGAGGACCCCTCCTCCCTCACGGACGAGATGTACGCGGCTTCCGCGCGGCTGACGGCGGCGATATGCGGGCGGTACGGGATACCGGTCGACCGGACGCATGTGATCGGGCACTCGCAGGTGCCCGGTACGGACCACACGGATCCGGGCCGGTACTGGGACTGGGACCGGTACATGAAGCTGGTGCGCGAGGCGTCGGCCGTCCTGAAAAAGACGCCTTCGCCGACCCCGACCGCATGAGAGCGGCGCCGAACCCGACCGCGCGGGACCGGCCTCGAGGGCGCTCGGCGGTGCGGCGGGAGACGACCGGACAAAGGCACGACCAGACATTGGCACGACCGGACAGAGGCACGACCGGACAGAGGTACAACTCGGCGGACACGACCTGGCGGAGAGACGGCTGGGCAGAAAGGAGCGCGCTGTGCACGAAGTGGTGGCGGAGGTCTGGCGCGGTGACTTCCTGGAGTCGGTGCACCACGGAACGGTCCACGCGGCGGGCCCGCAGGGGCAGACCGTGCTGAGTGTCGGTGAACCCGACCGCCCGATGTTCCCCAGATCGGCCAACAAGCCGCTCCAGGCGCTCGGCATGCTGCGCGCCGGCCTCGACCTGGACGGCGAACTGCTGGCACTGGCCTGCGCCAGCCACTCCGGCGAAGCCTTCCACCTCGACGGCGTACGCAGGATCCTCGCGGGCGTCGGGCTCGACACCGGTGCCCTGCGGTGCACGGCCGGGCTGCCCATCGGGGAAGCCGCGCTGCGCGCCCACCTCGCGGACGGCGGCGAGCCCACCCCGCTGACGATGAACTGCTCCGGCAAACACGCCGCGATGCTCGCCACCTGCGTGGCCAACGGGTGGGACCCGCAGACGTACCTGGATCCGCGCCACCCCCTGCAACGCGCGCTGCACGAGACCGTCGAGGACCTGGCCGGGGAGAAGATCGCCGCGACCGGTGTGGACGGCTGCGGCGCACCGCTGTTCGCCATCGGCTACCAGGGCTTGGCGCGTGCCTTCGCCAGAGTGGCGACGGGTCCGGCCGGTTCCGCGGAGCGGCGGGTCGCCGGGGCGATGCGGGAGCACGCCGCATACGTGGGCGGAACCGGCCGGGACGTGACCCGGCTCCTGCGCGCGCTGCCCGGATCGGTCGCCAAGGACGGCGCGGAGGGGGTCTACGCCCTGGCGCTCCCCGACGGCTCGTCCGTCGCCCTGAAGATCGCCGACGGTTCCCCGCGGGCGCGGCCCGTCGTGATGATCGCCGCACTGCGCCGGCTCGGGGTCGACACGGCCGCCGACGAGACCCTCGCGGAACTGGCGACCGCCCCTGTCCTCGGACACGGCAGACCGGTCGGCGCGGTGCGCCCCGCGCAGATCCTGCACGGGTAGGTCCCGCACGCGCAGATCCCGCACGCGCAGGTCCCGCACGGGTAGGCCCCGCACGCGCAGGTCCGAGGGGAGATGGTCCGAGCCACCGGGCTCGGGGCCACCGGGCTCGGAGCCACCGGACCCGTCGCCTCGGTCCGCGAGCAGCGACGACCAGTCGTTCCTCGGCCGCCCGGCCGCCCCGGACCATCCCCGCGGCACAGGTGGAAGGGGTGGCCGGCGGGGTCGGACGGCGGCGCGACGGTGCCCGTGCCGCCGCTGTCGCCCGTGCCGCGGGTCTGTCAGCGGGGCGAAGGGCCCTAGACCAGGCCGGCGGCGCGGGCGCGCTCGACCGCCGGGCCGATGGCCTTGGCGACCGCGTCCACGTCGGCCTGGGTCGAGGTGTGGCCCAGGGAGAAGCGCAGGGTGCCGCGGGCCAGGTCCGGGTCGGTGCCGGTGGCGAGCAGCACGTGGCTGGGCTGGGCGACGCCCGCGGTGCAGGCGGAGCCGGTGGAGCACTCGATGCCCTGGGCGTCCAGCAGGAGCAGCAGGGAGTCGCCCTCGCAGCCGGGGAAGGTGAAGTGGGCGTTGGCCGGCAGCCGGTCCACGGGGTCGCCGCCGAGGATCGCGTCCGGCACCGCCGAGCGGACGGCCGCGACGAGTTCGTCGCGCAGGGCGCCGATCTCACGGGCGAACCACTCGCGCTGACCGGCCGCCAGCCGCCCGGCGACCGCGAAGGAGGCGATGGCCGGGACGTCCAGGGTGCCGGACCGGACGTGCCGTTCCTGGCCGCCGCCGTGCAGGACGGGTACGGGGGTGTGTTCGCGGCCGAGGAGCAGCGCTCCGACGCCGTACGGGCCGCCGATCTTGTGGCCGGACACGGTCATCGCGGCGAGCCCGGAGGCGGCGAAGTCGACCGGGACCTGCCCGAACGCCTGCACCGCGTCGGCATGCAGCGGGACACCGAACTCCCCGGCCACTTCGGCCAGTTCACGGACCGGCAGGACGGTGCCGATCTCGTTGTTGGCCCACATGACCGTGGCCAGGGCGACATCGTCGGGGTTGCGGGCGATGGCCTCGCGCAGGGCCTGCGGATGGACCCGGCCGTACCGGTCGACGGGGAGGTATTCGACGGTGGCGCCCTCGTGTTCGCCGAGCCAGTGGACGGCGTCGAGGACCGCGTGGTGCTCGACGGGGCTGGACAGCACGCGGGTGCGACGCGGGTCGGTGGCGTTGCGCGCCCAGTACAGGCCCTTGACGGCGAGGTTGTCGGCCTCGGTGCCGCCGGCGGTGAAGACGACCTCGCTCGGACGGGCGCCCAGCGCGTCCGCGAGGGACTCGCGGGACTCCTCGACCGTACGGCGGGCCTTTCGGCCGGAGGCGTGCAGCGAGGAGGCGTTGCCGGTGACGCTCAGGTGGGCGGTGAGTGCCTCCGCCGCCTGCGGCAGCATCGGAGTGGTCGCGGCGTGGTCGAGGTAAGCCATGGTGAGGCCGATTCTACGGGGCCCTTCCGGGCGGACTCAGGGGGTGCTGGCATCGACCGGCCGGCGATTTAAGGACCGCGGAGACCCGAGGCAGGGCCGCCGAAGCCGCGGGGCTCAGAAGCTCCAGGACACCGTGCTGTCCGCTTGTACGAACGCGAGCAGGACCAGCAGGTCGGCGATGCCCAGCGTGAGGCCGAGCACGGCGCGGCCCCGGCGGGCGGTGCCGCGCCACAGGGCGACACCGGCCAGCACGACGGCCATGGGGCCGAGCACGAGGTTGAGGACGAGAAGGCCGAGCAGGCCGAGGATGAAGGACGCGACGGCCATGCCGTCGGCGTCGCGCGTGCCGGGGCGGCGGATGGCCGGTGCGGTGAGGTGCATGGGTGGTCAGCTCCCGGGGGTCGGGGTCGGCGGCGCGCCGCGGGCGACGGGCGACGGGCAGGGACGGCGGGCAGGAACGATGGTGTCGGTCGGGGAGCGTGGCGCCGTGCGCCGGGCGCCGGGGTCAGTCGGCCGAGGGCGCGTGGCGGCGGGCGTGGCGCTCGCGGAGCGCGAAGACTCCGAGCCAGACGGCGACGACGACGGCCGCGGCGGCGGTGAGGTGCAGCGGCGCGTGGGCGACGGTGCCCATCACGACGCCCAGCAGCAGGAGTGCGGCGACGATGAACAGCATGGGATGCGTTCCCCTCCGGAAGAACTCGCGTGCGACAACATCGGTGAACGAATGTAGTAACACTTGTTCACTGACTATGGAGTCTAGGGCCAGTACCCGCTTCCCAATTCCGGAGAACATCTGTTAACTGGATGACATGAGTCACACCGTCGGCGTCCGCCAGGCCCAGAAGCAGAAGACCCGGCAGGCGTTCCTGGACGCGGCGCTGGAACTGCTGGAGGAACAGAGCCTGAGCAGCCTGGGCCTGCGGGAGGTCGCCCGGGTCGTCGGAGTCGCCCCGACCGCCTTCTACCGGCACTTCCACTCGACCGCGGACCTCGGGGTGGCGCTGGTCGACGAGGCCCTCGGCAGCCTGCACCCGATGGTGGGCCCGACGGTGTCCGCGGCCGGAGGCAGCGACGAACGCATCGCGCGCGCCGTGCAGTTGATCGAACACCACGTGCGGGCACACCCCGCACACATCCGCTTCATCGCCCGCGAGCGGCACGGCGGGGTGCAGTCGGTGCGCACGGCGATCCGGGACCAGTTGGCGCTGTTCGCCGCGGAGGTGCGGACCGAACTGGCCAAGGACCCGGAGACAGCGGACTGGGACGACGACGACCTGCTGATGCTGGCCCATCTCTACGTCGACCAGATGATCGCCACCGCCTCGCTGTTCCTGGAGGGCCTGGAAGCCCAGGAAGCCCAGGAAGCCCAGGAGGCCCAGGAGGCCCAGGAGGAGCCGGACGCGTCGGAGGCGGAGCGCGAACGCGTCACACAGGTCGCGGTCCGCCGACTCCGGCTGATCAGCCTGGGCTGCCGGCACTGGCGGGACTGAGCCGGACCCCGGCCCGGCCAGGACACACCCCAGCCGAGCCCCGGCCCGGCCGGGACACACCCCAGCCGAGCCCCGGCCCGGCCCCGGCCGGGCTCAACCGTGCCCCGATCAACCGGAACACAGGCTCAGGCCAACCCGGATCGGCCTCGATCGGGCCCGATCCATCCGGGTCGGACCCGATCGGGCCCGGATCAGCCGAGCCTGACCCGGGCCAACTGCCGGGACTGGGCCACCAGCCGGTCCGCGCCGTCCCAGACCTCGGCGTCCTCCTCCAGGAAGCCGCCCGCCAGATTGCGTGTGGTGATCGACACCCGCAGCGGGCCCGGCGCCGGACGGTGGCGCACATGCACGGTCAGCTCGACCGTGGGGACCCAGCCCGAGAGGCCGAGTTCGAAGGCGGTGGGCGGCAGGGCGTCCACCGCGAGCAGCAGCGAGAGCGGGTCGGCGTCCCTGCCGTCCGCGAGGGCGAACCAGGAGCGCATCTCCCCCTTTCCAGAGGGCGCGCCCACCGCCCAGCCGACCGTGGCCGGGTCGAGCCTCAGCATGAGCCGGTCGGTGATGGCCGGCCCCGCGCTCCCGCCGGCGGCCGGGCCGTCCTCGGGGCCGAGGCACTGGTCCATGGGCGGCATCGGAGGCGGCGTCGCGGCGGTACGGACGTCGTCCGGGAGCGCGTCGAGATCGCCGTAGGAGGCGAGGACGCGGATGCGTTCGACCTCGTCGCCGCGGTCGTCGCATTGGAAGAGGGATGCCTGGCCGGTGGAGAGGGTACGGCCGGTGCGCACGGTCTCGGTGCGGACGACGGCCGGACCGGGCCGGGACGCGGTCAGGTAGTGCGCGGAGATCGTGAAGGGGTCCGGATGCGGAAGGGTGTCCGCGAGGGCACGGCCGAGGACGGCCAGCAGATAGCCGCCGTTGACCGCGCCGGCGATCGTCCAGCCCGCCGAGAGGCCGATGTCGTAGACGCCGGGCGTGCGCCGAGTGACGGCCGTGTCACGGTCGAACTCACTGCCGTCGGACACGGCCCGGCGGTCGGAAGGGGTGGTCACGTCTCGCATACCCGAACCTTAGAACATAAAACTACTAAGCGGTAGCTTTTGAAGGAGCACCTAGCCGCAGATCCGATCCGGAGCGACTCGAACAGGGTGATCCGATCGAGGAAATCCATCCGGGGTGATCCGATCGAGGAAATCCGATCAACCGACGATCGGCTCGCTGAGTGAGGTTCCGGCAATATCTCGGTAAGTGTCCGGACACGCCCGAAACCCGCGGGCCCGCTCCCCCCTCTATCGGGACATGAGCCTCACCGGGACTGCGTTCCTCTACACGACCCTCGTGCTGAGTGTCGTCGCCCTCATCCTGCCGCTCGCCCTGTGGTCGCGGATGCGGGGGCCCAAGGCCCTGCGCGTCGCCGCCCGGGTGCTGATGCTGCTGTTCGCCCAGGGCACCGCCGTGACCCTGGTCTTCGTCCTGGTCAACAACTCCAACAACCTGTACGACAACTGGGCCGACCTGTTCGGCACCGGCAACCACGTGCAGCAGGCCGCGGACCTCGGCCGGGACGGCACCGGTGGAATAGCGCTGGCGCGGCTGCCCCGGGTGAAGCAGACGTTCCAGGCGGCCGACGGACCCGGCATGCACGCGGCCGGCGGGGTGCGGGTCACCCAGCTCAGGGGCCGGGTGTCCGGAGTGAACGCCGAGGTCTACGTCTGGCTGCCGCCCCAGTACGGCCAACCCGCCTACCGGAACCGGAAGTTCCCCGTGGTGGAGCTGCTGCCGGGCTACCCCGGCTCGGCGAAGGCGTGGTTCGGCTCGATGAAGGCGCACGAGCAGTTGCTGCCGCTGATGGAGAGCGGCCAGGTCGCGCCGTTCATCCTGGTGGCGCCGCGCACCAACCTGCTGGCCGGGGTGGACACGGGCTGCGCGAACATCCCGGGCACGGTGAACGCCGACAGTTGGCTGAGCCTCGACGTGCCCAGGATGGTCATGGACAACTTCCGCGCCGAGACCGAGCCGTCGGGCTGGGCGGTCGCCGGGTACTCGGCGGGCGCCCACTGCGCGGTGAAGCTGGCCGTGGCCCACCCCGACCGCTACCGGGCCGCGGTGAGTCTCTCCGGCTACAACGACCCGATCGGTGAACGGAATTCGCTGGCCTCCCAGAACCCGACCGTACGCGCCGAGAACAACCCCTACCTGCTGCTGAAGCAGGCCCCGGTGCCGCCGCGGATCGCGCTCTACCTCTCCGGCGAGTCCGGCGACGGCTACCAGGCGGGCGTGGCCCTCGAAGCGGTGGCCAAGGCTCCGACGACCGTGCACGTGGTGTATCTGCCGCGCAGTGCGGGCGGCCACACCATGGCGCTGTGGCGGCCCCAGGTGCCGGAGGCGTTCCGCTGGCTGACGGTGCAGATGGGCCGGCACCGCGTCGGCGGCGGCACTACTCCTCCGCCACCGTCGACCGCCGGTTCCACGCACGCGGCGCTCGCCAGTGAAAACGCATCGCGAGCAGGCGTAGGACGAAGGCGGTGACGGCCGCGAGGCCACTGGTGAGCGGCGTCAGGGCGGCGTAGTGCAGACACAGCGCCACCAGGGCGGCACCGACGATCGCCGGGACCGCGTACAGATCGCGGTCCCAGCGCAGCAGGGAGGGGACCTCGTTGGCGAGTACGTCGCGCAGCACGCCGCCGCCGACCGCGGTGGCGACGCCCAGGGCCGCGGACGCGGTCAGGCCGAGCCCGTAGGCGTACGCCTTCGTCGTCCCGGCCACGCAGAACAGGCCGAGGCCCGCCGCGTCGAAGACGTTGACCGCGACCTGGATGCGTTCCACCTGGGGGTGCAGGAAGACGACCAGCAGGGCGGCGAGCAGCGGGGTGGTGAAGTAGCCCAGGTCGGTGAAGGCGGCCGGCGGCACCGCTCCGATGACCACGTCACGGAACAGTCCGCCGCCCAGCGCGGTGACCTCGGCGAGCACGGCGATGCCGAAGACGTCGAAGTTCTTGCGGACGGCCAGCAGCGCACCGGAGATCGCGAAGACGAAGATGCCGGCGACATCGATGGCGTGCTGGACGGAAGGGGTGAAGAATTGCTGGAACACCCTGTCATTCTCACCTAGAGGACGGCATGTGCCTTGCAAAGCAAGGCGATCGGCCCGTCCCCATACAGACAGAACGGGAGAGCGCGCCCCGCGCACTCTCCCGTTCGCAGCCGTGGACGGCCTCGCCCGCCGCCTCCGCTAGGAGTCCTTCGGCCTCGGCGTGCCGTCCGCCGCGCCCTCGTCGGAGGCTTCGGTGGCGGCGTCCTGGGCCACGTCCTGGGCCACGTCGTCGGACGCGGAAGCGTCCGCGGCGGTCTCCGCCGCGGGCTTCGCGGTGTCCGCTGCCGCTCCGGCAGCCGCCGCGGTCTCGTCCGCGGGCGTCTCAGCGGCCTCCGCCGCGTTCCCGCCGACCGGCTCGGCGGTCGGCTCGGCGATCGGCTCTGCGGTCGGCTCGGCGGCCGGCGCCGCGCCGTCGGCCGAGACCGCCGCCGCCACCGCGGCCGACGTCTCCGCCGACTCCTCAAGGACGGCGTCCGGAACCAGTTCCCCGGCCTCCTTCGCGGCGGACAGCAGGACCGTGTCCTGCGGCGCCTGGTCGGCGAAGTTCTCCGGGTGGTGGCAGGCCACCCGCTGGCCGGGCTGCAACTCCAGGAGCTGCGGCTCGGTCGTCCGGCAGATCTCCGTCGCCTTCCAGCAGCGGGTGTGGAAACGGCAGCCGCTCGGCGGCGCGATCGGCGAGGGGACGTCGCCCTTCAGCAGGATGCGCTCGCTCTTGGCGTTCTTCCGCCTCGGGTCCGGGATCGGGACCGCCGACATCAGCGCCTTGGTGTACGGGTGCATCGGCGCCTTGTACAGCGACTCGCGGTCGGCCAGCTCCACGATCTTGCCGAGGTACATCACGGCGATCCGGTCCGAGACGTGCCGGACGACGGAGAGGTCGTGCGCGATGATCACGTACGTCAGGCCCAGCTCCTGCTGGAGGTCGTCGAGGAGGTTGACGACCTGCGCCTGGATCGACACGTCGAGGGCCGACACCGGCTCGTCCGCCACGACCAGCTTCGGGTTGAGCGCGAGCGCGCGGGCGATGCCGATGCGCTGGCGCTGACCGCCGGAGAACTCGTGCGGATAGCGGTTGTAGTGCTCGGGGTTGAGACCCACGACCGACAGCAGCCGCTGCACTTCCTTCTTGACGCCACCCTCGGGCGTCACACCCTGGAGCCGGAAGGGAGCGCCGACGATGGTGCCGATGGTGTGCCGCGGGTTCAGCGACGAGTACGGGTCCTGGAAGATCATCTGCACGTCGCGGCGCAGCGGGCGCATCCCGCCGACACCGAGGTGCGTGATGTCCTTGCCCTCGAACTCCACCGTGCCCGCGGTCGGTTCGAGCAGCCGGGTGATCAGCCGGCCCATCGTCGACTTGCCGCAGCCCGACTCGCCGACCACGCCGAGGGTTTCGCCGGACCGCACCTCGAAGTCGATGCCGTCGACCGCGCGCACCGCGCCGACCTGCCGCTGGAGCAGGCCCTTGCGGATCGGGAAGTGCTTCTGGAGCCCGGTCACCTTCAGCAGGACCTCGCCGGGAGCGGCGCCCTTGTTCAGGGTCGCCGTCCCCGCGGCGCCGTCGCTCTGTGCAGGGATGCCCACTGCGTTGTCCTCTGCGTTCTCACTCACAGCTTCGGCGCAATCTCTTCGGT
Organism: Streptomyces sp. NPDC056161; assembly: GCF_042268025.1. Classification (NCBI taxonomy): domain Bacteria; kingdom Bacillati; phylum Actinomycetota; class Actinomycetes; order Kitasatosporales; family Streptomycetaceae; genus Streptomyces; species Streptomyces sp. NPDC056161. Next base: position 44,634 of record NZ_JBHJUV010000031.1, read on the forward strand.
CCAGATCCGCTCCCGCTGCTCCTGCGACAGATGGCAGGCGGCCCAGTGCCGGCTGCCGATCTCGGTCAGCTCGGGGCGGACCGTGCGGGTGACGTTGTCCTTCGGGAGGTCGGCGTACGGGCAGCGCGGGTTGAAGGCGCAGCCGGACGGGACGTTGATCAGGGAGGGCGGGGAGCCCTTGACCGGGACCAGGCGCTCCTGCTGCTCGCGGTCGAGCCGCGGCATCGAACCCAGCAGGCCCCAGGTGTAGGGGTGGCGGGGCTCGTAGAACACCTTCTCGGCCGGTCCGCGCTCCACGCAGCGACCGCCGTACATCACCAGGATGTCGTCGGCCAGTTCGGCGACGACGCCCAGGTCGTGGGTGATGATGACGACCGCGGAGCCGAACTCCTTCTGGAGGTCGCGGATCAGGTCGAGGATCTGCGCCTGGACGGTCACGTCGAGGGCGGTGGTCGGCTCGTCCGCGATCAGCAGTTCGGGGTTGTTGACCAGCGACATCGCGATCATCGCGCGCTGGCGCATACCGCCGGAGAACTCGTGCGGGTAGCTGTCGACCCGCTTGTCCGGCTGCGGGATGCCCACCCGGTCGAGCATCTCGACCGCACGCCGCTTGGCGGTCTTCTTGTCGACGCTGTGATGGATCCGGTACGCCTCCACGATCTGCTGGCCGATCGTGTAGTACGGGTGCAGCGCGGACAGCGGATCCTGGAAGATCATCGACATCTGCCGGCCGCGCAGCTTGCGGACGTGGTCGGGGTCGGCGGAGAGCAGTTCGGTGCCGTCCAGCCAGATCTCGCCGGAGATCTGCGCCTTGCGCTTGCCGTACTGACCGGCGGTGTGCAGGCCCATGATGCCGAGCGAGGTCACCGACTTGCCGGAGCCGGACTCGCCCACGATGCCGAGGGTCTTGCCCTTCTCCAGCTTGAAGCTGAGTCCGTCGACCGACTTGACCAGGCCGTCGTCGGTCGGGAAGTGCACCTTCAGGTCGCGTACTTCGAGGAAGGCGGTCGGCGCGGGCGAGTCGCTGGTGGGCTCGCCCACGGCCGCTCCGGTCTTGCTGAGTTCGGTCATGCGAGCCTCACTCGGGGGTCGATCACGGCGTAGAGGATGTCCACGACCAGGTTGGCGATGAGCACGGCGAGCGAGGTGATCAGGACGACGCCCAGGATGACGGGCAGGTCCTGGTTCTTGATCGCGTTCAGCACGGCCTGGCCGAGGCCGGGCAGGTTGAACGTGGTCTCGGTGAGGATCGCGCCGCCGATGAGGGCTCCGAGGTCCATGCCGAGCATGGTCAGGATGGGCGTCATCGTGGAGCGCATGGCGTGCTTGCCGATGACGGTCTGCTCCCGCAGGCCCTTGGCGCGGGCCGTACGGATGTAGTCCTCGCCGAGGACCTCCATCATGGTGGCCCGGGTGATACGGGCGTACATCGCCGCGTAGAGGAACGCGAGGCTGATCCAGGGCAGGATCATCCCGCCGAACCAGCCGGTGAAGCTGTCCGAGAGCGACACGTACTGCGCGTCGATCCAGTGGAGCCCGTAGGTGAAGATCGACAGGACGAGCATGCCGGTGAAGTAGATGGGCAGCGAGACGCCGGTCAGCGCGACGACCATCGCGCCGCGGTCCCAGACGCTGCCCCGCTTGAGCGCGGAGAGCACACCCGCCGAGACACCGAAGACCAGCCACAGCACGGCGGCACCGAGCGCGAGTTCCAGGGTCACCGGGAAGCGGTCGGTGAGCACCGGCCAGATGGCCTGCTCGCTGCGGAAGGAGTAGCCGAAGCACGGCGCGGCGCAGTGGGTGACATCGCCGCCGGCCGCGTAGGTACGGCCCGCGAAGATGCCCTTGAAGAACTCCCAGACCTGGGAGTAGATCGGGTCGTTCAGGCCCAGCTTCACCCGCACGGCCTCGACGGCCGCTGGGTCGGCCTGCTTGCCCACGAAACTCGTGGCGATGTCGACGCCCGCCCACTTGGGGACGAGGAAGAAGATGCCGAAGACCACCATGATGATGACCACGAGCATCACTGCGGCGGCGAACAACCGCCTGATGAGGTAAGCGAGCACAGCTCTCGGCCCGCCGCGGGCCGCGGGCCACCCGGGGCCCCCACCGCCTCATGAGCGGGGAGGTGTCCCGGGCGTCCCGCGATCACGCGTCGCCGGCCTTCACCTGCCTTTCGTGCCGTTCGGCGGGTGTGCCGGGTTACTTCGGGTTCTTCAGACTGAGGTTGACGAAGTCGTACATACCGCTGTAGCCGTCGGTGGTGTAGACGTTCGCCAGGTTGCTGGAGCGCCAGTTGATGAACTTCTCGAAGGTGAAGGGCAGGTAGTAGGCGCCCTCCATGACCTTGTGGTTGATCTGCGTGGCGATCTGGGTCTTGCCCGCCTCGTCCAGCGTGGTCGTGTACTGGTCGAACAGACCGTCGATGGACTTGTCGTCGATCAGGGCGTAGTTGTTGTTGCCGCTCTCGTGGATGTAGCTGCTGTCCCACAGCGGCAGACCGAAGCCCTGCACGGACGGGAAGTCCGGGCCCCAGCCCATGATGATGATGCCGTAGCCCTTCTTCTGCACGTTCGAGGGGCTGCCGATGATGCCGGTGGTCTGCGAGCCGTCGAACTGGTCGATCTCGACGTCGATGCCGATCTTCTTCAGCGACGCCTGGAGCGACTGGGCGGTGGCCACCTCGACCGGCTTGTTGTTGCGGACGGCCATCGTGGTCTTGAAGCCGTTCGGCTTGCCGCAGGCCTTCAGCTCTTCCTTGGCCTTGGCGGCGTTGCCGGTCTTGTTGGCACCGGACAGGCCGTACGGGTCGTACTTCTGGCCCTCGGCGCCGGCCACCGACGGAGGCAGCATGTTGGTGCCGATGTCGCCACCGGCGACCGGGCCGCCACGGGCGGTCTGGAGCGACACGTGGTCGGCGCCGTAGATGACGGCCATGCGGCAGTGGATGTTGTCGAACGGCTTCACGCTCTGCGGGAAGACCGCGTAGCGGATGTAGCCGGAGACCGGGTTGTCCAGGTTCTCCTTGTGCTGCTTCAGGGCCTCGGTGCGACCCTGCGGCGACATGCCGGTCTGGTTCAGGTCCAGATCCAGGTCACCGCTGATCAGGCGCTGGTCGAGGTCGTTGGCGTTGGAGAAGAACTGAACCGTGATCTTGTCCGGGTACGCCTTGCGGATCGGGTCCGCCGCCTGCTTCCACTCGGTGTTGCGGACCAGGGTGAGGTCCTTGCCGGGGTTGTAGGACGCGAACTTGTACGGGCCCGAGGAGAACGGGTGCAGCGCGTACTTGGACTTGGTGTCCTTGTCCTGGCGGACCGGGGAGGCCGACGTCAGGGCCAGCATCTCCTCGAAGTCCGAGTTGGCCTTCGGCAGGTGGAAGACGATGGTCTTGTCGTCCGGGGTGTCTATCGCCTTCAGGCCCAGCTTGTCCGCGGACTTGTCCTTGTAGGGACCCTTGTACTCACCCTTGGGGTCGAGCACCTCCTGAAGGTACGTCGGGCCGCCGGAGAGCACGTCCTGTGCCCACACGCGCTCGATGCCGTACTTGACGTCCTTCGAGGTGATCGGCTTGCCGTCTTCCCACGTGCTGCCGTCGCGCAGGGTGTAGGTGTAGGTCTTGCCGTCATCGCTGATCTTGGCGAGACCGGTGGCGAGGTCCGGGGCCAGCTTGGCGCCTTCCTTGCCCGCGGCCGGCGCGTTCGTGACGAGCTGGCGGCTGTAGTAGCGGGAGAAGTCCCACATGAAGCCGTAGTAGCCGCGGGTGGTGTCCCAGGAGTCGGCGTCCTGGGCGGCACCGAACTTCAGCGTGCCGCCCTTCTTGGCCAGGGAAGCCTGGGCGATCTTGTTGTTCGCGGCGTCGAAGCCCGCGGCGCCGTCCTTCGAGCCTTTGTCACCGCTGCCGCCGCCGCACGCCGCCGTGGTCAGCAGCGCGGCGACCGCGGCGACGGCGGCCAGTGCCTGCTTGCGCCGCCCTGAGGCGCGTTGGGTAGTCACGATCTCGGATCCTCCGGATTTGATGAGAGATCCCGTGTTGGAGCCACGGGTCGCTTGGGGTACGGCAGTTCAGCGGGAGCCCTTCGGGTCCAGCGCGTCACGCACGCCGTCGCCGAAGAGGTTGAAGGCAAGAACGGTGATGAAGATCGCCACACCCGGAACCACCATGTACATGGGGTCCGAGTCGTAGTAGTCGATCGCGCTCGAAAGCATCTGCCCCCAGGAAGCCGTGGGCGGCTTGACGCCCACGCCCAGGAAGCTGAGTGCCGCCTCGGTGAGGATGTTGGTGGGGATCATCATCGTCGTGTACACGATGATGGGCGCGACAAGGTTGGGCAGCAGCTCCTTGAAGAGGATGTACAGCCGCCCGGCGCCCAGCGATCGGGCGGCCTCGACGTACTCCCGCTCGCGCAGGGACAGCGTCTGGCCGCGCACCACGCGTCCGATGTAGGGCCAGCCGAAGAAGCCGATGACCAGGATCATCACGAACACGCGCACGCTCGTGCCGGTCAGCCCCAGCATGTTGTTCGGCATGACGGAGACGAGGGCGATGATGAACAGCAGCTGCGGGAAGGCCAGCAGGCCGTCCATGACCCGGCTGATGACGGAGTCGACCCAGCCGCCGAAGAAGCCCGCGAGGATGCCCAGGACGGTACCGAGGATCACGGCCACGACCGCCGACAGGAAGCCGACCAGCAGCGAGATCCGGGCGCCGTAGAGGATGCGGGCGAAGATGTCGCGGCCGTTGACCGGCTCGACGCCCAGCAGGTGGTCCCCGCTGATGCCGCCCAACGAACCGGTGGGCGTGCCGAACAGAGGGTCGATCAGGTTCTCGTGGTAGACGTCGGGGTCCTGCCCGACGAGATTCGAGATCACGGGCGCGAGCAGGGCGATCACGATGAGCGCGAGGACAACGATGCCACCCGTCAGGGCGAGCTTGTCCCGCTTCAGGCGTTCCCAGGCGATCCGCCCCAAAGAGCGTCCCTGTACGGCCTTCGCGTCAGCGCTGACAACCGCCGCTTCCTCGGCCGCACTAGGGGCCGCTTCCGCGGTCGGCTCGTGCAATGGTGCCGTCATCTGGCAGGGACCCCTCTCAACCGGCGGTAGCCGGGCCGCACTTGCCGCGGTGGCGGCATGATTCAGTCCGTCGTACACATAGGGGCGGCAGGCCCCTTGGTGCCGGAGTCTTCAACGCATCGGCGATCTGTTGCCAGACTTGGCGGCGAAAGGATGCGCAAACGTGATGCTGTCTGCAAGGTTCCGTTATCCGGACAGTGGGTAACGGGGGTCGGACGAGGAGAAGTTGCACTAAACGGACAGCTGTTGTCTTTCCGGTCCGCTCTACACGCGAAGATCTCTTATTGACGTCTTGTCAGCGATCCTCGTGCATACTGTCCGTCACCGGCTCAGGTCCGCCGCCGGTCGCGTCCGCCGAGCGGCGGTAACCGGTCAGTACCGGCCCTGGAGCGGCGGATAGCCGTACCCGCCCGCGGGGGCCTGCGGCGGGGCGGCGTGCGCCTCACGGTCGTAGAAGGGGCGGGCGCCGGCCCGCATCCACATGACGACCGGATCGTGCTCGTCGGTCATCGCCACGGTCGACACCGGCAGCCCGTCCGGTACCGCGCCGATCGACTGCTGCATCATCGCCCGCACCGAGTCCACCGCGGGCGGCGAAGTGTCGTACACGTCCAGCCCGATGGCCAGGTAGGGCGCGCCGAGGGCCGGCTGCACCCAGGCGCGGCGCAGCGAGCGGACCACCGGGGTGCGGTGGGCGTTCTGCGCCAGCAGGGCGTAGAACTGCGGGATCTCGATGCCGGGTTCCGACAGCCTCAGCGGGCCGGCCGGCTGACGGTCCAGGCCCGTGGCGATGCGGCGCAGATCGAGCCAGGGGATGCCGACACCGCCGCCCGGGGCGTGCGGGTTGAGCCAGATGCCGTAGTGGTCCGGGTAGAGGGTGCGGGCCGCGTCGAGCCCGTCGACCACCTCGTACGAGCGGTTCCAGCCACTTGCGGACAGCTCCTGGGCGGAGGTGACGCACGGGGCGTAGCCGTAGCCGTCGACCTCCATGGTTCCGTACTGGGCGTCGGGGGAGCCCGCCTGACCGTGCCACAGGAGCATCCAGACCTGGCCGGAACCGGGGGTCGCGAGCGCGCGCAGGAGCGCCTCGTAGGCGTCGTAACGCCCGGGCGTGACCTGGCGCAGCGTGTGCTCGACGCTGCCGCTGAGGCTCGCGCTCACCTGACTTACCGCCTCTTCTTCGACTACCCCGCGTTCGGGAGACAGCTTAAGCGTCCGGTGGCCCGGGGCTCCTTGTTCGCGGGCGACGCGGCCCGCCGGCGGCCGTCCCCGCCCGGCCGGCGCGGCGCTGCCTACTGGCCGTGCTGGTAGAAGGGCCGCACATGGCCCCTGAGCCAGTCGCCCACCGGGTCCTCGGCGACGTCCAGCAGGACCAGGTTGACCGGCCACCGCACCGGGACCTGCGCCAGCGCCCGGCCCAGGGCGGCCAGCGGCAGTTCCCGCAGATCGCCCTCCCACTGGGCGAGTTCGACGCCGACGAACAGCACCGGGTCCGCCGTCTCGACGGCCGCGAGGCAGCGGCGGGCCGTGCGGATCACGCCGGTCGCCGCGAACTCGGCGGAGGCGGCGGACAGGAAGTCGACCGGGTCGTCCTGCCAGTCCGGCTCGAACAGCCGGACCCGGCCGCCGCTCGTCGGGCCGTCCAGCGCGGTGCGGTCCGCGCGGCACAGTTCGGCCACCGCTTCCGGCGGGAGCGGGAGGCCGACCACCCCGCCCGCGTTGACGGCGATGCCGACCTGCGGGGGCAGGCCGCGGGCGAACTCCACGGCGGGCGCGACGGTGTACGCCAGGTGGGCGCCGACGACCTGGCGGAACTGTTCCTCGGAGCTGAAGACCGGGACGTACGCCTGGCCCTCGATGTCCACCGTCGGCAGGTCGAGGGGGCCGCTGTCCGGGCCGCCGCCCTCCGGCAGCGGGATCCAGAAGAAGCTGCGGCCCAGGACCTCGACGATCCGGCCGCCTGCCGACGGCACGCCGAGGGAGGCGGAGAGCACCTCCTCCAGTTCGTTGCCTGGCCATCCGCCGTGCGGGTGGGGGTGTGCCTGTGCCGGAAAATCCGCTGGGAAGTCCGCCGGGAAGTCCATCTGCCTACCGCCTGCTGGAAAACACTGCTGTGGCTGGAAAGGCTAACGGGTACCGGTGACAGGCCCTCACCCTGCGAAGCCGATCCGGTGCAGCACGTCCGCGGCGTCCCGGTCGAGCAGCACCGCCGAACCGCAGCCCGCGGGCGGCTCGCCCCGCTCCACCGCGCGCAGCAGCCGGGCGGCGGCCCTGCGGTGGCGCAGGAAGGCGTAACGGGAGACGCCCCGGCCGCGGTCGCGCTGGCCGTCGCGGGCCGTGGCGGGCGGGACGTCGAGCAGGATCAGGTGCAGTGTGCCGCCGCGGCGGCGGGCCTCGCGGGCCAGCCAGCCGCGCACCCAGGACTGGGTGCCGCAGTCGTGCACCACGACGCCCTCGCCGGTGCGCAGGGCGCGGCGCAGCGCGGCGTAGTGGGCGAGGCGGACGAGGGGGCGGTAGAGCGCGTACGGGAGGAAGCGCGGGATCCGGGCCTCCCAGCGGTCCCGGGTGTCCTGGGAGTCGATCCTGACGGCTCCCACGCCCTGGACCGTCCGATCCATCAGGGTCGACTTGCCGCTGCCGGGCAGGCCCGTGACCACGGCCAGGTCGTGGCGGCCGAAGTGCAGGGCGCGTGGGCTGCGGCCGGACCGCTCGCGCAGGTCGCGGACGACCGGCGCGGGCCGCTCCGCGCGCCGTCCGACGGATCGGCCCGCGGGCTTCCCGGGCAGCGCGAGACCCGTGGTCGTGGCGTACGCCGTGGTCCTGTTCACCGTGATCGTCCTCCCCTTGGGGTCTGGACATCCCCATCCCCGCCAAGTGTAAAGAGAAGGTAATGCGCGGTGCCTCACCGTGCCGTGCGCGTTCTGCCACAGACCGGTCACGGATCCGGTCTGCCGTGCGGCGGCGAGGCGTGCAATGATGAGCCCGCCAACTGCATACCGGCCGCTTGAATCCGCGCGGGAGAGTTCCCAGCAGCCCTGCTGGGACGCCGAAGGAGCAAGTCCCTCCCTTGAATCTCTCAGGCACCGTCACCGCGTGGGCGAGGCACATCTGAAAAGCGGGCCGCTGTCCGGTGGCTCCACCCAAGGTGCAAGCCGTGACCGCCGTACGACGTTGTGTACGCCGCCGGTCATGGCGAACCTCTCAGGTTCCGATGACAGATGGGGAGGACCTTCCCCGCCCTGCCCGCGTTCGGCCCCGCCCGCGCGGGCGACCCCCATCGCCCTGGGAGACGACCGACCGATGAGCAGCACCGAATCCCCTCGTCCACGGCGTACCGCGCTGGACGCCCTGCACCGCTCGCTCGGTGCGACGATGACCGACTTCGCCGGCTGGGACATGCCGCTGCGCTACGGCTCCGAGCGGGACGAGCACCTCGCCGTGCGGAGCCGGGCGGGGCTTTTCGACCTCTCGCACATGGGTGAGATCACCGTGACCGGCCCGCAGGCCGCCGCGCTGCTGGATCACGCGCTGGTCGGCGACATCGGCGCCGTCAGGACCGGCCGGGCCCGGTACACCATGATCTGCCGGGCCGACGGCGGCATCCTGGACGACCTGATCGTCTACCGGCTGGCCGAGCACGAGTACCTGGTCGTCGCGAACGCCGGCAACGCCCAGGTGGTGCTCGACGCGCTGGTGGAACGGTCCGCGGGCTTCGACGCGCAGGTCCGCGACGACCGCGACGCCTACGCCCTGATCGCCGTCCAGGGCCCCGAGTCCCCCGGCATCCTGGCTTCCCTGACCGATGCCGACCTGGACGGCCTGAAGTACTACGCGGGCCTGCCCGGCACCGTCGCCGGGGTGCCCGCGCTGATCGCCCGTACCGGCTACACCGGCGAGGACGGCTTCGAGTTGTTCGTGGCGCCGGGCGACGCGGAGAAGCTCTGGCAGGCGCTGACCGAGGCGGGCGCCCCGGCCGGGCTGGTCCCGTGCGGGCTGTCCTGCCGGGACACGCTGCGCCTTGAGGCGGGCATGCCGCTGTATGGGCACGAGCTGTCGACCTCGCTCACACCGTTCGACGCCGGGCTCGGCCGGGTGGTGAAGTTCGGCAAGGAGGGCGACTTCGTCGGGCGCGAGGCGCTGCTGGCGGCGGCCGGGCGGGCCGAGCAGAACCCGCCGCGGGTGCTGGTCGGCCTGGTCGCCGAGGGCCGCCGGGTGCCGCGCGCCGGGTACCCGGTGGTCGCGGGCGGCGCGGTGATCGGCGAGGTCACCTCGGGTGCCCCCTCCCCCACCCTGGGCCGGCCCATCGCCATGGCCTACGTCGACGCGGCGCACGCGGCGCCGGGCACGGCGGGCGTCGGCGTGGACATCCGCGGCAACCACGAGCCGTACGAGGTCGTGGCGCTCCCCTTCTACCGGCGGCAGAAGTAGTGCCCCGGTTCGCTGTGATGCCGGGCACACCACCCCGTCCACCTGCGCCTTCCCCCGTCCCCCCGTCATCAGCACTCCCCCGCGTACAGGAGAATTCAAGCCATGAGCAACCCCCAGCAACTGCGCTACAGCAAGGAGCACGAGTGGCTGTCGGCCGCCGCGGACGGCGTCTCGACGGTCGGCATCACGGAGTTCGCGGCGAACTCGCTCGGTGATGTGGTGTTCGTCCAGCTCCCGGAGGTCGGCGCCGCTGTGACCGCGGGCGAGACCTGCGGCGAACTGGAGTCGACCAAGTCGGTGTCCGACCTGTACTCGCCCGTCACCGGCGAGGTCACCGAGATCAACCAGGACGTCGTCGACGACCCGTCACTGGTGAACTCGGCCCCCTTCGAGGGCGGCTGGCTGTTCCGGGTGCGCGTCGCCGAGGAGCCGGCCGACCTGCTCTCCGCCACCGAGTACGCCACCTTCACCACCGGCTGAGGAGTCCTGGCCCCATGTCGCTGATGAACACACCCCTGCACGAGCTGGACCCGGACGTGGCCGCCGCGGTCGACGCCGAGCTGCACCGCCAGCAGTCCACCCTCGAAATGATCGCCTCCGAGAACTTCGCGCCCCTCGCGGTGATGGAGGCGCAGGGCTCGGTCCTCACCAACAAGTACGCCGAGGGCTACCCGGGCCGCCGCTACTACGGCGGCTGCGAGCACGTCGACGTGACCGAGCAGATCGCCATCGACCGGGTCAAGGAGCTGTTCGGCGCCGAGTACGCCAATGTGCAGCCCCACTCGGGCGCCTCCGCCAACCAGGCCGCGCTGTTCGCGCTGGCCCAGCCCGGCGACACGATCCTCGGCCTGGACCTGGCGCACGGCGGCCACCTCACCCACGGCATGCGGCTGAACTTCTCCGGCAAGCAGTTCGACGTGGTCGCCTACCACGTCGACGAGGCCGGTCTGGTCGACATGGCCGAGGTGGAGCGGCTGGCCAAGGAGCACCGCCCGAAGGTGATCATCGCGGGCTGGTCCGCGTACCCGCGGCAGCTGGACTTCGCCGGGTTCCGGCGGATCGCCGACGAGGTCGAGGCGTACCTGTGGGTGGACATGGCCCACTTCGCCGGGCTGGTCGCCGCGGGCCTGCACCCCAACCCGGTGCCGTACGCCGACGTGGTCACCTCCACCACCCACAAGACGCTGGGCGGCCCGCGCGGCGGCATCATCCTCGCGAAGAAGGACTTCGCGAAGAAGCTGAACTCGTCGGTGTTCCCGGGCTTCCAGGGCGGCCCGCTGGAGCATGTGATCGCGGCCAAGGCGGTCTCCTTCAAGATCGCGGCCTCGGACGGGTTCAAGGAGCGCCAGCGCCGTACGGTGGACGGCGCCCGGATCCTCGCCGAGCGGCTGACCGCGCCGGACGCCCGTGAGGCCGGCGTGAACGTGCTGTCCGGCGGCACGGACGTCCATCTGATCCTGGTCGACCTGCGCGCGTCCGAACTGGACGGACAGCAGGCGGAGGACCGCCTCCACGAGATCGGCATCACGGTCAACCGCAACGCCGTCCCGAACGACCCTCGCCCGCCGATGGTCACCTCGGGCCTGCGCATCGGCACGCCCGCCCTCGCCACCCGCGGCTTCACGGCCGAGGACTTCACCGAGGTCGCGGACGTCATCGCCCTGGCGCTGAAGCCGTCGTACGACGCGTCCGCCCTGGCGGCACGCGTGCAGGCCCTGGCCGAGAAGCACCCGCTCTACCCCGGCCTGGGCAAGTAGTCCCGCCGCACGGGGTGCCGCGCACGCACGTTCCGCGCCGCGGCACCCCGTCACGCACCATCCCGCATGGAGGAGTCACCGTGGCCATCTCCGTCTTCGACCTGTTCTCGATCGGCATCGGCCCGTCCAGCTCCCACACGGTCGGCCCGATGCGCGCGGCCCGCATGTTCGCCGCGCGCCTGCGCAACGAGGGTGTGCTGGACTCCGTGGCGTCCGTACGCGTCGAGCTGTACGGCTCGCTGGGCGCCACGGGCCACGGCCACGGCACGCCGAAGGCGGTGCTGCTCGGACTGGAGGGCGCCGCGCCCCGGACGGTGGACGTGTCCGGCGCCGACCAGCGGGTGGCGGACATCCGGGAGTCGGGCCGGCTGCTGCTGCTCGGCGAGCACGAGATCGCGTTCGACGCCGACGCGGACCTGGTCCTGCACCGCCGCAAGGCCCTGCCGTACCACGCCAACGGCATGACCCTGTGGGCGTACGACGGGCAGGGCGGCGACGTGCTCACCAAGACCTACTACTCGGTGGGCGGCGGCTTCGTCGTCGACGAGGACGCGGTCGGCGCGGACCGGATCAAGCTGGACGACACGATCCTCAAGTACCCCTTCCGCACGGGCGACGAGTTGCTGCGCCTGACGAAGGAGACGGGCCTGTCCATCTCCTCCCTGATGCTGGAGAACGAGCGCGCCTGGCGCACCGAGGAGGAGATCCGCGCGGGCCTGCTGGAGATCTGGCAGGTGATGCGCGAGTGCGTGGCGCGCGGTCTGTCCCGCGAGGGGATCCTGCCGGGCGGCCTGAAGGTGCGGCGCAGGGCCGCCGTGTCGGCCCGTCAACTGCGCGCCGAGGGCGACCCGCTCGCGCACGCGATGGAGTGGATCACGCTCTACGCGATGGCGGTGAACGAGGAGAACGCGGCCGGCGGGCGGGTGGTGACCGCCCCGACGAACGGCGCGGCCGGCATCATCCCGGCGGTGCTGCGCTACTACCTCGACTTCGTGCCGGGCGCCGACGAGGACGGCGTGGTCCGCTTCCTCCTCGCGGCCGGCGCGATCGGCATGCTGTTCAAGGAGAACGCCTCCATCTCCGGTGCCGAGGTCGGCTGCCAGGGCGAGGTCGGCTCCGCCTGCGCCATGGCGGCGGGCGCCCTCGCGGAGGTACTGGGCGGCAGCCCCGAACAGGTCGAGAACGCCGCCGAGATCGGCATGGAGCACAACCTCGGCCTCACCTGCGACCCGGTCGGCGGCCTGGTCCAGATCCCCTGCATCGAACGCAACGGCATGGCCGCCGTCAAGGCGGTCACCGCGGCCCGCATGGCCATGCGCGGCGACGGCTCCCACCTGGTCTCCCTCGACAAGGTCATCAAGACCATGAAGGACACCGGCGCGGACATGTCGGTCAAGTACAAGGAGACGGCGCGCGGCGGGCTCGCGGTGAACATCATCGAGTGCTAGGGGGACGGGCCCTGGCCGGCGCGTGCGTTTCCCTCCCGGCCACAGCCGGTCCCGCAGTACCTGTGTGACCTGCGGCGGCCTGTCCACCAGGCCCCGCAGGTCACAGGCATCGGCACGCACCGCAGCTGTCCCGCCGGTTAGGATGCTTTTGTGCTGTTTTCTCCCCGTACGACTCGTTCTGGGGCCGCAGGGGGCAAGGCACTTCTCACGTGAAGATGCCCGGGGCGGCGCGGGCCGCGACGCCGGCGGCCGTCCCGGATCAGTGCACGAGCGCGTACCTGGCGTGATCCGTGGCCGTTGGGCGGCGCAGCGGCACGCGAGTGCCGCCACGGTTCACCGTTGGCTCGATCCGTGCAGGTGGCCGCTGGTGCGTACCCGTGCTCCGCAGTGAGCGGAAGGGTGAACGCACATGCATACGACAAGGTCGACTCGCCGTCGGACGCGGACACGGACGCGGGTGCAGGTGCTGGGCGCGCTGGCAGCGGCCGCGGCCCTGGTCGCCGTTGGCAGCGGAGCCGACGCCACGGCAGCCGCGCGGGGGGCGAACACCGCCGACGGGGGGCACGGCACCGTACAGGTGCTGTACTGCGGTTCGCTCCAGAACTTCATGGAGCATGATCTCGGCCCGAAGTTCAGCGCTGCCACGGGCTACCAGTACCGGGGAGTCGGCGGGGGCTCCACCGAACTCGCCCACCAGATCAAGAGCAAGGTGCGCCAGGCCGATGTCTTCGTCAGCGCCGACCCCAAGGTCAACAACTCCCTGGAGGGCACGGCAGGCGGTGACTGGGTGTCGTGGTACGCCACGTTCGGCAGTGCACCGGTGAAGATCGCCTACAACCCGCACAGCGCGTTCGCCGACGCGCTGAAGACGAAACCCTGGTACCAGGTGATCACCGAGCCGGGCTTCCGGCTGGGCCGGACCGATCCCAAGCTCGACCCCAAGGGAGAGCTGTCCGTACAGGCCCTCCAGCAGGCGTCCCGTATCCACAAGGAGCCCGGCCTGGTCTCCTCGGTCGAGAAGTCCTCCCAGGTCTTCCCGGAACAGGAACTCGACGGGCGGCTGCAATCGGGACAGCTGGACGCCGCCTTCTACTACAGCAACGAAGCGACCGAGCAGCACCTGCCCACCGTCGACCTCGGCGCGGTGAAGGTCGCCGCCCACTTCACGGTCACGGTCCTCAACCGCGCGGCCAACCCGGCGGGAGCCACCGCCTTCGTGCACTACCTGCTGGGTGACCAGGGCAGGGCCGGTCTCACCGCGCACAGCGTGACCCTCTCCGCGCCCACCGTCTCCGGCAACGCCGCGGCCGTCCCCGCGGAACTGCGTTCCGACCTGCCGGCGAAGACGGCCGGCTGACGGCGAACGCCCGAGGAAGCCCGAGGAAGCCCGAGGAAGCCCGAGGAAGCCCGAGGAAGGAGGAGCCGACCACGAACGGCTGAGGCGCCCGAGGAAGGAGACGGGGTGAGTCCGCGACCGGTGGAGCAGGGTCGCGGTCGTGTCCGCTTCCTGGGCACGCCGCTGCCCTGGCTCGCCGCTCTCCTCCTGCTGTATCTGCTGGCCCCGCTGGGCGCCTTCGTCACGTGGGCGGCGGGCGCTCCGCGTGGTGCGCTGACCGCGCCCGGTGTCGGGGACGCGTTGATCGTCTCCTTGGAGACGGCGACGATCGCCACCGCGGTCATCACCGTCCTCGGTGTGCCCCTGGCCTATCTCCTCGCCCAGGCCCACGGCCGTACCGCCGCCCTGCTGGGGATGGCGGTGCAGCTCCCCTTGGCCCTGCCACCGCTGATGAGCGGCATCCTGATGCTGTACATCGTCGGTCCGTACGCCCCGCTCGGACGGCTGTTCGGCGGTCGGCTCACCGATCACGCGGCGGGGATCGTGCTGGCCCAGGTCTTCGTGGCGGCCCCCTTCCTCATCATCGCCGCCCGTTCGGCCTTCGCCGCCCTCGACCCCGATCTGGCCGACGTCTCCGCCACCCTGGGCCACGGACGGCTGTCCCGCTTCGTCCGCGTCGCCCTGCCCGGTGCCGCCCCCGGCATCCAGGCCGGCCTGCTCCTGGCATGGCTGCGTGCCTTCGGCGAGTTCGGCGCCACCGTCGTCCTCGCGTACCACCCCTACTCGCTGCCGGTCTACACCTACGTCCAGTTCGGCAGTACCGGGCTGGCCGCCACGTTGCTGCCCGTCGCCGTGAGCCTCGCCGCCGCCGTGGCCGTCCTCGCCGTCAATCACTGCACCGCACACCTGCGGCTGCCCCACCGCCGCCGCACCGCACCACCCGCGCCCCGCGCCCCGCGCGCCCGGACCAGCCCCCGCCTCGCCTTCGACCTGCGCGCCCGGTCGGGCAGCTTCCACCTGCGGGTCGCCCACACGGCCCGCGGGCGCCACCTGGCCATCCTCGGTCCC
The DNA here is from genome assembly GCF_042268025.1 of Streptomyces sp. NPDC056161. Lineage (NCBI taxonomy): Bacteria > Bacillati > Actinomycetota > Actinomycetes > Kitasatosporales > Streptomycetaceae > Streptomyces > Streptomyces sp. NPDC056161. The sequence continues at coordinate 59,741 of NZ_JBHJUV010000031.1, forward strand.
TCCGGCGCCGGCAAGTCGCTGACCCTGCGTCTGGTGGCCGGTCTCATCCGCCCCGACGAGGGATACGTCCGACTCGACGACGACGACCTCACCGCACTGCCTCCGGAGCACCGGGGCGTCGGCTACGTCCCCCAGGACGTCAGCCTCATCCCGCACCTCGCGGTCTGGCAGCAGATCACCTTCGGTGTCGACACCGACCCCGCCCTGGCCGCCTACTGGCTGCGCAGGCTCGACCTCGACGGTCTCCAGCACCGCCTGCCCCACCAGCTCTCCGGGGGCCAGCGCCGACGCGTCGCCCTGGCCCGCGCCCTCGCCCGCGACCCCCGCCTTCTCCTGCTCGACGAGCCGTTCACCGGCCTGGACACCCTCGTCCGCGACGAACTGCGCTGGGAACTGCGCCGCCTCCAGCAAGGCATCGCCCCCACCACCGTGATCATCACCCACGACCCCCAGGACGCGGCCCTCCTCGCCGAGGACATACTCATCCTCGCCCACGGCCGGCTCCTCCAGGCCGGAGACCAGCGCGAGGTCTTCGCCCACCCCGCCACCCCGGAGGCCGCACGCCTGCTCGGTATCCGCAACCTCCACACGGGCCGCCTCACCGGCCCTCACACCCTCGAAATCGACGGCGCCCACCTCACCGTGCCCGCCACCGGCCTCCCCGCCGGCACGCCCGTCGCCTGGTGCATCCGCCCCGAGGACATCCAACTCACCGACACCGGCGGCCACCCCGCGACCATCATCGACACCGTGCACCTGGGCCCCGTCACCGAGATCCGCGCCCTGCTGGCCGACGGACACGAAATGAGCATCACCGTCACTCCACAGGACAACTCCGCGACCACCGACGGCTGCCGGATCCACCTGCCCCCCGAGGCCATCACCGTCTGGCCCGCGCCCGCCGACTCCGTCCAGCACCCACTCGCCTCCCGCACCGGCCGGCGACAGCCGGCCGAAGGCGCCACCGGCACGGCCCCGCGGTGCGGTCCGGGCAGCCCACCCTGAGCGCGCTGAGCCCGCTGATCCGTCGGCAACGGGGCTGACTCAGCGCGGCCGACGGACGGACCGGTGACTCGGACGAGCCGCGACAGGCGGCCCCGGTCGCCGAAGGCCCGGTCCCGAGGTTCAAGTCCCTCAAGCTGAAGTCGCCGCGGCCGGGGCGGTGTTCCGGGCCCCGATCCGGGGCGGTGTTCCGGGCCCCGATCCGGGGCGGTGTTCCGGGCCCCGATCCGGGGCGGTGTTCCGGGCCGCTGCCCTCGCCGAACCGCGCGGAAGCCGCAGCGCGGTCACCGCGGTTCACGGATACGGAGAGAGAGAGGGGACAGTGCCGGGCGGCCGTCGGTGAACATCGTCGAATGCCGACGGGACCGGCCTGATCGGCCGGTCCCGTCGAGTCGCGACGTGCGGCCCCGCTGACGGAGCCGCACATCGCACTATGTGTGTGTCCGGTGTCTGCGTCCGGTCAGCGTCCGCCACCACCGTGGCCGCCACCACCGTGGCCGCCGCCGCCATGACCGCCACCACCGTGGCCTCCGCCACCGTGACCGCCACCACCGTGACCGCCACCACCGTGGCCTCCGCCACCGTGACCGCCGCCGCCACCGTGACCGCCGCCGCCGCCACCGCCGTGGTCACCGAATCCGCTCAGCGAGTGCGAGTATCCGGAACCGACGTGTGACGGGGCCGCCGAGGCGGTGCCCGCCGCGCCGAACGCGGCGCCACCGGCCATCAGAACACCGGCAGCGGAGACCGCGAGGAGACGCCTCGCGCGTTGTGCTCGCATGGGAATGCCTTTCTCTCCATCGTCTCGCCCTCCCGTGCGGGGGGGCGAGTGGATGGCCGCCACCGCAGAACGAAGAACGTACGGGGCGGTCTCTGGCTTCACCGCATTGAATGTGACAAAGCACGTCTCAGAACCGACGCCGCCAGGTCGGGCCACTCGGTTGCACATGGCCCGGGTCTACGGCCGGAATTCCTCGTCATGGGAACTTCAACGGCCCGGGGCGTGCCCTGTTTTGCGGCTCGCTCCCCAGCCTAGCCCGGCCCTGCGGGACCGGCACCTCGGGCGGCTCTGCGGGCCGCGCACGGCCGGCCTCCGCCGCCGGGTGCCGCGCCGATCGCCCGAGGTCGGACGGCTCGCCGACCGGCCGGAAGGTCCGCGTGCGACGGCGCCGGCCCGGTCCCCGTAGGGTGGCTGCGTCGGGCGGGCAGAGCGGGAGGTGCACGGTGGTGTCGACGGCTTCGGCGCAGGAAGGGGAACCCGTCGGCGGCGAAGGGGACGGCCGGCCGCGGCAGTGGCTGACGCTGGTCTACCGGGTGCCGAGCGAGCCGACCCGGCTGCGGGCCGCGGTGTGGCGCCGCATCAAGGGCCTGGGCGCCATCTACCTGCAGAACTCGGTGGCGACCTTCCCCCGGACCGTCGCCGCCGAGCGTGCGCTGCGCGTGCTGCGCAAGGAGATCATCGACATGGGGGGCACGGCCCAGTTGTTCGCGACGGAGGCGCTCGCCGGGGAGAGCGACGTGGTCACCGCGTTCAACGCCGCCCGGGACGACGAGTACGAGGAGATCGTCGACCGGTGCCAGGACTTCCTGCAACAGGTCGAGAAGGAGTACCGGGCCGACCACTTCACCTATGCCGAGCTTGAGGAGAACGACGAGGACCTCACCAAGCTCAGGAACTGGTTCGCCAAGGTACGCAAGCGTGACCTGCTGTCGGCGTCCGGCCGTGCGGAGGTGGAGGCGGCGCTGAAGCGGTGCGAGCAGGTGCTGGAGGACTACGCGGCCCGGGTCTATCTGGAGGAGGGCGAGACCCGCTGACCGCCGCGGCGGGCCGACCGAGCCCGCCTGCCGCCCCGCTCCGGCCGGCCGCTACGCGCGGCGGGCCGCCCGCCGCAGCGACACGCCCAGCAGCGCCACCACCGCGACGGGGACCAGCCACCAGGCGGGGACGTGGCCGGTGACCAGCAGCGCGGTGACGGCGAGCGCCAGGACCACGCCGATCGCGACGGTCCAGTCGTCGCCGACCACGAAGTCGTACCAGAAGCGCAGGAATCGCATGATCGGGTTCATGAGGCCACCCCGGCGTGCTCCGAGCGGGCCGCGGCGCCGGTACGGCGCAGCAGGGCGACGTAGGCGAGGGACACGGCGAGGATGCCGGGCACGAGGACCAGCAACGCCGCGTCGGCGCCCGGCCATTCGGCGCCCGCGCCCTCCACGCCCCAGAAGGTGCCGAAGGCGGTCAGCAGCACCCCCACCGCGAACTTCATGGTGTTCTCGGGCACCCTGGCCAGCGGCGCCCTGACCAGCAGGCCGACCGCGACCACCAGCACCACGGCCGCCGCCGCCCCGAGCGAGGCCAGGCCGATCCGGCCCTGCACGGAGCCGAAGGTGACCACGATGAACGCGACCTCCAGGCCCTCCAGGAGCACGCCCTTGAAGGCCAGGGTGAAGCCGTACCAGTCGGTGACGAAGGCCCGGCTCTCCTGGGAGGCGGTCGCGGCGGCCGTGACCTGCTCCCGGTAGATCCTGTCCTCGTCGTGGAGCGCCTTGAATCCCGACGCCCGCAGGATCGCCTTGCGCAGCCATTGCAGCCCGAAGACGAGCAGCAGCGCGCCGATCACCAACTGCATCGCGCCGAGCGGGATCCGCCCGACGGCCGGCCCGAGCAGCGCCACCACGGCGGCCAGGGCGAGCACCGCCGCACCCACACCCAGCAGGGGCGAGCGCCAGCCGCGGGTGACGCCCGCGGCCAGGACGACGGTGAGCGCCTCGACGGCTTCCACCGCGCAGGCCAGGAAGACGGCGAGGAACAGCGCGGTGCCGCTCATGGGGTCTCGCCGCCGCCGGCCGCCGTCGGCCTGTCGGCCCTGGTCACCGCCGGGCACCCGCGCCGCGCCTTCAGCACCATCAGCACCTCAGACACCTCCGACACCTTCCATTCATAACCATGAGGACTTCACGAATCTAACGATGGTTATGAATACATGGTAACCGAGGATCCGCCGGATCAGTCGGACGCCTCACACGTGCATCCGGGCCGGGCCGCGGGCAGGCCCAGGGCCACCGCCATGGCCAGATCGGACTTGTGCGTGATCGACACCCGGATCTCGGCGACGCCCAGCTCCCGCGCCCGCGCCGCCGCCGTCCCGGTGAGATGGACCTCCGGCGCGCCCAGCGGTGTCCGCAGGATCGCGACCTGCCGGGGTTTCACGCCGGAGGTGAAACCCGTGCCGAGCACCTTCAGCACCGATTCCTTTCCGGCGAAGCGCCCGACCAGGTACTCGCGGGCGCGTTCGGGTCCGAATTCCTCCGCCTGCGCCAACTCGGCCGGGTCGTAGGTGAATTCACGGAACCAGCGCCGACCGAGCAACCGGTCGAGCTCGCCCGCCCGCAGGAGGTCCACCCCGATCCACACGGGTCAGCGCCCCCCGTCCGCGGCGGGCTCCGGCGCGAGCCCGGTGGTGAACACCGCGTGATGGCTGCGGCCCGTGCGGGGATCCGTGTCGCTGAGCACGATCCGCCCGTACCGCTCCCGCCAGTCCACCCAGTTCTCGGCCAGTTCCAGCCAGACACCGGTGCAGTAGCTGCCGGGTGCCGCCCGGTGCACGGCCACGTCCTTCGGCGGGTCCTGGGTCACCCAGGAGCCCAGTACCACGAGCGTGTCCGTGGTGCCCGACGGCCCGGGGTGTCCCGGCCCGGCGGTCAGCAGCGTGTCCAGCGGGACGCCCGCCGCCACCCCGGCCAGCGCCGGGCCGGCCGGACCGGCTCCGTCCGCCGGTCCGGCGCCGAGCACCAGCGCCGCCGCCGAGTCCGCCAGCGGCACGTCCTCCACCAGCGGGAACGACGTCGGCAACGTGGTCTGCTCCAGGATCGCCAGCACCACCTCGCGCACCCGTCCGGCACGTCGGTACGCCGAGGCGATCCGCAGCGCGGTGAACGGCGCGGCCAGACCCTGCTGCCCGATGGCGAAGCAGGTGGCCTCGCCGCCCAGCCGTGACGTGAGGTAGGGCGCGACCGCGGTGAACGGTACGACGTCCGGCAGGGCGTGGGCGACGACGAGCAGCTGCGGGCGGCTCTCGCGTACACCGTCCGCCTCGGCCAGCAGATCGGCCAGGTCCTGGTGGTGGACCTGGGCGCCGCGCTGGAGCAGTTCCTTGTCCGGCTCGGCCCCGAAGGGCCTGAGCAGGTCCTGGAAGTAGCCCAGCACGGCCGGGTCGTCGGCGGGCTCGCGCCCCTTCGGTGCGCGGACCGCCGCGGCGGCCTGGACGACAAGGCCCGTCATGCGTCTGCCTCCCCCCTGTTCAGCAGGGATTCCACGTAGTCGGCGAAGGAGCGCACCGTACGCAGGTGGTCGATGTCGAGATCCTCGGGATCGACGGCGATCTCGGTGGAGTCCTCGACCAGCAGGAGCAGTTCGAGGACGGAGGAGGAGTCGAGGCGCAGGTCGTCGAAGAGCCGGGTGTCCTCGGTCAGTTCGGCGATCTCCCGTTCCAGCACCTCGCCCAGGGCCTTCTCGATGGCCCGTACGACTACCTGACGGTCCGTCATGCAGTCGCCCTCTTCCGGTGGGTGATCACCATGGCCCCGAAGGTGGCCCCGAGACCGACCGAGACCATGACGTAGTGCGCGCCGTCGACCAACCGGTCCTCGTCGCGCAGCGTCGTGTAGTTGACGAAGACGTCCGAGGCGAAGGTGTGGCTGTAGCGGGGCACGTTGTCCAGGAAGACCTTCTCGCGCGGGACGTCGAGCACCTTGATGGTCTGCCGCCACGCCAGCATGTTGACGTTGTGCGGGATGACCAGCTCGATGTCCGCGAACGTCAGACCCGCCTGGTCCACGGCCTCGTGGATGACCTCGGCGATCCGGGCCCCGTAGCGCTCGCCGAACTCGGTGTTCTGCTCCGGCGTGAGCTCCAGCCACTTCGCGTACTCGCCCAGGGTGCGCGTGACGAAGGAACGCACCCGGTCGCCCGCGCCGTCCAGGGTGACGAGACAGGCCGCCGCCGCGTCGGCCATGATCGCGGTGTTGGGCACGTGCTGGACGATCGGCGAGTACGCGCGCTCACCGGTGACCATCAGGGCGTACGCGCCTTCCTCGGCCTCCGCGCGCAGCAGCTCGCCGACCACGTCGATCCCGCCCAGGCTGCTCACACACGCCTGGTGGCTGAGGCCGAACGCCTCCGTGTCCGGCAGCCCGAGGTCGTCCCGGACCACCTGGGCCACGTCCACGTCGGCGGGCGCCACCGCCTGCGTGGTGTGGGCGTAGACCAGGTACGCCACCCGGGCGCCCTCGGGCAGTGCCGAGAGCGCCCGGCGGGCGGCCGACCGCAGCAGGTCGAACAGGTGGGTGTCCGGGTCGAAGCGCAGCGTGTCAAGGCCGTAGAACTTGCGGAAGACCCCCAGCTCCGCGCGGCGCAGCCCCAGGTGGTCGCCCAGTTCCTCGATGCGGATGCTGCGCTCCGGCAGGTACGACTCGATGCGTTCCAGCGTGGTGTGTCCGCCCATCAGCCGGCGACCTCGGCCTGGATCAGCCAGAGGCGGTTGGCCCCCCGCCGGTTCCTCGGCTGGACCTCGTACGGCCAGCGGCCCTCGCCCACGCCCGGCTGGCCGGGTTCCTTGAGGTCCGTGACCTTCCAGCCGTGGGCCTGGACGAACTCCTCCGGCTCGTCGCTGCCGAAGATCCACGGCGTGCCGTCGGCGGCCAGCTTGTCCAGGAACGGCTTCGAGAAGGGGCTGCGCAGCAGGGCCCGGCCGAGGATGTCGAAGGCGAGCCTGCTGCCGGGCGCCGAGGCGGAGGCCAGCAGCCGGAGCAGTGCGGCCGTCTGCTCCTCGGTGAGGAAGAAGGTCAGCGCCTCGGCGATCCACAGGGTGGGCCGCGTGCGGTCGAACCCGGCCCGCTCCAGGTCGGGCAGCCACTCCCCGGTGAGGTCCGCGGAGACCTCGCGCCGGTCGGCTCCCGACCGGGCGCCGAGCCGGTCGAGGCGGCGGCGCTTCTCCTCGATCAGCGGCCCGTGGTCCACCTCGAAGACCGCGGTGTCCTCGGGCCAGTCGAGGCGGAAGGCACGGGTGTCCATTCCCGCGGCGATCAGCACCACCTGCCGGACCTCGGTGTCGGCGAGCACGGAGGTGATGGCGTCGTCCAGGAATCTGGTGCGGATCGAGATGAACGGCAGCAGGCCGCCGCCCTCGTAGCGGTCGATCAGTTCGAAGCCCTTGGGGGCCGCCAGTTCGCGGGCGAGCGGGTCGATGTAGAGCGCGTCCTCCCGCTCGGACTCCAGGGCGCGGGCGGCGGCCATCCACTGGGCCGTGTACGAGACTGCGTGCATGGTTCGGGCCTCTCTCGGCGTCAGGCGAAGAACGCCTTCTCGATGGTCGCCAGCGACTGGAAGTCCTCGATGTCGATGTTGTCGAAGTCGATCTCGGCGCCGCTGGCGTCCTCGATCACATAGACGAGTTCGACGAAGGACAGCGAGTCGACCAGCCGGTTCTCGATGATGTTGACGTCGGCCGCGAGTTCGGTGCGGTCGGCGTGGCGTCCGAGGATCCAGTCCCGGACCTTGTCGATTCCTGTGGAACTCATGGGATTCCCTTCAGGGGTGGCGTGGTGCCTGGGCTGGGTCCGGCAGGCCGGCGACCGCCGCGGCGGCCACGGCGACGGCGAAGCCCCCGCTGTGGCTGATGCTCACGTCGATCGGACCGAGTCCGACCCGCTCGGCGAGCTCGGCGGCCCGGCCGCTGAGCCTGAGGTCCGGACGGCCGCCCGGACCGGGCAGGATCTCGATGCCGAGCCAGGGCAGGGTCTGGCCGGCGGCGGAGAACACCTTGAACACGGCCTCCTTGGCGGCGAGCCGGCCGGCGATGCTCTCCGGGTCGGCCGCGCCGTCCGGAGTGCGGGAGGCCGCCAGCTCGCCGGGCGAGAGCATCCGGTGCAGGGCCGGTCCGGTGTCCGGGTTCAGCAGTTCCGCGACGCGCGCGAGCGGTACGAGGTCGATACCGATCCGGGGCGTCACGGCGCCGCTCGGCAGGGTCATGCCGCGGCTCTCCCGGCCGCGGCGCGGACGGCCGCGAGCGCGGCCACCGGGTCGTCCTCGTAGCGCTCGCTCAGCACGGCGAGCCAGCGCTCCAGGCCGAAGGCGACACAGGAGGTGAAGGCGTGCTCGCCGCTCGCGAGACGGATCCCGCAGCGCTCGCCGAAGAAGTTGCGGTGGGTGTTGACCGAGGCGATGGCCAGGTCGCCCCGTTGGAACTCGTACTTGACCGGGCTGAGCTTCTGCATGAGCGCGCGGGCACCGTCGTTCTGGAAGAACGGGTCGGACGCCGCGGTCTTGTCCAGTCCGAGGTCGAGCGCGTCGGCGAAGACCAGGATGCGGTCGGTGAAGCGGGCGAGCACGTCCTGGGTGTGCTCGTAGGAGCCGAGGGCGACGATCTCACGCATCTGGAAGCTGGCCAGCCGGCGCAGCCCGCCGTAGTGGTCCTCGTTGCGGAAGCAGCGGTTGACCAGGGTGACGAGGGTGTCGTCCGGGACCTGGTCGCCCTCGTGGTACAGGTAGGCGCCGTAGCAGGTGGCGTGCGGCAGGCCGTAGCGGGCCCCGGTGACGTCGGACGGGCCGAACGCGCCGTCCTGTGGTTTGATCTGACCGCCGCTCAGGTCGAGGTTGCCGGCGACCCAGGCGAGGTGCGGGAAGTTCGTGTAGACGTCGAACTTCTCCAGGTCGCTCACCGGGAACAGCGGCGGCGGGCTGATCTCGTCGGCGCCCGCCGCCTGTCCCCAGCCGGCGAAGACGGCGTCGAGTTCCCTGATCAGTCGGGTCTCGTCCGGGCCGAGGATGGCCAGCGCCCGAGCGCCCGCGCTTCCCGTGAGGCGGGTCATCGCAGGAGCCCTACCTTCTTGAGGTACTTGCTGGTCTTGCGGAACGTGCGCTCCTCCGCCAGCGCCCTGGCCGGGGAGTCCAGCAGGGTCCGGCGTATCTCGTGCGGGCGCTCGAAGCCGGCGTCGCGGTACACCTGGGGGTGGTAGAGGGACTCGAAGCTGTGCGTCATGTAGCGGCGCAGGTAGGCGGAGATCTCCGCCAGTTCCTCCTCCGACGCCGTGCGCTTCACGTCCTCGAAGAGGAGGTGCACCAGTTCGCGGCCGAAGGCGATGTGCCGGGACTCGTCCTGGTGGTGGATGCGGTTGATCCCCCGGATCGTCTCGTGCAGCCGCTCGTCCACCGCCATGGTCGAGTTGTAGTGGTCGACCAGCTCCTCGAAGATCATGATGCGGGCGAAGACCAGCAGGCTCTCCACCCTGGAGGAGGGCACGGTCGCACCGGCACCGGCCGGCTGGCGGTAGATCTTCTTCCCGTACCGCAGGCAGAATTCCGCGAAGAACCACATGTGTTCGTTCTCCTCACCGATGAAGTGGTGGAAGAACTCCGAGGGCGCTTCGAAACCCGCGGTGTGAATGCGGCCCACGACCTCGATGAGAAGCTCTCGAATGCCGTGCACATTGAGGCTGTAGAAGTTGACGCTCTCGTACCGGGAGAGCGTGTACAACTGCTCGGGCGGGAGACTCGCGGCCAGTTCGGTGCCGTGGGTGGTGGTGAGTTCGGGGCTCATCCACCACATCTCGTCCGGCAGCCGGTCCGGCCATTCGAAGATCCGGTACGGGTTGTAGTAGTCGTCGATCGACTTGGCGCTGAGGCGTTCAAGTATTCCCTGGAAACGTGCGTCGCGTTCGATTACGTCGCTGACCATGGGATCTCGACCTCCTTTCACCGCGAGGTTCGGTCGATCCAGACGGTAGGCTGGGATCGGAAAGAGCCTCAATGCCCGAAAGCGGCCTGGCCGCGACCGGTCAGTGCGGGAAGTCCGACGGAACGGCCACGCGGCCGGCTGCCCGACGGGGCGGTGGGGCGTGGTTCACAAACGTCCGTGGCTCGGGGAGAGTTCAAGTGAACCACGCCCGCGAAACCCGCCCGACACCGTGCACGTCACCGAAGATGGGGCCCCCACCCTTGGACAGCAACGCAGCGGACAGCGAACCCACGGATCGCGGATCCGACACCGGCCCGGCAGCACTGGGCCAGCGCATACGGTCGTTTCGCAAACGCGCCCACCTGAGCCAGCAGGAGCTCTCAGGAAAGACCGGTATGAGCACCCGCGCGCTGCGCGACATAGAACGGGGCCGGGTCCAGCGGCCCCAGTTACGCACCGTCCAACGGCTCGTCGCGGCGCTGGAACTCTCCGATGCCGAGGCCGGTGAGCTGCACGACGCCGCCCGGGACGCCGCGCCCAGGACCAGCGGCCGGCTCCGCTTCCTGGTCCTCGGACCGCTCGCCGTGCACCGCGGTGACACCCCGGTCCCGGTCACCCGGCCCATGCTCCGCCACCTGCTCGGACTGCTCGTCCTCAAGTGCCCCGCGCCCGCCACCCATCAGGAGATCGTCGAGGCGCTGTGGCCGGCCGGACCGCCCGGTTCGTACCAGAGCCTGATCCACACCTATGTGAGCCAGGTGCGCCGCCTCCTGGAACCCGAGCCGCCGCAGGCGTCCGGCGCGGCGGCCACGGTGGAACGCGTCCCCAGCGGCTACCGGCTCCGGGTGGACGCCGGCCAGACCGACATCGGGCGCTTCGACGAACTCGTGTCCCGCGCGAGGCGTGCGCACGGCACCGGCCACGAGTCGCTGGCCTTCGAGTCGCTGACCGCCGCGCTGGAGTGCTGGCGCGGCCCCCTCCTCGCCGACCTGGACTCGGCGCTGCGGCAGCACCCGATGGCCGTCGCCGGCGGTGAGCGCCGAAGCGAAGCCGCGCTGCTGCACGCCGATCTGGCCCTGCGGATGCGACGGCCCGAGCAGTCGCTGCGCGTCCTGTGGGACCTCGCCCACGAGGACCCGCTGCACGAGGGCATCCACGCGCGCCTCATGCTCGCCCTGGCCGGCTGCGGTGAGCAGGCGGCCGCCCTGAACGTCTTCACCACCCTCCGCGAACGCCTCGACGAGCAGTTGGGCATCGCGCCGAGCGAAGAGATCCGGCACGCCCACATGCGCGTCCTGCGGCAGCAGATCCCGCGGACCGAACGCTCGGGCTTCGACGCGGCCCGCTCCGCCGCACCCATGACGGGCAGACCCGCGCAGCTGCCCGCCGACACCCCCACCTACGTGGGGCGCGAGACGGAGCTGCTGGAGCTGGACCGGCTGCTGTCCTGCGAGGGCGCCGGCGCGGCCCCGGTGGTCACGGTCATCGGCCCGCCGGGGGTGGGGAAGACCGCTCTCGCACTGCGCTGGGCGCACACCCACCGGTCCCGGTTCGCCGACGGGCAGCTGTTCGTGAACCTCCAGGGACACTCGGCGCTGCCGGCGCTGCGCCCCGAGGACGTCCTCGCCCGTTTCCTGCGTGCGCTCGGGGTGCCGCCGGACCAGGTGGCGCCGAGCCGGGAGGAGGCGGCGGCGACGTACCGCACGCTGCTGGCCGACAAGCGCATGCTGATCGTCCTGGACAACGCCGCCGACGTGGACCAGGTGCGGCCCCTCATCCCGGGCGAGGGCAACTGCCGGGTCGTCATCACCAGTCGCGGCAAGCTGGCCGGTCTGGTCGCCACCGAGGGCGCCCACGTCCTCGGGCTCGACGTGCTCAGCCGGCAGGAGGCGTGGTCGCTGCTGGGACGGGTCCTCGGCGACGACCGGGTCCGCGCCGAACCCGAGGCCGTGGCGGAGCTGGCCCGGCTCTGCGGGTGGCTGCCGCTGGCCCTCAGGATCGCCGCGGCCAATCTGATCGCGAACCGGAACACCACCATCGCCGAGTACTGCGCGAAGCTGCGCGGCGGGAACCTGCTCAGCGGCCTCCAGGTGGACGGGGACGAACGCGCCACGATCCGCGTCGCGTTCGACCTCTCCTACCTGGCGCTGCCCGAACCGGCCCGGCGTACGTTCCGGCTGCTCGGCCTGCTGCCCGGCCCGGACACCACCCCGCACGGGGCCGCCGCGCTCACCGGGACCGGCGCGGACGAGGCCGGCCGGGTGCTGCGCCATCTCGCCGACGCCCACCTGGTGCAGGAACCGGTGCCCGGCCGCTTCGCCACGCACGACCTGCTGCGCGCCTACGCCCGGGACCTGGCCGGCGGCGGCGAACTGGACGCGGCGCGTGACAGGCTGCTCGACTGGTACCTGGTCAACGCGGAGACCGCGGCCCGGATGCTGTATCCGGAGGAACTGTCGGGGCAGGACGCGGACGCGCAGACGGATCCCGGGGACCAGCGGGTGGTGGTCGGCGACCACCGCCGGGCCCTGGACTGGCTGGAGAGCGAGCGGGAGAGCCTGGTCGGTGCGGTGCTGGCCGCGGCGGACGCCGGCTGTCACCGGGTCGCCTGGCGGCTCGCCGAGGTGCTGCACGGATTCCTGTCGCTGCGGGCGTACACGGCGGACTGTCTGTCGGTGGCCACCGCGGGTCTGTCCGCGGCGACCGCCGACGGCAATCTGCGGGCCCGGTCCGCCGCGCAGTTGCGGCGCGGCGACTGCTACTGGGTCAAGGGGGACAATCTCCAGGCCCAGGAGCTGTTCAAGGGCGCGCTGGCGCTGGCCAGGGCGGCGGGCTGGCTCAACGGGCAGGCCATGGCGCTGCGCCGGATCGGTGCTGCGCACCAGGAGAACGGCGCCACGCGGCAGGCCGCGCAGTTCCTCTCGCAGGCCTGGGACCTCACCAAGCAGTCCCAGGGCACGGTCGCCCCCGACGACGTGACGAACCTGGGTCTGATCTGCTGGAAGCTGGGCCGGCTCACGGAGGCCGCCGACCACCACGCGCACGCCGCCCGGCTGTTCCGACGCATGGGCTCGGCCAGCGGTGAGGCCATCTCGCAGACCAACCTCGGCATCACCTACCGGGCCCTGGGGCGGCCCCAGGACGTCATCCGGGTGATCGGCGAGGCGTTGCGGGTGCACGAGCAGAACGGCAACAAGACCAGCGTCACGGTGGCGCTGAGCTGTCTGTCGGCCGCGCACTCCGATCTCGGCGACCACACCGAGGGGATGGCCGTCGCCCGGCTCGCCCTGGAGTCGGCGCAGTCCATGCGCAACAGGAGGCTGGAGGCGAACGCGTTCTTCTCCATGGGGGCCGCGTACGAGAGCGCAGGAAGCCTGGGGGAGGCGGCGGAGTGCTACCGGCGTGCGCTGCATCTCGCCGAGTCGATGGACGACCGCTACCCGCAGGTCTACGCGCTCATCAATCTGGCCGCGACGCGGCTGCGCCAGGACCGGCCGGACGAGGCGCTCGCCACGGTGGAACAGGCCATCGGCATGGCCCGGCAGGCGGAGTTCCGGATGCTGGAGGGCAACGCGCTGAACGTGCTCGCCGGGGTCCGGCTGTGTCTGAAGGAGGGCGAGGAGGCGATGCGTACCGCGCGGCAGGCGCTCGCCCTGCACCACGAGACCGGGCACCGCCCCGGGGAGGCGCGCAGCCATCTGGTGCTCGGGAGCGCGTCGGCGATGCTGGGCGAGGACACTCGTGCCTTCGGTCACCGGCGTACGTCGCTGCTGCTGTTCCAGGGGATGGGCATGCCCGGCTTCGGCGCCGTCCGCCCGCGGCCCGGCCGGGCCGGCTGACCGGCCGGGCGCGCGGGCCGGCCGGGCGCGCGGGCCGACCGGGCGCGCGCGGCCGGCCCCGGGTCTGTGGCGACCTGCCGGGGAAAGGTTTGCGATTTCTGCCGCGTCCGGCGGGCCCTGCCGGGACGTGCCGTGACACCGCAGGTCAGCCCGGTGGCGTCGGGGGCGCCCCGCTGACCGGGCGGCAGCCGTCCCTATGGCCCGGCTGTAGTTCCGCGGAGATGCCCCTTCCGTACAGTGATCGCAGAGAGGTACAGACCAAAGGGGTCGGCACCTCAGGTACCCGGAGTTCCAGCCTGCACGCCTCTTTGGAGGAGCGGTGGAGATCACTTGTGCCACACGTCCCGGCGACACCCTGAACGAGGACTTCGTCGCCGCGGCGGGACACTTCGCCGTGGTGCTCGACGGGGCGACGGCCGAGCCGGGGGTGGACAACGGATGCCGGCACGGCGTGCGGTGGCTGGTCACCCAGCTCGGCAGCCGGCTGGTGGCCGGTCTCATCGAGACCCCGACGGCCGCGCTGCCCCAGGTGGCCGCCGAGGCCATCGCCGACGTCATGGCCCGGCACGGCACGGGGTGCGACCTGGCGAACCCCAGAAGCCCGTCCGCCACCGTCGCCGTCCTCAGGCAGCGCGAGGACCAGGTGGACCACCTGGTCCTCGGGGACTCCGCCGTGGTGGCCCGGTTCACCGACGGCGCGGTCGACTGCGTCGTCGACAACCGCATCCACGGATTCCCCGACCGGTCCTGGGCGGACCTCAGGCACCTGCGCAACAGGGAGGGCGGCTTCTGGGTCGCCGGGAACCGCCCCGAGGCCGCCGCGCACGCGCTGACCGGTACGTGGCCCGCCGAACGCGTCGACCGTGTCTGTCTGCTGACCGACGGCGCCTACCGGCTGGTCGAGCGGTACGAGTGGAGCTGGCAGGACCTGCTGGACTGTGTGAGCCGCGAGGGGGCCCACCGGCTCATCGCGCGGACGCGAGCCGCCGAGGCACGCACCCCGGCCGGGGCATTTCCCGGAAAGCACCACGACGACGCGTCCGTCGCCCTGTGTCTGATGGGCGGCGCGACCGGCACGGTCTGAGCCGGACACGTCCCCTGGGCGGACCCGGCGTGCCCCACGGCACACCGGAGGCCGCCCGCCCGGCGCCGTCACTCCGTGCTCCATCCCCGAACCCGCACCCCGGGCCGCAGGACCGGCCCGGCTCCTTCATGAGGTGACCCGTTGCCGCAACTCACAGTGCCCTTCGCCGGCCAGTCGCACCGCTCAGGGCCGCTCTCCTTCGGGCACGCCAACATCGTGCGCTCGATATCCGTCGACGAGGACCCGACCCGCCTCAACCTGGCCATGGTCTTCGACGCCCCGGCGGACGGCGGTCTGGACCGGATCGCGGACCAGCTGCGGACACTGGTCGAGCGTCACGAAGCGCTGCGCACGACCTACCGGCTCGGTCCGCCCGCCACCCAGGTGGTCGCCGCCGAGGGCGAGTTGGCCGTGGCCGTGATCGAGGCCGCGGACGACCCGCTCGCGGTCGCCGAGCGGACCGCCCGCCGGCTGCGTTCCCAGGTGTTCGACCTGGAGCACGACCTGCCGGTCCGGGTGGCCGTGGTGACGGCCGGCGGCGCTCCGCGCCATCTGGTCTGGGTGGTCACCCATGCCGCCATGGACGTCGCCGCCTGCGAGGTGCTGCACACCGAGTGGGCCGCCCTGTGCGCCGACCGCCCGCTGCCGGCCCCGGCCGCCCTGGAGCCCGTCGACGTCGTGGAGCTGGAGCGGTCCGCGACCATCCGGCGGCTCGGCGAGAGCGCGCTGCGCTACTGGGAGTCCCAGCTGCGCCGGGTGCCGCAGGCGATGTTCACGCCCTCGGCCCGTACGACCCCGGCCAAGACCGACTGGCTGCACGCCGGTCTGAACATCCGCTCCACGACCGTACCGGCCCGGCTGGAGTCGATCGCGGAACGGACCGGCGCCAGCCCCTCGGCCGTCGTACTCGCCGCGCTGGCCGTCCTCGTGGGGCACCGGACGGGGCACTCCACGGTGGTGACGACCTCGCTGTCGGACAACCGGGTGGTCCGCAAACTCCGCGGATTCTTCGGTTCGTTGGCCCAGGACGCGCTGCTGCCCGTCGACCTCTCCGACGTCGCGGGCTTCGACGACGCCGTGCGCAAGGTGCGCTCCGCGGGGCTGCCGGCCTACCGGCACGCCTGGTTCGACCCCACCGCCCTGTGGCAGCAGGTCATCAACGAGGTGAGCGGCGAGCGCGGCATCTCGTTCGCCCGTGACCTCGTCTTCAACGACATGAGCACGCTCGCCACCACGGCCGGCTCCCCCGACCAGTCCGCCCTGAGCCGGCTGCCCTCCGTGTGGATACCCGGGCACCAGCCGGCGCCCGACGAGGACCCCGGGATCGGCGGCAGCGTCTCCTGGCTGCCGAAGGAGGACATCCCCTGCCGCTTCTTCGTCTGCCTGTACCGGCTGGACGAGGAGTTCGAACTGACCCTGTGGGTCGACCCGCAGATCCTCCCCAAGGACGAGGCCGAGGAGTTCGGCCGGGCGCTGCTGCGCCTGCTGCGCGCCGCGGGCGACGCCGATCTGCCGCTCGGCGAGCTGAAGTCGCTGACCACGCTGGAACCGGTGGCGCGCGGCGAGGGCTGGTACGTCAGCGACCGCTCGCAGGTCGAACTCGACGCCGTACGGGAGCTGCTGGCCGACGTCCTGGGCGAGGTGCCGCATCTGGTGACGGCCGTGCCGGACGAGGAGCTGGGCCACCGGATCGTCTGCCACCTGGCCGGCCCGGACTCCCCCGCGACGGTGCACGAGCGGACGCTCGCCGCGCTGCCCGGCCGCGTCACCGCCATCGCCCCGCACCACTACGTCGTGCACGACGACGCGCCCGCGGGCCCGGCCGCCGCCGAGGCGGACGCCTGGGCCGCGCTGCCGGTCCGTGCGCAGGCCGACGGCCGCGACGGGGGTGTGCGGGCATGAGCCAGGACGCCGGTCTCCGTACGGACACGCCGTCCGCCGAGGAGCCGACCGCGCGGCCGTCCCTGTGGACGGCCAACTTCCGCCTGTACTTCGGCGCCCGCACCGGCTCCCTGCTCGGGGACGCCATGCTGCCCGTCGCCCTCACGGTCGGTGTCCTCGACGCCGGATACGGCACCTCGGGCGTCGGGTACGCCCTCGGTGCCTGGATGGCCGCGCTCGCCCTGTGCATGCTGTTCGGCGGGGTGCTCGCCGACCGGTTCACGCCGCGGCGCATGATGGTGCTGGCCGACCTGCTGCGGCTGGTGCTGCAAGGCGGCCTCGCGGTCGCCTTCGCGCTCGGCACGCCGCCCCTGTGGATGATCGTGGCGTTGCAGTTCTTCAGCGGTGTCGCCACCGCCCTGTTCCAGCCGGGGGTGGCCAGCATGGTGCCCCAGGTCTCCGCCGACGTGCAGCGGGCCAACGGCGTGCTGCGGGTCTCCGAGTCGGTGGCCGGTGTGCTCGGTCCGGCCCTGGCCGGTGTGCTGATCAGCGTGTCCGGACCGGCCACCGTCTTCGCCATCTACGCGGCCACGTACGCGCTCAGCGCCGGCTGCCTGTTCGGACTGCGGTTGCGGCAGACGAAGAAGGTCGGCGAGACGGAGTCCTTCTGGCAGCAACTGACCGAAGGCTGGCAGGAGTTCCGGTCCCGTACCTGGCTGTGGGGGGTGATCTCCTGCTTCCTGGTCTACGGCTGCTTCGTCGCGGGTCTGTCCCTGCCGGTCGGCGCGGACCTGGTCACCACCCAGCACGGCTCGACGGCGCTGGGCATCGCGCTGGGCGCCTTCGGCGCGGGTGGCGTGATCGGCGGCGCCCTGGCCATCCGGATCCGGCCGAGCCGTCCGCTCGCCACCGGCTCGATCGGCTGGGCGCTGTACGCGCTGTACCCGCTGGTCCCGGCCCTGCGGCCGGGCGTCGTCCCGCTCTGCGCCGGCTGGGCCGTCGCCGGTGCCGGCCTCGCCTTCTGGGCGGTGATCTGGGCGACCACCGTACAGACGCAGATCCCGGCCGACCTGCTCAACCGGGTCTACGCCTACGACGTGACCGGGTCGCTGCTGTCCATGGCCCTGGGCCGGTCCCTGGCCGGACCGCTCGCCTCCGTGGCCGGGGCACGCCCCCTGATGATCGCGGCGACCCTGCTCGGACTGTGTTGCAGTGGTGTGCTGCTGGCCGTGCCCGGAATCCGGCGGCTGCGCGCGGTGACCCCGGACGCCGAAGCGCTCGGGACCTGAACGGAGGAGCTGACATGAAGATCGCGACCTCGACCGGGACGTCGGAGCTGCCTCGCTCCGGGGAGGTGGACGAGTTCGTCGTCCGCGTCTACGAACGCGTGCTCGCCGGCCGTCGCGCCACTGCGTCCGTGATCGCCGCGGGGCTCGGCGTCTCCCTGCGGCAGGTCGTGGAAGCGGTACGGGTGCTGCGGGAGCTGCGGCTGGTCAAGGACGCCGCCCGGAGCCAGGGCGAGCTGGTCGCCGTGAGCCCCGAGGAGGCCCAGATGGAACTCCTGGTGCCGCTGGAGCGGGCCATCTACTCCGAGCGCCGCCGGCTGAACGACGTCAAGGGGCAACTGCTGTCCTTCGAGGACGCGTTCAACAAGACCCAGCAGCCCCAGCGCCGGCCCGAGACCGTGGTGGTGACCAGCGACCCGGCCGAGATCGAGCTGCGTCTGATGGAGGCCGTGCAGCGCTGCACCTCGGAGATCCTGGTGATGCAGCCCTGTGTGGCCCAGCAGACACCGGAGTTGCACCATGCGCGGCCGCTCGTCCTGGAGGCCCTCCAACGGGGCGTCCGCGCCCTGGTGCTGTACCCGCACACCGCCCGCGGCGACGCCGGCACCCGCTCCCACGTGCGCGACCTGACGCGGGCCGACGGGCAGGTCCGGACGTCCCGGGAGATCCACGGACGGTTCATCGTCATCGACCGCCGGGTCGCCTTCGTACCGGCCGACGACAGCGACGACGGACAGCGGCTGGCCGTGGTCTACGACGCGTCCGTCGCCGCGTTCCTGGGCGGCATCCACGACCGGATGTGGGAGTCGGCGCTGGACTACGAGTCCGGTACCTCGGGCTACTCCGCGGCCATGGACGACCTGCGGGCGACCATCCTGGAACTGCTCGCCTCCGGCATCAAGGACGAGGTGATCGCCCGTCGGCTCGGGATGTCCGAACGGTCCTTCCGCCGCCACGTCGCCGCCATCATGCAGGACCTCACGGCCGGCAGCCGCTTCCAGGCCGGGGTGCTGGCCGCGCGGACCGGGCTGCTCGGGTCCGCCGCCGGCCGTCCGCACAGCGCGAGGAGTTCCGCATGAGCCGTTACGCGCGTCTCGCCTACACGCAGAACGTCCGTCAGGTCCAGTACGAGATGGGCAGCGGGGACGCCGCGGCGCGGCGGCTGGCGGCGCCGGCCGACGCG
Source organism: Streptomyces sp. NPDC056161 (assembly GCF_042268025.1). Classification (NCBI taxonomy): domain Bacteria; kingdom Bacillati; phylum Actinomycetota; class Actinomycetes; order Kitasatosporales; family Streptomycetaceae; genus Streptomyces; species Streptomyces sp. NPDC056161. Next base: position 78,748 of record NZ_JBHJUV010000031.1, read on the forward strand.
GCCGAACGCCTCACCCCCGTCGAGGCCGCGTTCATCCACGGTCTGGACGGTTTCCTGATGGCCACGGTCGGCGAAACCGGCTGGCCCTACATCCAGTTCCGCGGCGGGCCGCCCGGGTTCCTGCACGTGCTCGACGAGCAGACCCTGGCCTTCGCCGACGTCCGGGGCAACCGGCAGTACATCACCACCGGCAATCTGCGGGGCGACGACCGGGTCGCGCTGTTCCTCCTGGATCACGCGCGGCAGGCGCGGCTGAAGCTGTACGGCCACGCCACGGCGACGCCCGCGCCGGACGATCCCCCGCTCGCCGAGCGGTTGGCCGAGCCCCGGACCGACGGGCGGGTGGAGCGGCTGATCACGGTGCGCGTCGAGGCGTTCGACTGGAACTGCGCCAAGCACATCACGCCGCGCTTCAGCGAGGGCGAACTCGCGGGGGCGCTCGCCCCGATCCGTGACCGTCTCACGCTGCTGGAGCAGGAGAACGCCCGGCTGCGCGCCGAGTTGGAGGCGCTGCGCGGCGGCTGAGCGGGCCGCGTCCGGGAAACGCCAGGGGCCCGCCGAAGCCGGCGGGCCCCTGGCGTCGCTGTCGTCGCCGTCGTACCTGGCGTCCCCCGTCGCCGGTCCGTCTCAGCTGCCGCGGCGCTGCTCCAGGAGCCAGGTGTAGACGTCGGGGTTGTCGTAGGTCTGGGTCCAGGAGTCGTGTCCCACGCCCGGGTAGCGGGTGAACCTGGCGTGGCTGCCCAGGTCCTTGAGCGCCTCGACGACCTGCTCGGTGTGCTTGATGAGGATGTTGAAGTCGTCCTCCCCGTGGAAGGTCCACACCGGCAGGTCGGCGATCCGGGGGGCGGCCTCGGGCATCCAGGCCCCGCAGATGGGCACGATGGCCGCGAACCGTTCCGGGAACCGCGCCGCCAACGCCCAGGTGCCCGCCCCGCCCATGCTGAGACCGGTGCAGTACACCCGGTCCGCGTCGATTCGGTGGCGTGCCTGGATCTCGTCGAGCAGCGCGTACAGACCGTCGAGTTCGCACGCCCAGGTGCTGTAGCCCGGACACTGCGGGGCCACCATCACGAAGGGCAGGTCCGCGCCCAGTGCGGCCTGCTTCACCGGCCCGTGCGCGGTGAGCATCGTCGGGTCGTCCCCGCGCTCGGAGGCGCCGTGCAGAAAGAGCAGCAGGGGCCACCTCTCCGATTCGTCGAGGTGATAGCCGCTCGGCACGTGGAGAGCGTACGGGAGACTATTTCCGGTGTCATCGACGGCGAACGTGTCGAATTGCAGAGATGAGGTCACCGATACCCGCCTCGACTAGAGAATTTACCAATTTTGGAAGCACAGGATCTCGCCGAGATCCGTTCGTGTCAACGCACCCCCGTCGGGCCGGAGGCACCCCGGAAACGGAACTTCCTCAGAACAATTGCAGGAACTGCCGCTCACGGTGGACAGCAGTCGCGCAGGCCGCCGTATCCGCACCTCAACCGCCTTCCGTGGGGGCAGTTCCCATTAACAGAACGCTCAAGCAAGCTCCAGTTTTTTTATGGCGGAATACCAGTGCACAGTCGCTAGTATTTCTTCGCAGCGATTCGAAGGCCGAGCCTGCTGAGGAGCGGTGACGGAATATGGGGAGAACGGACTCGGCACCGACCGGAATCAGTAGCACAAGGCCGAGGATCAGCGGTGCCGTCATGAGTCATCCGCGGCGCAGCCGGACGGCGCAGAACCTCATCGCAAAGGCACCGGAAGGTTTTCTGCGGCTGGTGCTCGACCCCGAGCCCGACGGCCCGCCCACCGCGCTGCGGACCGCGCTGAGCGCCTGGTCCGCCGCCGACCCGGAGGCCACGCACCACCTCGTGCTCCAGGACGACGCGCTGCCCGGCCCGGACTTCTTCGACCGCGTCCACGACGCCGTGCGCGCCGCGCCCGACGCGGCCATCGCCTTCTTCACCTCCTGGAACTCCCGCAACGGTGCCGCGGTCCGGATGGCGGCGCTGCGCGGCGCGCGGTGGGCCGTGGCGGCGCAGGAGTACACGCCGACGGTGGCGCTGGTGCTGCCCACGCCCGTCGCGCTCGGTTTCGCCGACTTCGCCCGGCGGCACGGTGACGGCTGGCCGGACGACGTGATCATGCAGCGCTACCTCCGCGCGCACCGCGTCCCGTCGTATCTCACCGTGCCGAACCTCGTCGAGCACGACGACTTCCCCAGCGTGGCGCGCAACGACCACCACGGACTGCGGCGCGCGGCCTGCCACGGGGCGGTGCCGCCGGGTGCCGACTGGGATCTGGGGGCGGGCCTGTCCGAGGCCGGCGTCATCCCGTTCTTCAAGCACGGGGTGGCCCAGTGCGCGATCCGGCGGGGTGCGGACGGGCCGTGGACGACCGTCGACAGCGAGCGGTACTGCGGCCGGCTCGGGTTTCCCCTGGAGTGGTTCCGCAAGCAGCTGACCGCGGCGGCCATGGAGTCCGCGCCGTTGCTGGACGCCCTCGCCCCGGTCCGCCCCAGGGCGCTGGAGGCACTGTGGATCACGGCGGGGCTGACCGGTTTCCTCAGCCGCCGGGCCGGCGCCGACCTCGGGCCGCGGGACGCGCCGGACGTCACCGGGGGGCTCCGCGGCCCGGCCGTCGCCACCATGGGGCCCGGCGGGCTGTGCGGGGAGATCGGCGCGCGGCGCCTCACCGCCCTCCATGACGACCTCGCCGAACTGGCCCGCAGAGCGGTCGAGTTGGGCGCCGCGGCGGACGACGAGCAGACCGCCGTGGCCCGGCTCGGCCATGCCGGACCGGCCGCGGGCAAGGGCCGGGTCGCGGTCATCGGCGCCTCCCGCGGGCTGGGCCGCTTCATCGGCGACGACCTCGAACACCAGGGCTACGACGCGGTCCTGCTCGGCGACGCGGTCACCGCATCCGCCGTCCACGACCTGGCGGGTACCGACGCGGTCGTGCACGTCGGCCCCCACCGCCGGGCGCGGCCGGTGGTCGCCGCGGCGGAGCGCGCGGGGATCGCCCAGGTGGTGTCGGTCACCACCGAAGGGGCGGCGGCGGAGGATCCGGCGCCGGCTCCCGTGCGGGGCGGCACCGTGCTGACCGTGCTGCGCATCGGCACGCCGTACGGGCCGGGTGTCGTGCCGGACGGCTCGCCGCTGCCGGGCTTCGTCGAGAAGTCGCTGCTGCGCCGGCCCATCAGGCTCACGGAGCCGTTGCCCGGACCCCGCCAGTACGTCCACGCCACCGATGTCTGCCGCGCCGTCGAACGGGCCCTGCTGCTACGGCGTCCCGGCGTGTTCGAGATCTGCAACGACGAGCACGTGAGCGCGCCCGACCTGGCGGACGCGGTCTGCGCCGCCGTACGCCCCGTGCCCGTCGACCGCCCGGACGGGGGCGCGGCGAGGCGGCCCGCGCCGCCGGACGGACACCCGCCGATGACCACCGAGCGGGCCGCCGCCGAACTCGGCTGGCGCCCCACCGTCCCCTTCGCCGAGGGCCTGCGCTCCTTCGCGCAGTGGCTCGCCTACGAGGCGGAACCCCGACGCCCCTGAGAACGCACTCCGCACAGAACGGACCACCGACCACGAGCCCGTGACAGCCCGGCCGCTCCGGAAGGACCGTGCCGGTCCCCCCGCAGAAGGCGAGAAACCGAGCATGGGATCCGCTTCGGACCTGGGTCGACGCGACCTGATCAAGCGCACCGTCGCCGCCGCGCTGGCCGCCTCGCCCGCATCCGCCCTCCTCACCGGCTGTGCCACGGCAGGAGGCAGGCAGAACACCGTCGGAAAGGGAAAGATGAGCGAGAAGAACCCGTTCGGCGCCGATGAGTCGGCGGCCCTGGAGGTCGTCGTCTTCGACGGCGGACTCGGGGTCGAGTACGTGACGGACGCCGAAGCCGTCTACGAGAGGGCCTTCCCGAAGACGAAGGTCGAGCACACCACCACCCAGGACATCCGGACCCTGCTCCAGCCCCGCTTCCTCGGCGGCGACCCGCCCGACCTGGTGGACAACACGGGTGCGGACTCCCTGCCCACCGCCACCCTGGCGGACAACGGCCAGCTCACCGACCTGCGGACCCTGCTGAAGGCCCCGTCCTACGACATCCCGGGCAAGACCGTCGAGGAGACGCTGATACCCGGCGTCGTGTCGAAGGGGCAGTACGGCGGCGCGGAGGTCTGGGCGCTGAACTACGCCTACACGGCCTTCGGGGTGTGGTACTCCAAGTCCCTGCTGGAGAAGTACGGCTGGACCTACCCGCGGACCTGGGACGAGATGCTCACGCTCTGCGCGGCGGCGCGCAAGGAGGGCATCGCGGGCTGGACCTACGCCGGCAAGTTCCCCTACTACCTCCAGTGGACGCTCTACCCGTTCATCGCCAAGATCGGCGGCTGGGACGTCCTGAAGTCGATCGACAACCTGGAGCCGAACGCCTGGAAGCACCCCGCGGTCCGGCAGGCGTTCGAGGCGTACCACGAACTCGTCGCCAAGGGCTACGTCCTCAAGGGCACGCCGGGCCTGGACCACACGCAGTCGCAGGCCGAGTGGATCAAGGGCAAGGCGCTGTTCGTCCCGAACGGCACCTGGGTGGAGAACGAGACCGAGGACATCACACCGGCCGGTTTCGAGATGACCGTCTCGCCGCCGTCGGGTCTGGACTCCTCGGACGTGATGCCCTTCGAGACCATCTGGGCGCAGGCGGGCGAGGCGTTCGTCGTCCCCAAGGACGCCCGGAACCCGCAGGGCGGTCTCGAACTGCTGCGCATCATGCTCGGCAGGAAGTCGGCGCAGAACTTCTCCCGGCTCACCTCGTCGCTGAGCTGTGTGCGGGGCGCCGTTGCGGGGATGGACCTGCCCTCGGGGCTGGCGTCCGCGAGCCGCCTGGTCAGCGAGGCCGGGTCGCACATCATCTCGCCCCGCACGGACTGGTACCAGACGCTGAACCGGGAGGAGATCGCCGGTCTGATCGGCGAGATGATGGCCGACCGGCTCCAGCCCGCCGAGGCGATCGACCGGATCCAGAAGGCGTCCGACGCCGTGGCCAAGGACGACTCGGTCAAGAAGTACAAGCACCCCTGAGCCCCGTCCGCCGACGCGGCGCGGTGGCAGAAGACGGAGCAGGCGGGATGACGGACTACACGGCGGTGCCCGTGGACGGGTCGCGGACGGGCCGTCCGCACGGGAAGGGCGCGGCACCGCGCGAACGCGCGGGTCTCAGGACGTCCAGGCTCTACCAGCGGTACCGCAAGTACCGGGTGATCGTGGGCTTCCTCGCCCCGCCGGTGGCGCTCTACGCGGTCTTCGTCGTCTCGCCTTTCCTCCAGGCGTTCTTCTACTCGGTCACGGATTGGACGGGGGTCAGTCCGGAGACCGAGTTCATCGGAATGCGCAACTACGAACGCCTGGCACGGGATCCGGTCTTCTGGACCGCGCTGCGGCACAACCTGATCGTGCTGCTCACGCTGCCGGTCCTGGTGCTCGGCCTGAGTCTGTTCCTCACCTATCTGCTCGACTTCGCCGGTGGCCGCGGACCGGGCGGCGCGATCGCCCCGGTGCGCGGAGCGCGGTTCTACCGGCTCGTCTTCTTCTTTCCCCAGGTGCTGTCCGTCGCGGCGATCGCGGTGCTGTGGGAGTACGTCTTCGCACCGCGCGGGGGCCTGCTCAACGGTGTCCTGGGCGCGGTCGGCCCGGCCTCCTGGGAGCAGAACTGGCTCGGTGACCCGGATCTCGCCCTGATGTGCGTGATCGCCGTGATGGCCTGGACGAACGTGGGCTTCTTCGTGATCGTCCTCTCCTCGGCGACGGCGTCCATACCGGGCGACATCCTGGCCGCCGCGCAGTTGGACGGGGCCGGTCCGGCACGCACCTTCGTCAAGGTCGTCCTGCCGCTGCTGTGGGACACCGTGCGGACCGGTTGGATCTACCTGGGCATCCTGGCGCTGGACGGTTCGTTCACCGTGGTCAACATCATGACGGTGAACCAGGGCGGCCCGGACCACTCCACCCTGGTCCTGCCCGTCTACCTGTACAACAAGGCGTTCCGGGACGCACAGGCCGGCTACGCCTCGGGGGCCGGGGTCGCCCTGCTGATCGTCACCCTGCTGTTCGCCGCGGTCGTCCTGCGGCTGGGACGGCGTGAGCGGCTGGAGTTCTGAGACCATGACCGCGAGTGCGACGCACCGAACGGGAGAGGACCGCGGCGCCACCGGCACGCGGTCGACGGACCCGGCGCAGGCCGGTCCGGCGGGCACGGGAACGGGGGGTCCGCCGGACCGGTCTGCGCCGGGTCGCCGCCCCGGCCGGGGCAGGCGTACGGACCGAGGCAGGGGCACGGACCGGGGCAGGCGTACCGGCTTCAGCGCGTTCTCGCACGGCTTCCTGATCCTGTGGGCGGTGATGGCGGCGGGCCCGCTGCTGTGGGCCGTGATGACGTCGTTCAAGCCCTCGGGGCAGATCCTGGAGAGCCCCTGGTCGCTGCCGGCTTCGCCGCACTGGCGGAACTTCGCCGACGCCTGGACGACGGCGGACCTGGGCCGGGACCTCCTCAACACGGTGCTGGTCGTGGGGTGTTCGGTCGTCGGGTCGACGGTGCTGGCGTCCATGGCCGCGTACGTGCTCGCCCGGTTCGTCTTCCCGGGCAGCCTGTTCATCCAACTGCTGTTCATGTCCGGGATGAGCGCGCCGGTGGTCCTGGCCCTGGTCCCGCTGTTCTTCGTCCTCAAGGGCATGGCCCTGCTGAACACGTTCCCGGGCCTGGTGCTGGTCTACATCGCGTACTCGCTGCCGTTCTCGGTGTTCTTCCTGACCTCCTTCTTCCGGTCGCTGCCCGCGTCCGCGGCGGAGGCGGCGCTGCTCGACGGGGCGTCACACCTGCGGATCCTCTTCCAGGTGATGGTGCCGATGGCCCGGCCCGGCCTCGTGAGCGTCGCGATGTTCAACCTGCTCGGCCTGTGGAACCAGTACCTGATCCCGCAGATGATCAACCCCGACCCGGACCGGTTCGTCCTGACCCAGGGCCTCGCGTCCCTCGCCGTCCACCAGGGCTACAAGGGCGACTGGGGCGCGCTGTTCGCCGGCCTGACCCTCGCGTCGCTGCCCCAACTCGCGTTCTACGTCCTGTTCCGCAGGCACGTGGAGTCGGGGCTGCTGGCCGGCGCGGTGAAGTGACACCGCACAGGTCAAGATGAGGTGAGGTCTCACAGGTCAAGGGGTCAGGCACGCCCGGATGGGGCATACACCGGTCAAACTTCTGTCACCCCACTGACACTTGAGGGGGTCCCCGTGCTGCACGGCATCGATGTGAGCGCGTACCAGTCCTCGTCCTACGACACGGACGGCTCGTCCTTCGTCTTCATCAAGGCCACGGAGGGGCGTTCGTACGTCAACCCGAAACTCGGCGCCCAGACCGGGCGGGCCCGGGACGCCGGGCTCGTCGTCGGCTTCTACCACTTCCTGTGGCCCGGCAACGTCGGCGCCCAGGCCGAGTACTTCGTCCGGCACGCCCCCGAGCAGGGGGGCGACATCCTCGCCGTCGACTGGGAGACCACGAGCGAGGGGACGCACGCGAGCAACGCCGACAAGGACCTGTTCATCCGGAAGGTGAAGGACCTGCGGCCGCGCCACCAGGTGATGCTGTACACGAACCGCGACTACTGGCTGAACGTCGACACCACCTCGTACGCGGGCGACGGCCTGTGGATCGCCGACTACGTCTCCGCGGGCAAGCCCCGCATCCAGGCGAAGTGGCGCTTCCACCAGTACACCAGCGAACCGCACGACAAGAACGTGGCGGACTTCGCGGACACAGCCGCCCTGCGCGCCTGGGCGCAGGACGGCTGACCGGCACGGGCGCACGGGCCGCCGCGGCGCGGCGCTACGCGCGGAACTCCGCCGGCCGCTCGGGCGACGCCTCGGCCAGCGCCGCGCGCACGCCCTCGACGCCCGCCCGCAGCCCGTACACCGGGGTGGCCGGCTGCTGCCGCCAGGATTCGTCGATGCCGCCGGCGTCGACCGTGTCGAAGCCGAGCTGCTCGATCAGGTCGCGCACGGTCCGCTTGGCGGCCGGGTCGTCACCGGCCACCGGGAGCGCCAGCCGGTCGGGGGCGCCGGCCGGGCGCGGGCGGTCCAGGATGTCCTGGGCGTAGGTGCCGTTGAACGCCTTGATCACGGGGTGCCCGATCTGCTGTTCGGTCCAGCGGCTCTCGGTGCGGCCCTCGTCCTCGATGCCCGCGATCCGGCCGTCGCGCTGGGGGTAGTAGTTCCCGGTGTCGATCACGGCGACGTCCTCGGCCGCCCCGTCGAGCAGTCCGGACGGCAGGTCCGGGACCGCCTTCAGCTGGACGGTGACGACGACGACCTGGGCGCCGCGGGCCGCCTCCGCGGCCGGGACCGGGGTGGCCCCCGTCTCCTTCGCCAGGTCCGTGAGGGTCTGCGGACCGCGGGAATTGGCGACGGACACGTCGTGGCCGAGGGCGGTGAGCCGCCGGGCCAGGTTGCCGCCGATGTTGCCCGCCCCGATGATGCCGATCTTCATACCGAACCTCCGGAAAGATGCACGCGCATACAGTGCAGGGTTCAACCCCGGGGCCCCGGGGACTATTCCGGCCCGTACGGCAACCGGGTGACGCGGGGAACACGGCCGGAGACGCGGCCGGCGACCTGGCCGGCCTCCCCGCCGGTGGAGGGGGCGGAGGCGGCCGGCCTCCCCGCCGGTGGAGGGGGCGGAGGCGGCCGGCCTCCCCGCCGGTGGAGGCGGGTCGGCGGAGGGGGCGAAGGGCCGCCCGTCCGATAACGGCGAGCGCACCGGTACCGTCGATGGGGTGATCCTCGCACCGAACCGCCACACCCACGGAGCCGACCCCATGACCGGCTCCGACGACCTCGACAGCTTCCCCGGTACCCGCCAGGACGCGATCAGCAGGGGCCCGCGCACCCTGCGGACCGGCGCGGACCGCACCGCCGAGCACACCGGCGCCGGGCACCGCACGGCCCGGGGCGCGGGAGAGGCGCCCCCGGCTCCCGCCGCCGTGGTGCCCGCCGTGCCCACCGTGGCCGCCGTACTCGCGGCGCCGTCCCCGGCGGACCGGGCGGTGCGCCGATGATCGTCCTGAGCGCGGCGGACGTGCAGGTCGTGCGCGACGGCAGGCCGATCCTCCAGGAGGTCTCGCTGACCGTGCGGGCGGGCGAGCACTGGGCACTGCTCGGCGCCAACGGAGCGGGGAAGTCCACCCTGCTCAGCCTGCTCGGCGCGCTGACCCACCCCACGCGGGGCACGGTCGAGGTGCTCGGCCGCCGCCTCGGCCGGGTCGACCTGCGGGAGCTGAGGTCGTACGTCGGACATGTCGATCCGCGTCATCCGCTCACCCAGCCGCTGACCGTCCGGACCGTGGTGCTGACCGGGCTGACCAACTCGGTGGCCCCGCTGCCCCGCTGGCGGCCGACGCCCGAGCAGGAGGCGCGGGCCGACCGGCTCATCGAGACGCTCGGCCTCGCCGACCGCCGCGAGGCCCGCTGGCCCACGCTCTCCCAGGGACAGCGCGGCCGGACCCTGATCGCACGGGCGCTGATGCCCGAGCCCCGGCTGCTGCTCCTGGACGAACCGGCCACCGGCCTCGACCTGCCGGGCCGGGAGCAGCTGCTGGGTGCCCTGGACGCGCTGCGCCGGGAGCATCCGCACCTGGCGACGGTGCTGGTCACCCACCACCTGGAGGAGCTGCCGGCCGGCACCACGCACGCCCTGCTGCTGCGCGACGGCCGCAGCCTGGCCCAGGGGCCGGCGGCGGACGTGCTCACCGGTGACCAGGTCGGCAAGTGCTTCGACCTGCCGCTGGTGCTCGAACGCCACGGCGGGCGCTGGAGCGTACGCGTCGACCACCCGGCGTGAAGAACGGGGGCGCCCGCCGGGCGCCCCCGTTCCACCACTCAGCTCACTTGTCCAGGTAGGCCCAGAACTCGTCGAACGACAGCACCTTGTCGCCGTTGAGGTCACGGGTCCTGATGACGGCCTCGGCCACCGCCTCGGTGACGTTCCAGTCGCCCCCCTGGGCCAGGGCGGACTTGAACTCGGCGGCGGTGATGAACCCGTCGCCGTCCGCGTCTATCCGCTCGAAGTCCTTGCGTGCCTCGTCGATGTCCGCCACCGATCCGCCCCTCTTGCTCGTGTCTCTCGTACCGTGTCGGCGTAGTGCCGCAGGTCAGATTAACGGCCCGCACGAACCCGGAGGGCCGCGGCCACCCGGGCGGAGTCCTGCGCGTACGCGGCGCGGAGCTGCCGCGCCGCTCCGTCGCCGTCCGCCGCGCCGACTGGTACATCAGGGTCGTCTCCTGCGCGCTCGAACCGCGTCGCGCCACGGTCGACAGCACCGCGCGGTTCATCGTCAGCGACCTGATCCGGGCGTCGAGGGCCACCACGTGCCCGGCCGCGACCTCCGCCATCGTCCGCTCGCCGGACAGCACCTCGCGCACCTGGGCCAGGCCGAGGCCCAGCTCGCGCAGGGTGCGGATCAGTTCGAGGCGGGCCACGGACCCCGCGTCGTAGAGCCGGTAGCCGCCGGTGGAGCGGCCCGCCGGGGGCAGCACGCCCTCGTCGGACCAGAAGCGGATGGTGCGCACGGTCAGTCCGGTGGACCGGGCCAGCTCGCCGATGGTGAAAAGGCCGGTGCCGTCGTCGGTCATGTCTGCGAGTCTGGGCCTTCCAGTGGGTGGAGACTCAAGGAGCGAGCAGGGCGATGGAGTCCTTGGCGGACATTGTCGACGCGGCGGCCCGGGGGGTCTACCCGCCGGACGACGGCGGTACCACCGTGGTGCCGCAACACCGGCACCGGGACGCCGGGGTGATCGCCTTCACCGCGCACGCCGTGGTGTTCACCGACGAGGACCCGCGGTGGGTGCGCGGGGCGCTCGGCGCGGTCGACTGCGATCCGCTGGCCGCCGCCCTGCATCCGCGGTTCCTCGCGGCCTTCATGGCGCGCACGGGGCGCGCCCACGACACCGTCGACGCGCTGCTGGTCGGCGCTCCCCTGGCGGACGGACCGCCGCCCGCGCTCCGGGAGATCACGGACCCCGGCCATCCCCGGATCGCCTACGCCCGCGGGCGCCGCGACGCGGTGCGCGCCTGGGCGGCGGACGGCGGGGTGGTGACGCTGGGCCGCGGGGTGGCCGGCCGGCTGGAGGTGTCGGTGGAGGTGGACGGGGCGGCCCGGCACCGGGGTCTCGGCCGGGACCTCGTGACGGCGGCCCGGCGGCTCGCGGGCGAGCCGGTGTGGGCGCAGGTGTCGCCGGGGAACGCCCGCAGCCTGCGGGCGTTCCTCGCGGCCGGCTACCGCCCGGTGGGCGCGGAGGCGCTGCTCAGTGCCACGGCACGTAGTGCGGGTTGCTCTCGCAGTCGCTCATGATCTCGGTCTTGGTCGACTTGTCGACCGGACAGACGCCGATGATGTACTGCCGCTGGATACCGCCGGGGAAGGCGACCTCCACCTGATCGGCCCACTTGTGGGTGTCGCCGATGGTCTTGTTGACGTCGACGCCGCCCGGGGCGTCGATGTAGTAGTTGTAGCCGGACTTGTACCAGGTCTTGTACAGGTCGTGGTCGTAGGTGGTGGAGACGTACGGCGAGGGCTGGTTGACGAGGACGTACTTCTCCACGTCGTACTGCCCGTTCACCACGTCCTTGGGCCAGAAGCCCTCCTCGAAGACGACGGACGGTCCCCGGCTGTCGCTGCGGTACAGGGTGCCGCAGGTGGTGCGCCAGGCCGGCTCCGGAGTGATCCGGTCGACGTCGACGCGGCGGTCGGCGGCGGCCTTGACGCGGTCCTCGAACTGGGGGCAGGCCGGGGCCGCCTTGGCGGTGGCGGCGGCGGTGGCGGGCGCCTTCGTCGTGGGGGCCGCGGGGGCGGCGGCCGTGGTGGCGAGGACGGCCACGAGGGAGAGTGCAGCGGCGGTGGCGCGGCGGCGCGGGCGAGTACTGGTCATGGGGAGCACGATCCCGCCTGAGCGGTCCTGGACGCGGGATCGTCACTCCATCGGGGGCGTGTCCGCGGGTCAACTGGCCTTGTTTCAACGGAAGATGCCGGTGTGCCCGAGCGAGTAGCGGCCCGGCTGCGGATAGACGGCGAGACCGTGCGGGCCGCTGCCGACCTTGATCCGGGCGAGCTGGGCGCCGGTGCGGGTGTCGATGGCGTACACCTCCGAGTTGTAGCGGCCGGACAGCCACAGCACCTTGCCGTCGGCGGAGACGCCGCCCATGTCGGGGCTGCCGCCGCCGGGCAGGCTCCACTTCCCGGCCAGCCGGTTCTCGGCGAAGTCGAAGAGGGAGATGGTGCCCTCGCCCCGGTTGGTGATGTACATCGTGCGGGAGTCGCGGCTGACGTAGAGGCCGTGGCAGCCCCGGCCGGTGGCGAGGAACCGGGGCGTGCCGAAGGTGTCGCCGTCCAGGATCCACAGGCCGCCGGCCTGCATGTCGGCGACGTAGAACAGCTTGCCGTCGGGCGACATCTTGACGTCCTGCGGCATGGCGCCCTTGAGTGGCAGTCTCTGCTGCGCGACGACCTCCATCCGCGCGGTGTCGACCTTCAGCAGTTCGCCGCTGAACTCGCAGGAGACGATGAAGTAGCGGCCGTCGAGCGAGAAGTCGGCGTGGTTGACGCCGTAGCAGCTGACCGGGACGGCCTTGGCGGTCTTCATGGTGTGCGCGTCCCGGAAGACCAGCTGGCGGTCGAGGGAGGCCATGACGACCGCGTACTTGCCGTCGGGGGTGAAGTAGAGGTTGTACGGGTCGTGCACGGGGACCGGTTCGCCCGCCTTCCCGGTGCTCGGGTCGATGGGGGTGAGGGAGTGGCCCCGGTCGTTGTTGACCCACAGCGTCTTCAGGTCCCAGGAGGGGACGACGTGCTGGGGCTGGGCGCCGACCGGGATCGTCTCGATGACCTTGTACGTCGCCGGGTCGATCACGGTGACGGTGTTGGAGTTGGTGTTGGGGACGTAGACGCGGGACGGGAAGTCCTTGACCACCGGCGAGAGCCGGCCGGGGCGGTCGGCGGCGTAGGCGTCCTTCGGGTCGAGCAGGGGCGGCATGCCGGGCAGGGTGTCGTACCGCATCGAACGGGGGGACACGGGTGCCTTGCTGGCCGCCGTGTCGGTGCGGGGCCCGGACCCGCCGCAGGCGGACAGCAGGGTCAGGGCGCACAGGGCGGCGCCGGCGGCCAGGACGCGGGCGGCAGGGGTGAGGTGCATCAGCTCAGCAGCTCCGTGGTGGTGACCGCGCGCAGTCCGCGGCGGCCGAGTTCTTCGAGTACGTCGGGGAGGGCGGTCACCGTGTCCGGGTAGCCGAAGTGCAGGCTGACCACCGATCCGCCGGTGACCTCGGCGAGGACCTTGCGGGTGACGGCGGGGGCACCGGGCCGGGTGTAGTCGAGGGAGTCGACGTCGTACGACAGCACGTGCGGGTAGCCCGCGGCTCGGGCCAGCCGTTCGACCAGCGGGGCGGCCCGCTGGGCCCGGGAGGGGCGGAACCAGCTGCCGATCGAGCCGGTGAGCCGGTGCAGCCGGTCCGCGCAGTCGGTGATCTCGGCGCGGGCCGCCGCCTCGGACAGGGTGTTGACCGAGATGTGGTGCTGGGTGTGGTTGCCGAGGTCGTGGCCGCCGTCGAGGATGCGGCGGGCCATCTCCGGGTGCTCGTCCAGCCAGCTGCCGACGGCGAGCACGGTGACGCGGGCGCCGTGCCGTTCGGCCTCGGTGAGCAGGGCGCGGGCGAGCGCGGGATCGCCCTGGCCGTGGAAGGTGAGGGCCACCCGCGCGCGGTCGCGGGGGCCATGGCTGATCTGGGCGGGCTGCCGGGGGAAGGCCCGCGGGGCGGGGGCGGCGCGGGGCGTGCCCCGTGCGGGGCCGGGGGTGGCGGCTGTCGCGGTGGGGTGCGTGGCGGTGGGGTGCGTGGCGGTGGGCCGCTCGGTCGAGCCCGACGCGGACGCGCACCCGGCGGCGAGGGCGCCGCCGGCGACGAGTCCGGCTCCCGCACGCAGCGCCGCGCGACGATCGGTCGTGGTCACCGCACCATTTAAGAGGCGATGGGTACGAAAAACGCCGATTGCGCTCATTGAGGGACAGTTTTCGGGTCGCGCCGAAAACTGTCCGTACACCCGGGGCGGCGGGCGGCCCGTCGGCGGTACGGTCCGTGTACCCGGGAGCGACGGGCACTCCGTCGGCGGTACCGTCCATGCACCCGGGCGGCGGACGGTCCGTCAGTGGCGTCTTCCGTACGCCCGGGAGGGGCGGGCGTGCCGTCAGCGGCATTTCCCGTACGCCCCGGAGCGGCGGGCGTGCCGTCAGCGGTCGGCGACCCGCATCTCGAACCAGGTCGTCTTGCCCCGCGGCAGCAGGTCCACGCCCCACCGGTCGGACAGCCGGTCCACGAGGAACAGCCCCCGGCCGCTGATGTCGAGTTCCTGGACCGGCATCAGGCAGGGCAGCCCGCGGGAGGGATCGCGGATCTCGACCCGGATCCAGCCGCGGCGGCGGCGCATGCGGAGGCCGAAGACGCGGGCGCCGGTGTGGCGCACCGCGTTGCCGACGAGTTCGGAGACGAGCAGGACGGTGTCCTCGGTCAGCTTCGGGGTGAGCGCCCACTGGCGCAGGACCACGACCTGGACGAGCCGACGGGCGGTGGCCGCCGACTCGGGGCGGGACGGCAGCGGGACCTCGGCCTCGGCGGGATTGCCGTACAAGTCCAGTGCTTTGAGCGCCTGTTCGTCCTCGGCCGCAGGCGACCAGCGCGCCGTGGTCGCACGGCCGTGTCCCCGCGGCTGTTCGATGCCCTCCAGCCCCGCCATGCCCCCATCATGGCCGTCCGGGCCGCCCTCCGTGGCCGTTCCGGGGGAATACTTCCCCGCGGAGCCTCCCGTGAGCGACGCTCTTCCGGCATATGTCAAAGACATTTCAGGGCTGGAGACAGCCCGGTTGACCTGCGAAGACGGTTCACTCCCGGGCAAGAGACAGACCTCCTCGACCAGGCAGGCGCAAGGCTGCCTCAAGGCTGCCACAACTCGCCCCAACGAGGGACCCGGAATGAGACATCGCGTCAATTACAAGCGTTTCCTGGCGGGAAACCCTCAGCGGAACGTGGCCTTGCCGGGCCCCTCCTCCACGAAGCTCCGCATGCCCCGCTCGCGGTCCTCGGTGGCGAACAGCCCGGCGAACCAGGTCCGTTCGACGGCCAGCCCGGTGTCGATGTCCGCCTCCAGACCGGTGTCGACGGCCTCCTTCGCCGCACGCAGCGCGATCGCCGGTCCCTTGGCGAGCTTCGCGGCCCAGGCGTGCGCCTCGGTGTACACGTCGGCCGCCGGGACGACCCGGTCCACCAGGCCGATGGCCAGCGCCTCGTCGGCCCGCACCTGACGGCCCGTGAAGATGAGGTCCTTGGCCCTGCTGGGGCCGACCAGCCGGGGCAGCCGCTGGGTGCCGCCGGCGCCCGGGATCAGGCCGAGCAGGATCTCCGGCTGGCCCAGCTTGGCGTTGTCGGCGGCGATCCGGAAGTCCGCGCACAGCGCCAGCTCGCAGCCCCCGCCGAGGGCGTACCCCGTCACGGCGGCGACCACCGGCTTGGGGATGCGGGCCACGGCGGTGAACGAGTCCTGGAGGTCGCGGGCGCGCAGGACCATTGCGGCGTGGTCCATGGCCCGCATCTCCTTGATGTCCGCGCCCGCGGCGAACACCTTCTCGCCGCCGTAGAGCACCACGGCGCGCACGTCGTCGCGGCGCGTGACCTCCTCGGCGAGTTCCCTGAGCCGGTCCTGTACGGCGACGTCCAGCGCGTTCATCGGCGGGCGGTCGAGGCGCAGCGTGCCGACGCCCTCGGCGACTTCGAGATGTACGGTCATGCAGAGCAGGTTAACGGCGACTAACGGGGCCGGGCCCGGTGCCGTCTGTCACAGCACCGGGCCCGGCCACCGCCCGCGGGCTACGCCGTCCACTTCTCCCAGGACATGTTCCAGCCGTTGAGCCCGTTGTCCGGATCCACCGTGCGGTCGTCGGAGTTCTTGACCACCACCACGTCGCCGATCAGCGAATGGTTGAAGAACCAGGACGCCGGGGTGCTCGTGTCGTGGCCGCCGCGCGCGTCGCGCAGGCCCACGCAGCCGTGGCTGGCGTTGTAGTTGCCGAAGGCGCCGCCGCCCCAGTAGTTGCCGTGGATGAAGGTGCCCGAGTTGGTCAGGCGGATGGCGTGCGGGACGTCCTTGATGTCGTACTCGCCGCCGTAGCCGACGGTCTCGCCGTTCATCCGGGTCACCGTGAGCTTCTCGCTCATGACCATCTGGCCGTTCCAGGTGTCGTAGCCGGGCTTGCCGGTGGTGACCGGGACGGTCCTGATGACCTTGCCGTCCTGGGTGACCTTCATCGTGTGCTTCTTGGCGTCCACCACGGAGACCTGGTTGCGGCCGACGGTGAACTTCACCGTCTTGGTCTGCTTGCCGTAGACACCGGGCCGGCCCTCGACGCCGTCGAGGTCGAGGCGGACGGTGACCTTCGTGCCGGCCTTCCAGTACTTCTCCGGGCGGAAGTCCAGGCGGTCGTTGCCGAACCAGTGGCCCTCGACGTCGACGGCCGGTTCGGTCGTGATGCCGATGGCCTTCTCCACGTCCTCGGGGTGCGTGATGCCCCGGGTGAAGCGGAGGGAGAACGGCATTCCGACGCCGACCGTGGAGCCGTCCTCGGGGGTGAAGTAGCCGATGAACGTGTTCTTCGGCGTCAGCGTGGTGAAACTGGAGTCCTCGGCGGCCTCGCGGCCCGCGGCGTCCTTGGCGACCGCGTGCACCGTGTACTTGGTGGCCAGGGCCAGATGGGTCGAGGGCGTCCAGCCCGTGCCCCCGCCGGTGATCTCGCCGTCGACCCGTGCGCCCTTGGCGTCCTTGACCACGACCTCGGTCAGCTTGCCCTTGGCCGCACCGATCTTGAGCGCGCCGCTCGTGCCGACCGACCTGGCGCCGTCCTCGGGTGCGATGGTGACGGCGGCTTCCGACTGCTTGCTCTGCTGTGTCGAGGAGTCCTTCCCCTTGCCGTCGGTGGAGCCGGGCTCCGATCCCGACCCGCCGCACGCGGTGACGGCCATGAGCAGGACGCCGGCTATGAGCACCGGCAGTCCCCTGCGCCCGGTGGCCGTGGTGCCCGTTCGCCGCCGCGCGTCAACCGACGCCCCCGATATCGGCCGCACGTTCAATTCTTCTCCCCTCCGCGGGCCTGGTCAGGCCCCCGCCCCGGTGCGTCCCGCGCGCACACTGGCGCATATTAACCGCAGAATTTCGACCTTCGTGCCGGTCACCGTGTCACCGTTCCGTCGCAACTTCCGCCGACAGCCGCGTCCCTGACGAAACCCCCCTCCTTCTTATTTGACCGCGCCGCCCGCCTTCCACTCCTTCCAGCCCATGTTCCATCCGCTCAGGCCGTTGTCGGGAGAGACGGTGCTGTCGTTGCTGTTGACGACCTCGACGACGTCACCGATGAGGCTGCGGTCGAAGAACCACCTGGCGGGCGTGTTCGAACCGCCGCCCTGCACGTCCCGCAGGCCCACGCAGCCATGGCTGACGTTCTCCACCCCGGGCGAGTTGGGCGACCAGTAGTTGCCGTGCAGATAGGTGCCGGAGTCGGTGAGCTTCATGGCGTGCGGCACGTCGGGGATGTCGTACTCGCCGCCGAACCCGACCGTCTGGCCGTTCATGCGGGTGACCTCGTACATCTCCATGACCACCATCTTCCCGTTGTACGTGGTGGTCTCCGGGGCCCCGGCGGTGATGGGCACGGTGGCCAGCAGACTGCCGTCGCGCTGCACCTCCATGGTGTGCGCCTCCGCGTCGACCAGCGAGACCTGGCTGCGGCCCACCGTGAACTCGACGGTCTTGCGCTGCATCCCGTACACGCCGCGCACGCCCTCGACGTCCCGCAGCCCGATGTCGACGGTGACCTTGGTGCCGGGCTTCCAGTAGTGCTCGGGGCGGAAGTCGAGCCGGTCCTTGCCGAACCAGTGTGGTCGGATCTCGACGGCGGGCTTCGCCGTGACCCGGACGGCGCGTTCGACGGCCGCCCGGTCGGCGATCTCCCGGTTGAAGGCCAGCGAGACGATCATCCCGGTGCCCACGGTGGAGCGGTTCTCCGGAGTGACGTACGCGATGAACCGCTGGGCCGGGACCTGGGTCGTGAACGTGGTGTGCCGGGCCGAGCGGCGTCCGTGCCCGTCCAGGGCCACCGCGTCCACCGTGTACTCGGCGGCGAGCGCCAGTTCCGGCCGGTCCGGCTCCCAGGCCAGGCCGTCGCCGGTGATGTGCCCGGCGACGGGCGTCTCCTGGGCGTCCTGGTGGCGGACCACGCGCACCGACTCCAGGCGTCCGTCGGCCACCCGCACCTTCAGCGGTTCGCCGGGCCGCACGCCCTTGACGCCGTCGTCCGGGGAGACCCGGATGCCTTCCTCGGGGGTCTGCGGCTTGCCGAGCACCCGGTCGATGCCCAGGCCCTCGCCCGAGCAGCCCGCGGCGCCCGCCAGCAGGCCCGCCCATGTCAACACCGCGGCCAATGCGGCCGTCGCGCGCCGTGCGCGCCCTTGTGCATGCCTCACGCGTGACTCAACGACGTCCGCGCCTCGGGGAAACGTGAGTGCGAGCCAAGTGGTGGGCAGAACTGTGGGGAGGACGACGAGATGGGGGGCCGCGCGCCCGCGCGAGCCGTCGCGGTGGTGCCGCGTCAGGTGGTCCGGCACGCCGCGGACCTGCGGTTCCGGGCGGTGCCCGGCCGTAGGGCGCGGGCCGGGCGCGCGCCGCGGCGGGCGAGCCGACGCTAAGGGGCCGACAGAGTGACGAGCGCAGCCGAGCAGCGGGCGGCGGCCGGGGAGGGGGCCGGGCACGGCCGCCGGCCGACCGCCGCGACGAGCGGTGCCCGGCGGCCCCCGCCGCTCACCGCGACCGCCTGGCCGGGCGCGCCCACCCCGCTCGGTGCGTCCTTCCGGCCCGGCCCGGACGGCACCGCCGGGACCAACTTCGCACTCTGGGCGGCCGGGGCCGAGGCGGTCACACTGTGCCTGTTCGACGACGACGGCCGGGAGACCCGGGTACGGCTGACCGAGCTGACGCAGGAGATCTGGCACGGCTTCGTCCCCGGCGTGCGGCCCGGCCGGCGCTACGGCTACCGGGTGGCGGGCCGCTGGGACCCGTGGACCGGCGCCCGCTGGAACCCGGCCAAGCTGCTGCTGGATCCGTACGCACGCGCGGTCGACGGGGAATTCACCCTGCCGGCCGAGGTGTACGGGCATGTCCGGGACTGGCCGGAGCAGCAGGTCGCCGACACCGTGCGGGACGAGAGGGACTCGGCGCCGTTCGTCCCCAAGGGCGTCGTCGTCCACGATGACGACGACTGGTCCGACGACCGTCCGCCCGGGACGCCGTGGGCGGACTCGGTCGTCTACGAGCTGCACGTACGGGGCTTCACCAAGCGGCACCCCGGCGTCCCCGAGGAACTGCGCGGCACCTACGCCGGGCTGGCGCACCCGGCGGCTGTCGAGCACCTGGTGACGCTGGGCGTGACGGCCGTGGAGCTGCTGCCCGTGCACCAGTTCGCGCACGAGGACCACCTGCTGAGCCGCGGCCTGCGCAACTACTGGGGCTACAACTCGATCGGGTACTTCGCCCCGCACGCGGCCTACGCCGCCGCGGGCACGGCGGGCGGGCAGGTCGGCGAGTTCAAGCGGATGGTCCGCGTCCTGCACGCGGCCGGCATCGAGGTCATCCTCGACGTGGTCTACAACCACACCGCGGAGGCGGGCGAGCTGGGCCCGACGCTCTCCCTGAAGGGCATCGACAACCGCGGCTACTACCGCCTCCAGGCCGACGCCCGCCGGTACGCCGACTTCACCGGCTGCGGCAACACCCTGCACGTCGTCCAGCCGCAGGTGCTGCGGCTGATCACCGACTCGCTGCGGTACTGGGTGACGGAGATGGGCGTGGACGGCTTCCGGTTCGACCTGGCGGCGGCGCTGGCCCGCTCGGCGCACGACGTCGACATGCTCGCCCCGTTCCTCGCCGTGCTCGCCCAGGACCCGGTGCTGCGCCGGGTGAAGCTCGTCGCCGAACCCTGGGACGTCGGGCCCGGCGGCTACCAGGTGGGCGCCTTCCCGCCGCAGTGGACGGAGTGGAACGACCGCTACCGGGAGGCGGTGCGCGACTTCTGGCGCGGCGCGCTGCCCGACCCGCGCGACCTCGGCTACCGGCTGTCCGGCTCCAGCGACCTGTACGCCCGCGGCGGCCGCCGTCCCTACGCCTCCGTCAACTTCGTCACCGCGCACGACGGCTTCACCCTGCGCGACCTGGTGTCCTACGAGCGCAAGCACAACGAGGCGAACGGCGAGCAGGGCCGCGACGGCTCCGACGACAACCGCTCGTGGAACTGCGGGGCCGAGGGCGAGACGGACGACGAGCGGATCCGGGCGCTGCGGCGCCGGCAACTGCGCAACCTGCTCAGCACGCTGCTGCTGTCCACCGGCGTGCCGATGCTGGTCGCGGGTGACGAACTCGGCCGTACCCAGCGCGGCAACAACAACGCCTACTGCCAGGACAACGAGACCGGCTGGCTGGACTGGTCCCTTCTGGCGGAGCCCGGCTGGCGGGCGCTGTTCGACCTGGCCGCCCGGCTCATCGCCCTGCGCCGACGCCATCCGGTGCTGCGGCGCGACACGTTCTTCTCCGGGCACGCCCAGCCGCCGGACGGGCTGCCCGATCTGGCCTGGTTCACCGCGCGGGGCGAGGAGATGACCGAGGCCGACTGGTACGCACCCGCCGCCTCGCTCGGCATGTACGTCTCCGGACACGGCATCCCGGGCCGGGACGAGCGGGGTGCGCCGGTCGTCGACGACAGTTTCCTCGCCGTGCTGCACGCCGGGGAGAGCCCGGTGCCGTTCGTCCTGCCGGGGCCGCCGTGGGCGCAGCGGTACGAGGTGGTCGTGGACACGTCCCGTGAGGACCAGGCGGCGGCGCCGGGCACGGTGCACCGGGCGGGCACGGCGATCACGCTGCCGGAACGGGTGGTGCTGCTGCTGCGGGTGCGGTGACGCGGCGGCGCGGGCGCGGTACGGACGCGGTGCGGTGCAGTGGTGGTGCATCGCGGGCTTCCGGGGCCACGCCGAGTCGGACGTTCGGGGGTGGCGGGACCCCCGGAGCGTTCGGCGTGGGTGCTGCCGGTCATGCGCCGGACCGCCGTACCCACCCCCGACTGCCCAACGGAGCTGCGCGTGTGGGCCACCGACCCCGGCGAACAGCGCGCCGCGCACGAGCACACCAGGGGCGGGCGCGCATGCCCCGTCGGACCCGGGCCGAAGTACAGGCGGCGCAGGACGAGTTCATCCGCAGCCGTACCGACGTGATCACCCGCTACCGGGACGGCGAGTCCACCGCGTCCCCCGCCCGCGCCTTCCCGGTCGGCCACGTCTGGATCGCGGAACGGCTCGACGAGTGGGGCGTCTCCCGCCGCTGACCCGTACAGCTCCGCGCACGGTGAGGTCGTCCGGCAGGGGGTCTGTGGCCGCTCCCGCGAACCCAGCATGCAGAGCCCTGGGCCAGGAACCCCTGCCCCACCTCACCCCTACCGGGATCGGCTGGCCGAAGGCCCCGCCGCGGGATACCCCGGAGGCCCCACCGGAGGATTCGCGGAAGCCGCACCCGCCGGCCCGCCCGTCCCCCATGACAACGCGTCCGCACCCTCCCCCGCGTAGCGCGCAACCGAAGGCCCCGCCACGGAATACCCCGAGAACCCCACCAGGGGATACCCGGAAGCCGCACCCGCCGGCCCGCCCGTCCCCCACGGCACCGCGGCCACCCCGGAATTCGAGAACCCGGCCAAGTAGGGCGCGACGGAATTGACCGGAGCAGCAGACCAGGAGCCATACCATTCCGGCCCATCAGGCCCGGAATTCGGCTCCGTCTGAATGGCCGCAGAGCCCGGACCCTCACCGAAGGTATCGAGGGGGCCGTCCCAGTCGACAGAAAGCGAATGAATCAGATCCTCGTCAATGTCCACGTCGCCGAACGAGCCGCCGTCGACCATGGAGTTCGCAATCTTGACCACGTCCATGCCATGGAACATCTCCACGCCGTCGGGCATCGACAACTCGGGCACCATCCGCCCGGCCTGCATGGCGTGGACATCCGCGCCCTCACCCGCAGACCACGACGAAGGTCCGGCACCTGCCCCAAACCCCCCGACAGGGACCACACTCCGTCCAGGGCCCCGCCCCTCCTCAACGCCAACACCGGCGGCCGGTTCCGCCGCCGCGCCCGGCGCGTCCACCAGAAACCACCTACTCTTTCCGTCCTCCAGTGTTATTATCTCCATTTTCAGATCGTGCCGTGCCAGCGAATCAGCCCATTTTTTAGTCGGACCAGTCTTTATCCCCTTGCACCGCAGTTGACTCAGGTACTTGACGAGGTTGGAATCGAGAGGTTCCTTTCCCTCCCTATGCGTCCCTCTCCCACCACGATATTCAGACAACTTGTCCGGTAGGTCATCCAACATTTGCGCATATTTGTCATTATTCGCACGGATAGCGCCGTACGCCATTCGCATGTACTGACCGGTCACATCCGGGACAAATCGCAATTTATATTGTTGCAGTACCTCAGTCAGATCCCCCCATGCAGTCGCCTCAAGCAGAGACGCCGGAATCCACTCCCGCGGCAGGTTTGCTGGGAAGACGGTGGAATGCCCCTCTGCCTCCTCCGGACCCTCTTCCCTCTTGGGCACCTCGCCTTTTTTCCAGTCGTTCAACACGGCTACATGTCTGGCGATTTCACCCTCTGTCGGCATAAAAACCCCTCCTCGAACCGGCGACTGCACCTGTCGGAAACGGTTCCCTGCCCCCCACGGTTCACCCGGATCCACCCTGCCCGTTCCCACCGAGAGCACCTCGCACCACTTCCACCGTTATGCCCGGCCGACTGCTCGGCCGGTGGCCAGGACGGCGCCGCCCCGCTCGGGCGCGGGCGTACGACCGCCGGACGCCTCCGTGCGACCTCGCGTGCGACCGGCGGCGCGGACCGCGAATGCGCTGGTCGTAGGTCCTACGGCGGATCCGGGGCCGGTCGAAACTCACTGGGCGTTGTCGGTGCCGAACCGTAGGCTCCCTGTGATGCCCACGACACATGCACCCACCAAGGACCGCCCCGACCGCTCCGCCATACGCACCCTGCTGCGACTGTGGCCCTATGTACGCCCCGTGCGGGCACGGCTGTTCACGGCCGCGTTCATCGCGATCGTCGCCTCCTGCGTGGGGCTGGTGATCCCGCTCGTCCTGAAGTGGATGGTGGACGGCCCGGTGGCCGACCGGGATCCGGCGGGTGTGTGGCTGGGCGCGCTGTACCTGCTGCTGCTCGGGATCGCGGAGGCTGCGCTGTTCGGGCTGCGGCGCTGGCTGGTGGCCCGGCCGCTGTCGCACGTCGAGGCCGAGATGCGGGCGGAGTTGTACCGGCATCTGCAACGGCTGCCGGTGGCCTTCCACGATCGCTGGGCCTCGGGCCAGTTGCTCTCCCGCGGCACCACGGACCTGATGCTGCTACGCCTGTTCCTCGCCTTCCCGTTGACGTTCCTGCTGGTCAACGGGGTCACCATCCTGGTCGGTGTGGCGATCATGCTGTCCCAGGACTGGATCCTCGGACTGGTCGTCCTCGGGCCCGCGGTGCCGGTGGTGTGGGCCTGCGTCCTCTTCGAGAAGCGGTACGCCGAGGTGGCGCGGCTCGCCCAGGACCAGGTCGGCGACCTGACGACGGTCGTCGAGGAGAGCGTGCTCGGCATCCGCATCATCAAGGGGTTCGGCAGGCACCGCAGTCAGGCCCGCGCGTTCCGGGAGCTGTCGGGGACCCTGCGCGGCACGGAGTTGCGCAAGGCGCGGCTGCTGGCGACGATCTGGGCCGTCATCGTGACGCTGCCGGAGGTCGCGATCGGGGCGGCGCTGGTGCTGGGGGCCGTCCGGGTGGCGGACGGGGAGCTGTCCGCGGGAACGCTGGTCGCGTTTCTGAGCACGGCACTGGCGCTGCGCTGGCCGGTGGACTCGATCGGCTTCATGCTCGCGATGACACAGGAGGCGGCGACCGCGACGGAACGATACTTCGAGGTGCGGGACGCCGAGGTGGAGGACGCGGGGGGCACCGACGGGCCGCAGGCGCCGACGGCACCGGCCGAGGGCGGACTGCGCTTCGACGGCGTGCGGTTCCGGTATCCCGACGCCCCGCCCGGCTCCCCGCCCACCCTCGACGGCATCGACCTCCACATCCGCCCCGGCGAGTCCATGGCCCTGGTCGGGGCGACCGGCAGCGGGAAGACCACGGTCACCGCGCTCGTCCCCCGGCTGCACGAGGTGACCTCCGGGCGGATCACGCTGGACGGCCGGGACATCACCTCGATGTCCCGCGAGGATCTGCGCACTCAGGTGGCCGTCGCGTTCGAGGAACCGACGCTGTTCTCCGCGTCCGTCGCCGAGAACGTCCTCATGGGCGCGGACACGACCGCGGGGCCCGAGGAGTTGGCGCGGGCGCTGGCCGTCGCGCAGGCCGAGTTCGCGCGGGAGCTGCCGCAGGGCACGGACACCCAGGTCGGCGAGCAGGGGCTGAGCCTGTCCGGCGGGCAGCGCCAGCGGCTCGCGCTCGCCCGCGCGGTGGTGGGCCGGCCGCGCTTCCTCGTGCTGGACGACCCGCTGTCCGCCCTCGACGTGCACACCGAGGCCGCCGTGGAGGCCGCGCTGCGCCGGGTCCTCGTGGACACCACCGCGCTCATCGTGGCCCACCGCCCCTCGACGGTGCTGCTCGCCGACCGGGTCGCCCTGCTCTCCCAGGGACGGATCACCGCGGTCGGCACCCATCACGAACTGCTCCGCACCCATCCGGAGTACGCCCATCTGATGTCCGGCGAGCACGACGGCGCACCCGACGGCGCACCCGACGAGCACCGCGTCGGCCAGCCGCGGCCCGCCGCCGTGCCGGCCGGGGAAGTGGAGGACGCACGATGACCGCCCCCGCCTCGTCGGCACCCCTGCCCGCCGCCTCCGGATCCGTGTCCGCGCCGGCCGAGGACGATCCGCCGCCCCGTCCGCCGGGCTCCGCGGACCCCTTCGACCAGGACGTGCTGCCGACGCCGCCCGGTGCCACGGCGGCCCTGCTGCGTTCGCTGCTCGCCCCGATGAAGGCCCGCGTCGCCGTCACCACCCTCCTGCTCCTGCTCCAGCAGGCCGCCGTGCAGGCCAGCCCGCTGCTGGTGGCGTACGCCATCGACAGCGCCGTACCGGCGTTCCGCCAAGACGACCACGGACCGCTGATCGCGGTCGCCGTCGGCTGTCTGCTGTGCGCGCTGGCCTCCGGCGGTCTCCAGTTCGCGTTCATCGAGGCGTCCGCGCGGGTCAACCAGGACGTGCTGCTCGACCTGCGCGGCCGGATCTTCCGGCACGCGCAGGCGCTGAGTGTCGACTTCCACGAGCGCTACACCTCGGGCCGGCTCATCTCGCGCTCCACCACGGACGTGGAGTCGCTGCGCGAACTGCTCAGCGAGGGGCTCCAGGAACTGGTCACCGTGATCCTGTCGTTCGTCTACATCTGCGCGCTGCTGCTCTGGCTCGACCTGGGCCTCGGCGCGGTCGCGGCGGTCTCCTTCGTGCCGCTCTGCCTGCTCATACGGCTCTACCAGCGGCGCGCGGGGCACGTCTTCCAGCTGCGGTCCACGGCCATCGCCGCGGTGATCGTGAAGTTCGTGGAGACGATGAACGGCATCCGGCCGGTGCGCGCCTTCCGCCGGGAGAGGGCGAACGAGGCCGGATTCGGCGTCCTGAACCGGCGGCACGAGCGGACCAACGGCGACGCCCTGCTGGAGATGGCCCGCTACGTGGTCGGTTCGCGGCTGGTCGCCAACACGGCGGTCGCGGTGATCGTGCTGTGGGGCGCCTACCGGGTGGCGTCCGGCTCCCTGGCCCTGGGTGTGCTGGCCGCGGCGGTGCTGTACCTGCGCCGCCTGTACGACCCGATCGACCGGCTCGGCATGTTCCTCAACTCCTACCAGTCGGCCGGCGCCTCGCTGGAGAAGATCGCGGGCCTGCTCGCGCAGACCCCTTCGGTGCCGGAGCCGAGCGCGCCCCGGGAACTGCCGGCGCCCGCCGCGCAGGGCCGGCCCGGCCGTGCGGTCGTCTTCGACGGGGTCCGGTTCGCCTACCGCACCGGCGGCGAGGTGCTGCCCCGCTTCGACCTCACCGTCCCGGCCGGTCAGACGGTCGCGGTCGTCGGTTCCACGGGCGCGGGCAAGTCGACCCTGGCCAAGCTGCTCGCCCGGTTCTACGACCCCTCCGAGGGCCGGGTCCTGCTGGACGGAGTGGACCTGCGCGAGCTGTCGTCGCGGGAGCTGCGCCGCGGGGTGGTGATGGTGACCCAGGAGGCGTTCCTGTTCTCCGGGTCGGTGGCCGAGAACATCGCCATCGGCCGGACCGACGCCACCCGCGAGGAGATCGAGCGGGCGGCGAAGGCGATCGGGGCGCACGAGTTCATCGACGCGCTGCCGGACGGCTACGACACGGACGTACGCAAGCGGGGCGGTCGCATCTCGGCCGGCCAGCGTCAACTGGTCGGCTTCGCACGGGCGTTGCTCGCCGACCCGGCGGTGCTGATCCTGGACGAGGCGACCAGTTCGCTGGACGTGCCCGGGGAGCGGGCCGTGCAGCGGGCCATGACCACGGTGCTCCGCGGCCGTACCGCCGTGGTGATCGCGCACCGGCTGTCCACCGTGGAGATCGCCGACCGGGTGCTGGTCATGGAGCACGGCCGGATCGTCGAGGACGGCGAGCCCGGCGAACTGATCGCCGGGACGGGCCGGTTCGCGGAGCTGCACCGGGCCTGGCGGGACAGTCTCGCCTAGCACTCAGGAAAGCGGGACGGCCTCGCGCAGCACTCCGGGAACGGGACGGGAGCACCCATGATCGACGCGTACGAGGATCCAGGGACGCCCGACTGCCGGGGCGGCTGGCGGTTCCTGTGGTGGCTGGTGGCCCGCCAGCCGGGCCGGTCGCTGGCCGGGGCGCTGCTCGGCAGCGTCTGGCTGGTGCTGATGGCGGCGGCGCCGTATCTGCTGGCCCGTGCGGTCGACGACGGTCTGGTGGCCGGTGATCCGGGCCGGCTGGCCTGGTGGACGGTGGTGCTGTTCCTGGTCGGCGCGGCGGGCTCGTGGGTGAGCATCCTGCGTCACCGCACCATGACCCGGGTGCGGATGGACGCCAACTTCCGCACCGTCAAGGTGGTCGTCGGGCATGCGGTGCGGCTGGGGGCCGCGCTGGAGCGGCGGGCCGGGGCCGGGGAGATCGTCACGGTCGGCGTGGGCGACGTGCAGACGATCGCCTACGCGCTGACCGTGGTGGGGCCCGGGGTGGGCTCGGTGGTGGTCTACGTCGTCGTGGCCGTGGTGCTGCTGTCCATCTCGCCGCTGCCGGCCGCGGTGGTGCTGCTCGGGATGCCGGTGATCGCGCTGGTCGCCGGTCCGCTGACGGTGCGGTTGCAGAAGGAGGAGACCGAGTACCGGGAGCGGCAGGGCGTGCTGACCGCGCGCATCGGCGATCTGGCGGGCGGGCTGCGGGTCCTGGGCGGGCTCGGCGGCAAGGGCCTGTTCGCGGACGCCTTCCGGGACGACTCGCGGCGGCTGCGGGCGCAGGGCTACCGGGTGGGCGCGGTGGCCAGTTGGGTGCAGGCGCTCGGGGTGGGCCTGCCGACGCTGTTCCTGGCGGTGGTGACCTGGCTCGCGGCCCGGATGGCCGCCCAGGGGGAGCTGACCGTCGGCGAGTTGGTGGCGGTGTACGGCTATGTCGCCGTCCTGGTCGGCCCGGTGGCCTTCTTCCTGGAGATGGGCTACCAGCTCAGCCGGGGCGTGGTGGCCGCGCGGCGGGTGGTGGCGCTGCTGCGCCTGGAACCGGAGCCGGACGCGGGCACCCGGCCCGCACCGGCCGAGCCGTCCGCGCTGGTCGACCCCGGCTCGGGGGTGCGGGTGGCACCGGGGCGGCTGACCGCGCTGGCCGGTGCCCTGCCCGCGGACGCCACGGCCGTGATCGACCGGCTCGGCCGCTTCACGCCGTCCGCCGCCACCTGGGGCGGGGTACGGCTCGACGCGGTGCCGCTGGCCGAGGTCCGGGCCCGGATCCTGGTCTGCGACAACGAGGCGGATCTGTTCGCCGGCACGCTGCGGGAGACGGTGGCCGGGCACCGGGAGAGCGACGACGCCGCGCTGGAGCGGGCGGTGCGCACGGCCGCCGCGGAGGACGTCGTACAGGGCCTGCCGGACGGGCCTGACTCGGCGGTGTCCGCGCAGGGCCGCAGCCTCTCCGGCGGCCAGCGCCAGCGGGTGCGGCTGGTCCGGGCGCTGCTGGCGGACCCGGAGGTGCTGCTCGCGGTGGAGCCGACCTCGGCGCTGGACGCGCACACGGAGGCCGCGGTGGCGCACCGGTTGCGGGCGGCGCGGGCCGGCCGTACGACCGTGGTGACGACGACCTCGCCGCTGGTGCTGGACCATGCCGACACGGTGTACTACCTGGTGGACGGCAAGGTCGCGGCCAGCGGCAGCCACCGCGGACTGCTGGCGTACGAGCCCGGCTACCGGGCCCTGGTGGCACGCGACAACGATGCCGAGGGCGCCCGGGAGACCCGAGACGCCCGAGACGCGGGAGGCGCCCGAGACGCGGGAGGCGCCCGAGACGCGGAAGGCGCCCGAGACGCGGGAGGCGCCGAAGACGCCGAAGACGCCGAGGAGGTCGTGCGATGACGCCGGCCGCGGGTCAGCTGCCGGTCGCCGGGCGGGCCGAGGTACGCCGGGCGACGGTACGGCTGGTGCGGGCGGACGGCCGGGCCTTCGTCGCCGCGCTGCTGCTGAACGCGCTGGCCGCCACGGCGGGCCTGGCCGGGCCGTGGCTGGTCGGCCGGATCGTGGACGAGGTGCGGGCCGGGGCCGGGGTGCGGACGGTGGACCGGCTGGCGTTCGTCATCCTGGTGTGCGCGCTGGTCCAGTTGCTGCTGGCGCGCTCGGCCCGGTACGTGGGCTACCGGTTCGGGGAGCGCACGCTCGCCCGGGTCCGCGAGGAGTTCGTCGACCGGGCGCTGGCGCTGCCCGCCTCCGTGGTGGAGCGGGCCGGCACCGGTGACCTCACCGCGCGCGGCACCGCGGACGTGGCCGCGGTCGGCGGCACGCTCCGGGACGTGGGCCCCGAACTGCTGGTCGGCTCCGTCCAGGCGCTGTTCGTGCTCGGCGCGGTCTTCGCGCTGGATCCGCTGCTGGGCGCGTTCGGGGTGCTCGGGATGATCCCGATCTGGTTCGCGCTGCGCTGGTACCTGCGCCGGGCCCGGGACGGCTATCTCGCCGAGGGCTCGGCCACCTCGCAGGTCGCCGAGATCGTCGCGTCGACGGCGGCCGGGGCCCGGACGGTGGAGGCGTTCCGGCTCCAGCAGCGGCGGATCACGGCGAGCCGGCACGCGCTGGAGACGTTGCGGCGGGCCCGGCTGTACACCCTGTTCCTGCGCACGGTGTTCTTCCCGGCCGTCGAGGTGTCGTACACGATCCCGGTGGCGGGGGTCCTGCTGGTCGGCGGGGTGCTGCACGCGCACGGGGCGGTGGGTCTCGGCGCGGTGGTCTCGGCGGCACTGTACCTGCGGCAGCTCACCGAGCCGCTGGACCAGATCCTGACGCGGATCGAGCAGTTGCAGAGCAGCGGTGCCTCGTTCGCCCGGGTGGAGGGGCTGGCCGGGGCGCCGCGGTCCGTGCCGGGCGGCGGCTCGCCCGCCCCGGCGGACGACCGGATCGACGTGACCGGGGTGCGTTACGCCTACGAGCGGGGCGGCGAGGTGCTGCGCGGGGTCGATCTGACGGTGCGCCCCGGGGAGCGGCTGGCGCTGGTCGGGCCGTCCGGCGCGGGCAAGACCACGCTGAGCCGGCTGCTCGCGGGCGTCGACGCGCCGGTCGCGGGCGCGGTGACGGTCGGCGGGGTGCCGATCGCGGGTCTTGAGCCGGAGCGGCTGCGCCGCCAGGTGGTGCTGGTCACCCAGGAGCACCACGTCTTCCTGGGCACCGTCCGCGACAATCTGCTGATCGCCGAACCGGCCGCCACCGAGGAGGAGTTGTGGGCGGCGCTGGCCGCGGTCGGCGCCGACGCCTGGGTAGGGGAGCTGCCCGGCGGTCTCGACGCCCGGCTGGGCCCGGGCGGCCGGCCCACCGACGGCTCCCAGGCCCAGCAGCTCGCGCTGGCCCGGGTGGTGCTGGCCGACCCGCACACGCTGATCCTGGACGAGGCCACGGCCCTGCTGGACCCGGCGGCCGCACGGCACGCCGAGCGGGCGCTGGCCGCGGTCCTGACGGGCCGTACCGTCATCGCCGTCGCGCACCGTCTGCACACCGCCCACGACGCCGACCGGGTGGCCGTGATGGAGGACGGGCTGCTGACCGAACTGGGCACGCACGACGAACTGGTACGCGCCGACGGAGCGTACGCCGCACTGTGGCGGACCTGGCACGGGGACGACACGGCGACCTGAGCCCCGAGCCGCACGACCCCACCGCGGTGGGCCGCACGCCCGCACCGCGGTGGGCCACCGGAACCTCGCGACAGGCCCACGGGACAGGCCCACGGGACAGTACCGAACCGACGGCGGCCTCGGCCGTACGCCCCTCTCCGGGCGAACCCGGCGAGCCGGACGAGCCGGGCGAGCCGGCCGCCCGCCGGGGTCGTCGATCCGGCCGGTCCGGGAGGGCCTGCCCCTCCGGCCAATTGTCCGCATACCGGACATGAACATCCGGTCAACGAACCGATTCCGGCCAAACTCTTGACGCAGCCCTGACAGGAGAATCGATCCCTCGTCACCCTTCCCCGCGACCGGCCCACCACACCCCGCGGCGACACCGGGACACCCGGACCGGCCGACGCACTAGCAACCGCACCCGGTTCCGCGCCACGCCCCGCCTGCCCGGACGGCCCACCCCGGCCGCGTCCCGGGGCCCGGCGGCAGACGGCCGACGTTCGCGCAAACGCACCCGGCGACGACCCGAACGGCACGCCGCACCAGGGACCCGACCCCCGCAACGGCGCGAGTTCACACCCCCGCAACACGTGCCGGACAACCGGGATTCAGCCAACATCACCCCAAGGCCCTGACATGTACGCGCCCTTGGTGGCACCCTTCCTTCACCCGCCGCAGCAAAGCAACTTCACCTATTCCTCCGGCCGGTGGCCCCAGCGCCGCCCGGACTCCCCCACATGAAGGAGCTTGAGTGAGCCCCCGCTACGCGCGCCGTAAGAGCACCACTCTGGCCATCGCCACCGCTGTCGCCGCCGGCGCCCTGCTCGCCACCGGCCTGACCACCAACGCCTCCGCGCAGACCCCGGCCGACGCCGCTGCCGCGAAGCCGCTCGCCGCCGCCCCGACCGTGCTGTCGGCCGCGGCCCGCACCGAGCTGATCAAGCAGGCGCAGAGCGACGCCACCGACACCGCCCGGACCATAGGTCTCGGCGCCCAGGAGAAGCTGGTCGTCAAGGACGTCGTGAAGGACGTCGACGGCACCGTCCACACCCGCTACGAGCGCACCTACGCGGGCCTCCCGGTGCTCGGCGGCGACCTGATCGTGCACACCTCCGAGGCCGGGAAGACCGAGGGCGTCACCAAGGCCAACAGCAACACCATCAAGGTGTCCTCGCTCACGCCCAAGATCGCCGCCGCCAAGGCCGAGACGCAGGCGCTGACCGCGGCCAAGGCCGACGGCTCCGCCAAGACCGAGGCCGACGGCGCCCGCAAGGTGATCTGGGCCGGCTCCGGCAAGCCCGTCCTCGCCTACGAGACGGTCGTCGGCGGCTTCCAGGAGGACGGCACCCCGAACGAGCTGCACGTCATCACCGACGCGGCCACCGGCAAGAAGCTCTACGAGTACCAGGGCATCGAGACCGGCACGGGCAAGACCCTCTACTCGGGCACGGTCACCCTGACCACCACGCTGTCGGGCTCGACCTACCAGCTGACCGACGGCACGCGCGGCGGCCACAAGACGAACAACCTGGCGCGCGGCACCTCCGGCACCGGCACCCTGTTCACCGACGCCGACGACGTCTGGGGCACCGGCGCCGCCTCCAGCTCCTCCACGGACCAGACGGCCGCCGCCGACGCCGCGTACGGCGCCCAGGAGACGTGGGACTTCTACAAGAACACCTTCGGCCGCAACGGCATCAAGAACAACGGCGTGGGTGCCTACTCCCGCGTCCACTACAGCTCGAACTACGTCAACGCCTTCTGGGACGACAGCTGCTTCTGCATGACCTACGGCGACGGCTCCGGCAACACCCACCCGCTGACCGCGCTGGACGTGGCCGGGCACGAGATGAGCCACGGTGTCACCTCCAACACCGCGGGCCTCAACTACTCCGGTGAGTCCGGCGGCCTGAACGAGGCCACCTCCGACATCTTCGGCACGGGCGTGGAGTTCTACGCCAACAACCCGAACGACATCGGCGACTACCTCATCGGCGAGGAAATCAACATCAACGGCAACGGCACCCCGCTGCGCTACATGGACAAGCCCAGCAAGGACGGCGCCTCCGCCGACTACTGGTCCTCCACCGTGGGCAACAAGGACGTGCACTACTCGTCCGGTGTCGCCAACCACTTCTTCTACCTGCTGTCGGAGGGCAGCGGCGCGAAGACGATCAACGGGGTGTCCTACAACTCCCCGACGTCCAACGGCTCCACCGTCACCGGCATCGGCCGGGCCAAGGCCCTCCAGATCTGGTACAAGGCGCTGACGACGTACATGACGTCCACGACCAACTACAAGGCCGCCCGCACGGCGACCCTGAACGCGGCGACCGCCCTGTACGGCTCGGGCAGCGCCGAGTACAACGCGGTGGCCGCCGCCTGGTCGGCGGTCAGCGTCTCCTGATCCCAGCGTCTCCTGATCTCAGGCAGGTGACAGGGCGGCCCCCCGGGAGGAACGCGTTCCGGGGGGTCGCCCTACCCTTGGGTGTCATGTCTTCGCCGCACTTCACCTACGAGCCGGTCGGTGCGACCCGCGAGAACCTCACCGCGTGCCCGCCCGGCTTCCACTCCCTGCATGTGCGTTCGCGCATCGGCGAGGGCGAGGAGGTGTTCCGGAGCGCCGTCGAGACCCTCTTCACCTGGCGGATGCACCGCGCGATGGGCGTGGGCATCGAGACCGACGCCGACCGGGCAGCCCCCGGCGTCGATGTCACGGTCTCCCTGGCCGGTCTGCTCAAGGCGCCCTGCCGTGTCGTGTGGACCCTCTCCGAACCCCGCAGGGCCGGCTGGGCCTACGGCACCCTGGAGGGCCACCCCGAGAGCGGTGAGGAAGCCTTCGTGGTCGACCGCACCGGCGACGGCACCGTCTGGCTGACGGTCGCCGCCTTCAGCCGCCCCCACAAGTGGTACACCCGAGCGGGCGGCCCGGCCACCCGCGCCCTCCAACATGCCTACGCCCACCGCTGCGGAACCACCCTCCGCAAACTCAGCGGCCAGAACACCTGACCCGACCCACCCCGACAGGGGCGCGGGGAACTGCGCAACCACCCCCACCCGCCCCGACAGGGGCGCGGGGAACTGCGCGACCACCCCCACCCCACCCGCACCCACCAAACAACCCCATAGGGGCGCGGGGAACTGCGCAACCACCCCCACCCCACCCGCACCCACCAAACAACCCCCTCCCCCCACCCCCTCCCCAACCCAGCGGTCAGCGCAACGGCAGCGCCACCAACCCCATCTCCGCACCAGAGGCGAGCAACCGGTGCGCGGGCAGCACACGGACCGTGTAACCGTAGGGACCGGTGCGGTCCAGGGACAGCGGCCCCTCGTACACCCAGCAGCCCTCCAGATCCGCCCCACCCGTCGGCTTCAGCGGCACCGCCGTCGCGTCGTCGATGCGGTCCTCCGGATCGACCCGGCCGGAGACGGCCTGCACCTCGACGTCGTCGGGACCCAGTTCGCCGAGGGCGACCAGCACCCTCAGCCCCAGGGTGGCCCCCAGCTCGGCGGTGGCGGTCGCGGCGGCCGTCGCCACGTGGTCGACGTGGTCGACGCTCACCCCGTGCCAGGCCGCGCGCACCCGGGCCTTCCAGGCGGCCAGTTCACGGGCCGCGTCCGGGGTCAGCGCGCGGTGCGCGTGGGCGGCGGGGGTGTACAGCCGCTCGACGTACTCCCGGACCATGCGGCCGGCCAGCACCTTCGGCCCGAGCAGGGTCAGGGTCTGGCGGACCATCTCGATCCACCGGTCGGGCAGCCCGCTGCGGCCCCGTTCGTAGA
The DNA here is from genome assembly GCF_042268025.1 of Streptomyces sp. NPDC056161. NCBI lineage: Bacteria > Bacillati > Actinomycetota > Actinomycetes > Kitasatosporales > Streptomycetaceae > Streptomyces > Streptomyces sp. NPDC056161. The sequence goes on from NZ_JBHJUV010000031.1 coordinate 113,043, forward strand.
AGCGCGGGGTCACCCGTTGTTCGAGCAGGTCGTAGAGGGCGGCGGCCTCGATGTCGTCGCGGCGTTCCGGGTCGGTGCCCACGCCGTCCGCGGTCGGGACGGCCCAGCCGAAGTCGGGCTGGAACCACTCGTCCCACCAGCCGTCGAGCACGGACAGGTTGAGGCAGCCGTTGAGGGCCGCCTTCATCCCGGACGTACCGCACGCCTCCAGCGGACGCAGCGGGTTGTTCAGCCAGATGTCGCAGCCCGGATAGAGCTTCTGCGCCATCGCCATGCCGTAGTCCGGCAGGAAGACGATGCGGTGGCGCACGCGGGGGTCGTCGGCGAACCGGACCAGTTCCTGCACCAGGCGTTTGCCGCTGTCGTCCGCGGGGTGCGCCTTGCCCGCGACCACGATCTGGACCGGGCGCTCGGGGTGCAGCAGGAGATCCGTCAGCCGGTCGCGGTCGCGCAGCATCAGGGTGAGGCGCTTGTACGACGGGACGCGCCGCGCGAACCCGATGGTGAGGACGCCGGGGTCCAGCACGCCGTCGATCCAGCCCAGCTCGGCGGTGCCGGCGCCGCGCTGCCGCCAGGAGGCGCGCAGCCGCTCGCGCACCTCCGCCACCAGGTGCTCGCGCAGTTCCCGGCGCAGCTCCCAGATGTCCTCGTCCGGGATGCCCGCGAACCGGTCCCAGCGCTCCGCGTCGCCGACGGTGAGCGCGTCCTCGGCGCGGTGCGCCCCGACCTCCCCGGCGCCGAGCCGCAGCACCTCGGGGGCGACCCAGGTGGGGGCGTGCACCCCGTTGGTGACGGAGGTGATGGGCACCTCGTCGGGGTCGAATCCCGGCCACAGCCCGGAGAACATCTCGCGGCTGACCCGGCCGTGCAGCAGGGAGACCCCGTTGGCGCGCTGGGCCAGCCGCAGGCCCATCACGGCCATGTTGAACAGGTTGGGCTCACCGCCCGGGTAGGTCTCCGTCCCCAGCCGCAGGACGCGTGCGACGTCGATGCCGGGGAGTTCGGCGTCGGGACCGAAGTGGCGGGCGACCAGTTCCCGGTCGAAGCGGTCGATGCCGGCCGGGACCGGGGTGTGGGTGGTGAAGACCGTCCCGGCCCGCACCGCCTCCAGCGCCGCGTCGAAGTCCTGTCCCTGCGCGCCGAGTTCGGCGATCCGCTCCAGGCCGAGGAAGCCCGCGTGCCCCTCGTTGGTGTGGAAGACCTCGGGCTCCGGGTGGCCGGTCAGCCGGCAGTACGTCCGCACGGCCCGCACCCCTCCTATGCCGAGGAGCATCTCCTGGAGCAGCCGGTGTTCGCTGCCGCCGCCGTACAACCGGTCGGTGACGCCGCGTTCGCCGAGGTCGTTCTCCTCGACGTCCGAGTCCAGCATCAGCAGCGGCACCCGGCCGACCTGCGCCAGCCAGATGCGGGCGTGCAACCGCCGGCCGCCGGGCAGCGCGAGCGTGAGCTGGGCGGGGGTGCCGTCCGCCGCCTTGAGCAGCCGCACCGGAAGCTCGTTGGGGTCGAGGACGGGGTAGTGCTCCTGCTGCCAGCCGTCCCGGGACAGGGTCTGCCGGAAGTAGCCGTGCCGGTAGAGCAGGCCGACCCCGATGAGCGGGACGCCGAGGTCGCTGGCCGCCTTCAGATGGTCCCCGGCGAGGATGCCGAGGCCGCCGGAGTACTGGGGCAGGGCGGCGGTGACACCGAACTCGGGCGAGAAGTAGGCGACGGCGGCCGGCAGCCCGGCGGGCTGCGCCTGGTACCAGCGCTCCCCGCCGAGGTAGTCGTCGAGGTCGTCGGCGGCCGCGGTGAGCCGGCGCAGGAAGCGGCGGTCCCGGGCCAGCTCGGCGAGGCGCGCGGGGCGCACGCTGCCGAGCAGCCGTACCGGGTCGCCGCCGCAGGAGGCCCAGCGGCCGGGGTCGACGGACTGGAACAGGTCACGCGTCTCGGCGTGCCAGGACCAGCGCAGATTGCGCGCCAGTTCGCTCAGCGGGCGGAGGGGCTCGGGGAGAACGGGACGGACGGTGAACCGACGGATCGCCTTCACATTCCACCTCGGCGCGGTTGCTCGGGAGCCGCGCATCGCTGTGCGGCTCGTCGTCTGCCACGACGGTACCGGTGTCGGCCCGTGCCCCGCCGAGGCATCGCCGTGCGGCCCCCGGACGGATCCGGACCGAGCCGGCTCACCGCCCCGGCGAAGGGCCGCCCCGAGTCCCGCCTCGGACCGCCCGCCGCCCGCCGCCCGCTCCAGGGGCGCCCGCCCCCGGCCGCCGCCAAGGGCCCGCCCGGCTGCCCGCCCAGGAGCTGTCGGGGTCCCACGGACGCGTCGCCCGACTCCGACCGACGCGCCGCCCGGGGCCAGGACGGAGCCGCCCAGGACCCGGACCGTACACAACCGGCCATATCCAGGCCGCCGCGCGAGCGGTCCGTACGCCCTCCGGTCCGGTTCGTCGGACGAACTCCCGCAGGTAGCGCGGGGTGACGGCGGCGCGGCACCGGGCGCGGGCGCCCCGCCGGAAAAGGCCGGTCCTGGCAACAGACATACGCGCGAGTAGTTAACAGAGTGCCGGATTGCTCACCCGAATAGGGTGGGAAGGCTCCTCCGGTACGCCCCTCGGGCGCACCACAGGCACACCCGCACGACCCACCTCCCACACCGGATCCGCCCACACCCTCGTTGACGCGGACAGGAGCGGTCATGCCCGCCACGCATCACTCGTCATCACCCCCGACCAACAGCAGAAACGGTACGGCAGCCGGGCCGCCGGAGCGTGCGGCCGGCGCCGCGGACCCGGGCGGCAGCGGCGGCGCCCGGCCGGCCGCACCGGAGCGGACCTCCCCGGACCGGGCCACCGCCGTCGGCCGCATCCCCGTCCTCGACGTCCGCCCCGTGGTCCAGCGCGGACGGCGGCCCGCCAAGGCGGTCACCGGGGAGACCTTCGAGGTCTCCGCCACCGTGTTCCGCGAGGGCCACGACGCGGTGGCCGCCAACGTCGTACTCACCGACCCACGGGGCCGCCCCGGTCCGTGGACGCCGATGCGCGAACTGGCCCCCGGCACGGACCGCTGGGGCGCGGACGTCACCCCGGACGCGACAGGCCACTGGACCTACCACGTGGAGGGCTGGAGCGATCCCGTCACCACCTGGCGGCGGCACGCGCGGATCAAGATCCCGGCCGGGATGGACACCGAACTGGTCCTGGAGGAGGGCGCGCGGCTCCACGAGCGGGCGGCGGCCCAGGTCCCCGAGGCGGACGGGACGCGGGACGCCGTCCTCGCCGCGGTGGCGGCCCTGCGGGACACCGGCCGTCCCGACGCCTGGCGGCTGGGGGCGGCGCTGGCGCCGGAGGTGGACGAGGTCCTGGCCCGCCACCCGCTGCGCGAACTGGTCACCGCCTCCGACCCGCTCCCCCTCC